>NZ_VATP01000019.1:0-252583 GCF_005781125.1 Escherichia sp. E2748
CAGCGTCGCATCAGGCAACGCTGTAATTGTCGGATGCGGCGTGAACGCCTTATCCGACCGACACACAGCACTGAACTAGTAGGCCTGATAAGACGTGGCAGCGTCGCATCAGGCAATGCTGTGTATTACCAGATGCATATTTAAATCCACCACAAGAAGCCCCATATATGAAAAACGCAACGTTCTACCTTCTGGACAATGACACCACCGTCGATGGCTTAAGCGCCGTTGAGCTGCTGGTGTGTGAAATTGCCGCAGAACGTTGGCGCAGTGGTAAGCGCGTGCTCATCGCCTGTGAAGATGAAAAGCAGGCTTACCGGCTGGATGAAGCCCTGTGGGCACGTCCGGCAGAAAGCTTTGTTCCGCATAATTTAGCAGGAGAAGGACCGCGCGGCGGTGCGCCGGTGGAGATCGCCTGGCCGCAAAAGCGTAGCAGCAGCCCGCGCGATATATTGATTAGTCTGCGAACAAGCTTTGCAGATTTTGCCACCGCTTTCACAGAAGTGGTAGACTTCGTTCCTTATGAAGATTCTCTGAAACAACTGGCGCGCGAACGCTATAAAGCCTACCGCGTGGCTGGTTTCAACCTGAATACGGCAACCTGGAAATAATGGAAAAGACATACAACCCACAAGATATCGAACAGCCGCTTTACGAGCACTGGGAAAAGCAGGGCTACTTTAAGCCTAATGGCGATGAAAGCCAGGAAAGTTTCTGCATCATGATCCCGCCGCCGAACGTCACCGGCAGTTTGCATATGGGTCACGCCTTCCAGCAAACCATCATGGATACCATGATCCGCTATCAGCGCATGCAGGGCAAAAACACCCTGTGGCAGGTCGGTACTGACCACGCCGGGATCGCTACCCAGATGGTCGTTGAGCGCAAGATTGCCGCAGAAGAAGGTAAAACCCGTCACGACTACGGCCGCGAAGCTTTCATCGACAAAATCTGGGAATGGAAAGCGGAATCCGGCGGCACCATTACCCGTCAGATGCGCCGTCTCGGCAACTCCGTCGACTGGGAGCGTGAACGCTTCACCATGGACGAAGGCCTGTCCAATGCGGTGAAAGAAGTTTTCGTCCGTCTGTATAAAGAAGACCTGATTTACCGTGGCAAACGCCTGGTAAACTGGGACCCGAAACTGCGTACCGCTATCTCTGACCTGGAAGTAGAAAACCGCGAATCGAAAGGTTCGATGTGGCACATCCGCTATCCGCTGGCTGATGGCGCGAAAACCGCAGACGGTAAAGATTATCTGGTGGTTGCGACTACCCGTCCGGAAACCCTGCTGGGCGACACCGGCGTGGCCGTTAACCCGGAAGATCCGCGTTACAAAGATCTGATTGGCAAATATGTCATTCTGCCGCTGGTTAACCGTCGTATTCCGATCGTTGGCGACGAACACGCCGATATGGAAAAAGGCACCGGCTGCGTGAAGATCACTCCGGCGCACGACTTTAACGACTATGAAGTCGGTAAACGTCACGCCCTGCCGATGATCAACATCCTGACCTTTGACGGTGATATCCGTGAAAGCGCTCAAGTGTTCGATACCAAAGGTAACGAATCTGATGTTTATTCCAGCGAGATCCCGGCAGAGTTCCAGAAACTGGAGCGTTTTGCTGCGCGTAAAGCCATCGTTGCTGCGGTTGACGCGCTTGGCCTGCTGGAAGAAATTAAACCGCACGACCTGACCGTTCCTTACGGCGACCGTGGCGGCGTAGTTATCGAACCGATGCTGACCGACCAGTGGTACGTGCGTGCCGATGTACTGGCGCAACCGGCGGTTGAAGCGGTTGAGAACGGCGACATTCAGTTCGTACCGAAGCAGTACGAAAACATGTACTTCTCCTGGATGCGCGATATTCAGGACTGGTGTATCTCTCGTCAGCTGTGGTGGGGTCATCGTATCCCGGCATGGTACGACGAAGCGGGTAACGTTTATGTTGGCCGCAACGAAGACGAAGTGCGTAAAGAAAATAACCTTGGTGCTGATGTTGCCCTGCGTCAGGACGAAGACGTTCTCGACACCTGGTTCTCTTCTGCACTGTGGACATTCTCTACCCTTGGCTGGCCGGAAAACACCGACGCCCTGCGTCAGTTCCACCCAACCAGCGTAATGGTGTCTGGTTTCGACATCATCTTCTTCTGGATTGCCCGCATGATCATGATGACCATGCACTTCATCAAAGATGAAAATGGCAAACCGCAGGTGCCGTTCCACACCGTTTACATGACCGGCCTGATTCGTGATGACGAAGGCCAGAAGATGTCCAAATCCAAGGGTAACGTTATCGACCCGCTGGATATGGTTGACGGTATTTCGCTGCCAGAACTGCTGGAAAAACGTACCGGCAATATGATGCAGCCACAGCTGGCGGATAAAATCCGTAAGCGCACCGAGAAGCAGTTCCCGAACGGCATTGAGCCGCACGGTACTGACGCGCTGCGCTTCACCCTGGCGGCGCTGGCTTCTACCGGTCGTGACATCAACTGGGATATGAAGCGTCTGGAAGGCTACCGTAACTTCTGTAACAAGTTGTGGAACGCCAGCCGCTTTGTGCTGATGAACACGGAAGGTCAGGATTGCGGCTTCAACGGCGGCGAAATGACGCTGTCACTGGCGGACCGCTGGATTCTGGCTGAGTTCAACCAGACCATCAAAGCGTACCGCGAAGCGCTGGACAGCTTCCGCTTCGATATTGCCGCAGGCATTCTGTATGAGTTCACCTGGAACCAGTTCTGTGACTGGTATCTGGAGCTGACTAAGCCGGTAATGAACGGTGGCACCGAAGCCGAACTGCGCGGTACTCGCCATACGCTGGTGACCGTGCTGGAAGGTCTGCTGCGCCTCGCGCATCCGATCATTCCGTTCATCACCGAAACCATCTGGCAGCGTGTGAAAGTACTTTGTGGCATCACTGCCGACACCATCATGCTGCAGCCGTTCCCGCAGTACGATGCGTCTCAGGTCGATGAAGCCGCACTGGCCGACACCGAGTGGCTGAAGCAGGCGATCGTTGCTGTACGTAATATCCGCGCGGAAATGAACATCGCGCCGGGCAAACCGCTGGAGCTGCTGCTGCGTGGTTGCAGTGCAGATGCAGAACGTCGCGTGAACGAAAACCGTGGCTTCCTGCAAACGCTGGCGCGTCTGGAAAGCATCACCGTACTGCCTGCGGATGACAAAGGCCCGGTTTCCGTTACTAAGATCGTCGACGGCGCAGAGCTGCTGATCCCGATGGCGGGCCTCATTAACAAAGAAGATGAGCTGGCGCGTCTGGCGAAAGAAGTGGCGAAGATTGAAGGTGAAATCAGCCGCATCGAGAACAAGCTGGCGAACGAAGGCTTTGTAGCCCGCGCACCGGAAGCGGTCATCGCGAAAGAGCGTGAGAAGCTGGAAGGTTATGCAGAAGCGAAAGCGAAGCTGATTGAACAGCAGGCAGTTATCGCCGCGCTGTAATCAACACTGTGAAGAAAACGAAGGCCGGAGCATGCTCCGGCCTTTTTATTTAGATAAACGGAACATACGGCATAATACCGCGAGATATCCACATTAACGGACCGCTATCCTGCGGTTTGTCATCATTGGTTAACTCCAGCGAATCAAGGTCGCCCTGAACATGGGTATTGTTAGCAATCCAGCTAACCATCCACATTTTCAGCCAGGGATAAGCCAGACCACAGGTAATTGAGGACCCCATTAATACCGCCAACATGCGCAAAAGCATACCGATCGCGGTAACAGATGAATGAAAACGAATAGTGCCATTTGCCAGTGTCAGATTATTCAAAAACAGATTGCGTAACGTGACATAGAGATAACTGGCAAAAACAAGAATCGCGACAAAATACAGGAAATAAGAAGCCGTAATCTGCGGGTAATATTGCAATACTAGCTCCCTGCCCGCATCGGACCTACCCAACATGGTCATCATCATTAACTGCTGAAATACTGGCGCAATCATAATACCAATCACAATGATGAAAGGAACCATGGTTAATATTGCGAGCATACAGCCTTTAATGCATTCTTTTACGTTGACCTTAATGGAAAATTGATGGACACCAAAAGTCGCGTTATTACCCAGTAATGGCATCCACTTGCTATAGGTAATACCATTGATAACACCCAGTCCGATGACGGAAAGCAAACTTAAGACCACTAAGTTAAAGATTAACCCACCTATCGATGTCGTCACTTGCGCAATAAGGTGCAGTGCGAGCCAAAAAGCTAACGCCAACAGAACAGGCAGACCTAACATAACCCACCATGCACGAAGCATTGAGCAGTTAAAGCCAAAGCGAATGCCATTCAGCGAGGTCATGTTCGCCTGATACTGCAGACTCTTCACTGCCATGCAAGGAATACCGCAGATAAAGAGAGCAAACAGGAATAAACCGAGCGCAAAGTGTTGGCCTGCAAAACAAGAAATACTGAGAAGATAAACCGCCACAATAAGTAACATGCTAACAAAAATGGCACCACCTGTTCCCTTATAACTAAATGGTTGCCCCTTGAGTGTCACATGTTGATAAATATAACGACGGCATTTCACTAATGCCCACGGCCCATATATTCCCAGAGTAATAATTGTCAGTAAAAAATTCACAAGACAAATAAGAAAATACTCACCACCCTTGCCTGTAAAAACAAATGCGTGACGAGGATTATCTTTCCCTACGTTTACACCATTCATGAACTATATCCCTAAAATAAATTCCATTCATATAGATAATAATTCCAGTCAATTGATACTGGACCACCTAGAATACGCTTTATCTAAGCGATATATGCTTAATATTTTCTGATTTATCTTCTTCTTGCACCACCAAAGCGAGGGTGGTATTAAAGGGAGCTATAAATCATACATTTGAAATTGAGCTATGCTATGAATGTTGTCGTTTCGCCCGCGCTCCGTTTGCGCAAACTTACCGCCGCCGATAATGCTGCTATTGCCAGCGTCATCCGCCAGGTGTCCGCAGAGTACGGTCTTACCGCTGATAAAGGCTATACCGTCGCCGATCCCAATCTTGACGAATTGTATCAAGTGTATAGTCAGCCCGGTCATGCCTATTGGGTAGTTGAACACAATGGCGAAGTGGTGGGCGGCGGCGGGATTGCGCCATTAGCAGGTAGTGAATCGGACATTTGCGAACTGCAGAAAATGTATTTTCTTCCCGCCATTCGCGGCAAAGGGCTGGCGAAAAAACTGGCCTTAATGGCGATGGAGCAGGCACGAGAAATGGGCTTCAAACGCTGCTATCTGGAAACGACCGCTTTTTTGAAAGAAGCGATTGGTTTGTATGAACATTTAGGTTTTCAACATATCGACTATGCACTTGGCTGCACGGGCCATGTTGATTGTGAAGTGCGGATGTTGCGCGAACTCTAAAAAAATGCCCGCTAGTGTGTGCTATCGGGCATTTTAATCAATTAATTAATGGCGAACACCGTCATCGTCTTCGTCGACATAATCTTCATCGTCGCCATCTTCGCCGTTAGGATCTTCAAAATAAGTCCCCCAACCGTCGTATTCAACGTCGAATTTCTCTGCCAGGTTCATCAATTGCTCAACCTGGGCATCGATCAGATCGGCATTCAACGCGCATTCGCTGACGATGTCACAGCAAATTACGATATCGCCATCTTCCACTTCCAGCTCTTCCGGATCGGTCACTTCGTAACCGAGTTTAAACGCTTCAACCGCTGCTTTTTCCAGGGTTTCCAGATCGTCTGCGGAAAGGTGATGTTCGATGGTGTACAGCGCGTCCGGATCGCTGCCATCTTCCAGTAATTCTTCAATAATCAAACGTGTTTCTTCACGCTGTTCTTCGAGTTGTTCCGGGTTTGCCATGACTTATTCCTCTTAATGTCCTGCTGATACTCTTATTGTCACACACCACTGACATTGCCTCCACCTTTGTGACAAAGTTTTATGCTTTAGGCTTGCAAATGAATATTCATACATATAAATTGAATTTTAATTCATTATGGCGTAAGCCACAGGAGGGATCTATGTCCGGGTTTTATCATAAGCATTTCCTGAAATTACTTGATTTCACGCCAGCTGAACTCAACACCTTGCTCCGGCTAGCCGCTAAACTAAAAGCAGATAAAAAAAGCGGTAAAGAAGAAGCCAGACTCACCGGTAAAAACATCGCGCTCATCTTCGAAAAAGACTCAACCCGTACCCGATGCTCTTTCGAAGTTGCCGCATATGACCAGGGTGCTCGCGTCACTTATCTCGGCCCAAGCGGCAGCCAGATTGGCCATAAAGAGTCAATTAAAGATACCGCCCGCGTGCTTGGCCGCATGTATGACGGTATTCAGTATCGCGGCTATGGTCAGGAGATTGTCGAAACACTGGCGGAATACGCTGGCGTCCCGGTATGGAATGGGCTGACCAATGAGTTCCACCCCACGCAATTGCTGGCAGATCTGCTGACCATGCAAGAACATTTACCGGGTAAAGCGTTTAATGAGATGACGCTGGTCTACGCCGGAGATGCCCGCAATAACATGGGGAACTCGATGCTGGAAGCGGCCGCGCTGACCGGTCTGGATTTGCGTCTGGTGGCGCCACAGGCATGCTGGCCAGAATCTTCGCTGGTTACGGAATGCCGCGCCCTGGCACAACAAAATGGCGGGAATATTACCCTGACAGAAGATGTCGCGACTGGCGTTAAAGGTGCTGACTTTATCTATACCGATGTGTGGGTATCAATGGGTGAAGCAAAAGAGAAATGGGCTGAACGGATTGCATTGCTGCGTGATTATCAGGTGAATAGCAAGATGATGCAGTTAACTGGTAACCCGGAGGTCAAATTCCTCCACTGCCTGCCCGCGTTTCATGATGACCAAACAACGCTTGGCAAAAAGATGGCTGAAGAATTTGGCCTACATGGTGGGATGGAAGTAACGGACGAGGTTTTCGAATCTCCCGCCAGCATTGTTTTTGATCAGGCGGAAAACCGTATGCATACTATCAAAGCGGTAATGGTTGCGACGCTTGCCAAATAATTTCAGTACCGGAGGCGGCTTCACGTCGCCACCGGCAGGTACTCGCTTAAGCCATCAGCATCTTAACAACCGCTTTGCGAACCTGAGCAGGCTCACCCACTGCGCACAGCGGTTTGTGCACTTCACCCGGATAAAACACAACAAAATCGCCTTCATTAAGGATAACTGTTTTCTCTTCAATACCTTCAGGCAAAAAGGCGATGTCTTTATCAGCTAACCAGTCAGTATCCGGCGTACCCGCAGGCTGTGTGCTAAAAGTCATTCCTTCCTGCCCTTTTAACACAATCTGGATGTCGAGATAGCGGGCATGATACTCCGCGCGACGCGCTTCATACGGCTCAGTCATATCTTCAGAGATAAGATAAAACAGACGGTTGCCTTCGATATCATGCTTACCTTTTGGCGTTTCTGCCGTAACGTGCATTTTGATATGTTCAATGGCCTGGCGTAACTCTTCTGGCAACCACGGCTGGAGATTATGAATATTTCCGATGATCATCTTTTTCATTCCTCAATTAAAACAATGTTTCATTTCTCTCGTTATACGTAATTCCTTACTGCCATACCAGCATTTTTTGCTGTCCGATTGCGCCAAAGCATGTTTTTCTGCCCGCTTGCCACAAAAAAAATATTGTTAAAAACTCAATTTTAAAGCATATAAATTCACTACAATCGTTTACCTGGGTAATTTTTTGCATTGATTGCTTGATCCCACTTTCTGGCTGAGTATAATGCCGGACAATTTGCCGGGAGGATGTATGGTTCAGTGTGTTCGACATTTTGTCTTACCGCGTCTGAAAAAAGACGCTGGCCTGCCGTTTTTCTTCCCGTTGTTCACCTATTCCCAGCCCCTCAATCGAGGGGCTTTTTTTTGCCCAGGCGTCAGGAGATAAAAGATGGCTAATCCGCTATATCAAAAACATATCATTTCCATAAACGACCTTAGTCGCGATGACCTTAATCTGGTGCTGGCGACAGCGGCGAAACTGAAAGCGAACCCGCAACCAGAACTGTTGAAACATAAAGTGATTGCCAGTTGCTTCTTCGAAGCATCAACCCGCACCCGCCTCTCTTTCGAAACCTCGATGCACCGCCTGGGCGCTAGTGTGGTGGGATTCTCTGACAGCGCAAACACCTCACTGGGAAAAAAAGGGGAAACGCTGGCTGATACCATCTCGGTTATCAGCACTTACGTCGATGCGATTGTGATGCGCCATCCACAGGAAGGTGCGGCACGCCTGGCAACCGAATTTTCCGGCAATGTACCGGTACTGAATGCCGGTGATGGCTCCAACCAACATCCGACGCAAACCTTGCTGGATCTGTTCACCATTCAGGAAACCCAGGGACGTCTCGACAATCTTCGCGTCGCAATGGTCGGCGACCTGAAATATGGTCGCACCGTTCACTCCCTGACCCAGGCGCTGGCGAAGTTCGACGGCAACCGTTTTTACTTCATCGCCCCGGATGCGCTGGCAATGCCGCAGTACATTCTGGATATGCTCGATGAAAAAGGTATCGCCTGGAGTCTGCATAGTTCCATTGAAGAAGTGATGGCGGAAGTGGACATTCTGTATATGACTCGCGTGCAAAAAGAGCGTCTGGACCCGTCCGAATACGCCAACGTAAAAGCGCAGTTTGTCCTGCGCGCCAGCGATCTCCACAACGCCAAAGCCAATATGAAAGTGCTGCATCCGCTGCCGCGTATTGATGAAATTGCGACGGATGTCGATAAAACGCCGCACGCCTGGTACTTCCAGCAAGCAGGCAATGGGATTTTCGCTCGCCAGGCGTTACTGGCACTGGTTCTGAATCGCGATCTGGTACTGTAAGGGGAAATAGAGATGACACACGATAATAAATTGCAGGTTGAAGCTATTAAACGCGGCACGGTAATTGACCATATCCCCGCCCAGATCGGATTTAAGCTGTTGAGCTTGTTCAAGTTAACCGAAACCGATCAGCGCATCACCATCGGTCTGAACCTACCTTCCGGCGAGATGGGCCGCAAGGATCTGATCAAAATCGAAAATACCTTTTTAAGTGAAGATCAAGTAGACCAACTGGCACTGTATGCACCGCAAGCCACGGTAAACCGTATCGACAACTATGAAGTGGTCGGCAAATCACGCCCCAGCCTGCCGGAACGTATTGATAATGTGCTGGTCTGCCCGAACAGCAACTGTATCAGCCATGCAGAACCGGTTTCTTCCAGCTTTGCCGTGAGAAAACGCGCCAATGATATTGCGCTCAAATGCAAATATTGTGAAAAAGAGTTTTCGCATAATGTGGTGCTGGCCAATTAATTGCGGTTGGTAATAAATGTCAGGCTCCCTATAATGAGCCAGACTTTTTACCGCTGTAATAAAGGAGAAATCATGAGCAAAACTATCGCGACGGAAAATGCACCCGCAGCTATCGGTCCGTATGTTCAGGGCGTTGATCTGGGCAGTATGATCATCACTTCCGGTCAGATCCCGGTAAACCCGAAAACTGGCGAAGTACCGGCAGACGTCGCTGCACAGGCGCGTCAGTCGCTGGATAACGTAAAAGCGATCGTGGAAGCCGCTGGCCTGAAAGTGGGCGACATCGTTAAAACCACCGTGTTTGTGAAAGATCTGAACGACTTCGCAACCGTAAACGCCACTTACGAAGCGTTCTTCACCGAGCACAATGCCACCTTCCCGGCACGTTCTTGCGTTGAAGTTGCACGTCTGCCGAAAGACGTGAAGATTGAGATCGAAGCGATCGCTGTTCGTCGCTAATCTTGATGGAAATCCGGGCTATCATGCCCGGATTAAGTCTGATGACAAAAGCAAAATCGCCTGATGCGCTACGCTTATCAGGCCTACGTGATTCCTGCAATTTATTGAATTTGTAGACCGGATAAGGCGTTTACGCCGCATCCGGCATGAACAAAGCTCACTTTGTCTGCAATCTGAATCCGGGCCACCATGCCCAGTTAATTCTTTACTGCCAGCCGTAACGACGACTATAAATCCCTTTAACCAACTGCGTTAACACCATATACCCTGCCAGAATCGCAATCAGCCACGGGAAGTAACTTAACGGCAGTGCCTGCAGTTGCAGATAACCAGCCAGCGGTGAAAACGGCAACGCGATCCCCACGACTATTACGATCGCGGTCATCGCCATTAATGGCCACGACGCACAACTTTGAATAAACGGCACACGGCGGGTGCGGATCATATGCACAACCAGCGTTTGCGACAGTAATCCCACCACAAACCAGCCCGACTGGAACAGCGTTTGCGTTTCCGGCGTATTGGCATGAAATACCCACCACATCAGGCAAAACGTCAGAATATCGAAGATCGAGCTGATCGGTCCGAAGAAGATCATAAAGCGCCCCAAATCCGCCGGATTCCAACGCTGCGGCTTTTGAATTTGCTCGTCGTCGACATTATCAAACGGGATCGCCACCTGTGACACATCGTACAGCAGGTTTTGAATAAGCAAGTGTAACGGCAACATCGGCAGGAAGGGCAAGAATGCACTCGCCACCAGCACGCTGAACACATTACCGAAGTTAGAACTTGCCGTCATTTTGATGTATTTCAGCATGTTGGCAAAAGTTCGGCGTCCCTCAATAACCCCCTCTTCCAGTACCATCAGGCTTTTTTCCAGCAGGATGATATCAGCCGCTTCACGGGCAATATCTACCGCACCGTCCACAGAAATGCCGATATCCGCAGCACGTAAGGCGGGCGCATCATTAATACCATCGCCCATAAAGCCAACCACATGCCCTTCGCGCTTCAGTAAGGTCACAATGCGTTCTTTATGCATCGGCGTCAGGCGGGCAAACAACGTGGTACGCTGCGCGAGATTTGCCAGTTCGTCGTCATTTAGCGTTTCAATATCACTACCAATTACCACCTCTCCCGCATCTAGTCCCACTTCATGGCACACTTTCGCCGCCACTAACTCACTGTCGCCAGTAAGGATTTTGACGGTAATTCCACTCGCTTTTAATGCCTTCAGTGCCGGAGCCGTTGTCTCTTTTGGCGGATCAAGGAAAGCAATATATCCTTCGAGGATCAGGTCGGATTCATCAATCCGCTGATAATCCCCTTCACGCGCGGGCAGATATTTCGTCGCCACCGCCACCACACGCAACCCCTGACGATTAAGCGTATTTGTAACCCGCTTAATCTTACGCAGCATGGTGTCATCGAGCGGAACAATCGCGCCATTGTGACGCACCTGCGAACATACATTAAGGATTTCCTGCAATGCGCCTTTGCACACCAGTTGATGGTGTTCGGCATTTTCTACCACTACCACCGACATCCGGCGGCGCTCGAAATCAAACGGAATTTCATCCACTTTCTGCCAACGACTGGCCAACTGACGGGCGGACTCCTCATCAATGCCTTCCAGCACCGCCGTATCGAGCAGGTTTTTCAGTCCGGTCTGATAATGACTGTTCAGCCACGCGCTATGCAGCACGCGCTCACTGGTTTTACCGGAGATATCGGTATGATTCTCCAGCACAATTTTATCTTGCGTCAGGGTGCCTGTTTTATCAGTGCACAGAATATCCATTGCACCAAAGTTCTGAATCGCATCCAGATGTTTGACGATCACTTTCTGTTTCGACAGTTTTACTGCTCCACGCGCCAGCGTCGAAGTGACAATCATCGGCAACATTTCCGGCGTTAAGCCCACCGCCACTGAAAGCGCGAAAAGTGCCGCTTCCCACCAGTCGCCTTTGGTATAACCGTTGATCAACAGCACCACGGGCGCCATCACCAGCATAAAGCGAATCAGCAGCATACTGACGCGGCTGATCCCTTGCTGAAAAGCATTCGGCTCGCTTTCCTGCTCGCTGACACGCCCCGCCAGTTGACCAAACCAGGTGTTGGCACCTGTGGCAATCACCATTGCTTGTGCCGTACCGCTCACCACGGTGGTGCCCATAAAACACAGGGTATCGCACTCCAGCGGATTGCTGTGCTCTGGCTGGCGAGTGGTTGCAGCTTTTTCCACGGGCAGAGACTCACCGGTTAACGATGCCTGGGCGACGAACAGATCCCGCGCCTGCAAAATACGTAAATCTGCCGGGATCATATCTCCCGCCGCCAGTTTAATAATATCGCCAGGCACCAGCTGATCGATCGGGATCTCCAGCCAGCCATTTTCGCCTTTATCGTTAATTACGCGCAGCACCGTCGCAGTATTACTGACCATCGCTTTCAGGGCATCTGCTGCTTTGGTGGAGCGCGCTTCCTGAATAAAGTTCAGCAACGTAGAAATAGCTACCATTAACGCAATAACGCCCGCGGCAAATAAATCTTCCGTGGCGTAAGAAATGCCGCCGAGGATCGTGAGCAAAATATTAAAGGGGTTGCGATAACAGACCCACAAATGTACCCACCACGGCGACGGTTGTTGCGCGGGTAGTTTATTTTCACCGTGTTGTTCGCGGGCTAATTCCACTTCCGCCTGATTTAACCCTTCTGGATGCGTGCCGAAGGTTTTCCATAATTCCTTTTCTGGCATCACCGCCATTTTCAGGCAATGCGCGCTTAAGGAAGGCGGGATCGGAATATTCGCTGTCTGTTGCGCACCAGGCAACGGATCGCGATGGACCAGACGAGAAGGTAAATGGCGAATGAGCCGGGTAAAAATTTCTTTAAACATAGGAAGTCCCTCCGCACCCTGTAAGCATGGTGCAGAAAATATCTTCAGGCGTCGCAAAGCCTTACCTGAAGGTAATAAACATGAGCTGGGACGTTAAAACGTCACGGCCTTACACATCCGGTAATGCCGTGAAAAGACAGGCTTACCGGAAAAGTTTTAATCTCCGTCGAGGGAGAGGCGTGGGATCAGGTTCCATATAACCTCCGGTAAGTGAAAAAAGCGCCGCAAATAATAAGGAGAATCCAATAATATTCGTAGCATTTATGCCGATATAATATCTGCAAGCAACTAAACCAACGATAAACCAGACTTTACCCATTGCTGAATGCGTGGGTAAAGTTAGGCTCAAATAATTAAACGCAAATTACGGGACAACAGGATGCAAAATCGGCTGACCATCAAAGACATTGCTCGTTTAAGCGGCGTGGGGAAATCCACGGTTTCCCGAGTGCTGAATAACGAAAGTGGCGTGAGTCAGCACACGCGCGAGCGCGTGGAAGCAGTGATGAATCAGCATAGATTTTCCCCTTCCCGATCCGCGCGTGCTATGCGTGGGCAAAGCGATAAAGTGGTTGCTATTATCGTCACCCGTCTGGATTCGTTATCAGAAAATCTCGCCGTTCAGACGATGCTGCCTGCATTCTATGAACAGGGTTACGATCCGATCATGATGGAAAGCCAGTTTTCGCCACAGCTGGTTACTGAACATTTAGGCGTTCTGAAACGTCGCAATATTGACGGAGTGGTGCTGTTCGGTTTTACCGGCATAACGGAAGAAATGTTAGCTCACTGGCAATCATCTCTGGTACTGCTGGCGCATGACGCAAAAGGTTTTGCTTCGGTCTGTTATGACGACGAAGGGGCGATTAAGATTCTGATGCAATGCCTCTACGATCGGGGGCATCGCAATATCAGTTATCTTGGCGTACCACACAGCGACATTACCACTGGTAAGCGGCGTCATGAGGCTTATCTGGCATTTTGCAAAGCACATAAACTACATCCCGTCGCCGCCCTGCCCGGCCTGGCCATGAAGCAAGGTTACGAGAACGTGGCAAAAGTGATTACGCCAGAAACCACTGCGTTGCTGTGCGCAACCGACACGCTGGCGCTCGGGGCATGTAAGTACCTGCAAGAGCAACACATCGACACACTGCAACTGGCGAGCGTCGGTAATACGCCGTTAATGAAGTTTCTCCATCCGGAGATCGTCACCGTTGATCCAGGCTACGCCGAAGCCGGACGTCAGGCTGCCAGCCAGTTGATCGAACAGGTAACCGGACGCAGCGAACCTCAACAAATCGTCATCCCAGCAGCCCTTTCCTGAGAGTTACCTTCTACCAGATTTATCCAAAGAGTGTTCAGAACACTACTGGCAGCTTCTGATGTATAGCTTTGAAGAAACCTCACCACAACTCTGTGCCACGACATTACGGTCTTTTGAGGCTGTCTGGTGGTTTCAGAGATAATCCCTCTCCAGACCATGCTAAAGCGAGTATTTCCGGGGACTTACCGGGTAGTATATTGTTTTTGTTGATTTTATAACCAGAAAATCATCAAAAAATTTACACATCGCTCTAGCGCCCGCCATCCGTACTCTCTGCTTTTTACTTTGAGCTAAATCAAAAAAAACGCAAACATCCTTAATGCAAAGCACTATATATAGACTTTAAAATGCATCTAAACCCAATATGTTGTATCCATCGTCTAAACTTGCAACAAGATACACATCAACGAAGCCGACACAATTGTGGATAAAGCGAATTGGGATTGCAGTAAATCCCCGTAACAAGAGCTGAATAAACCGGGGCGCACTTCCCAACTTTCTGTGGATAACCTGTTCTTAAAAATATGGAGCGATCATGACACCGCATGTGATGAAACGAGACGGCTGCAAAGTGCCGTTTAAATCAGAGCGCATCAAAGAAGCTATTCTGCGTGCAGCTAAAGCAGCGGAAGTCGATGATGCAGATTATTGTGCCACTGTTGCCGCTATCGTCAGCGAGCAAATGCAGGGGCGTAACCAGGTAGATATCAACGAAATCCAGACCGCTGTTGAAAACCAACTGATGTCTGGCCCGTACAAACAACTGGCCCGTGCATATATTGAGTACCGTCACGATCGCGACATTGAACGTGAAAAACGCGGTCGTCTGAACCAGGAGATCCGTGGTCTGGTCGAGCAGACTAATTCCTCGCTGCTCAATGAAAACGCGAATAAAGACAGTAAAGTCATTCCGACCCAGCGTGACCTGCTGGCCGGGATTGTTGCTAAACACTATGCACGTCAGCACCTGCTGCCGCGTGACGTGGTGCAGGCACATGAACGTGGTGATATCCACTACCACGATCTCGATTACTCGCCGTTCTTCCCAATGTTCAACTGCATGTTGATCGACCTGAAAGGCATGCTGACGCAAGGCTTTAAGATGGGGAATGCAGAGATTGAACCGCCGAAGTCGATCTCTACAGCTACCGCAGTAACTGCGCAAATTATTGCTCAGGTCGCCAGCCATATTTATGGTGGCACCACCATTAACCGTATCGACGAAGTTCTGGCACCGTTTGTCACCGCCAGCTACAACAAGCACCGTAAAACTGCGGAAGAGTGGAGCATTCCTGACGTCGAAGGTTACGCTAACTCTCGTACTATCAAAGAGTGCTACGACGCATTCCAGTCGCTGGAATATGAAGTAAATACCCTGCACACCGCCAACGGTCAGACGCCGTTTGTGACCTTTGGCTTTGGTCTGGGTACCAGCTGGGAATCGCGCCTGATTCAGGAATCTATCCTGCGTAACCGTATCGCGGGCCTGGGTAAAAACCGTAAAACCGCCGTGTTCCCGAAACTGGTGTTCGCAATTCGCGATGGCCTGAACCATAAAGTGGGCGATCCGAACTACGACATCAAACAGCTGGCGCTGGAGTGCGCTAGCAAGCGCATGTATCCGGATATCCTGAACTACGATCAGGTAGTGAAAGTCACCGGCTCGTTTAAAACGCCAATGGGTTGCCGCAGCTTCCTCGGCGTGTGGGAAGACGAAAACGGTGAGCAGATCCACGATGGTCGTAACAACCTCGGCGTGATCAGCCTGAACCTGCCACGTATTGCTCTGGAAGCGAAAGGCGATGAAGCCACCTTCTGGAAGCTGCTGGATGAACGTCTGGTGCTGGCGCGTAAGGCGCTGATGACCCGTATCGCCCGTCTGGAAGGCGTGAAAGCGCGCGTAGCGCCGATCCTCTATATGGAAGGTGCCTGCGGCGTACGTCTGAATGCAGACGATGACGTGTCTGAAATCTTCAAAAATGGTCGAGCGTCTATCTCGCTGGGTTACATCGGTATCCACGAAACCATTAACGCGCTGTTCGGCGGCGAGCATGTTTACGACAACGAGCAGCTGCGTGCGAAAGGTATTGCGATTGTTGAACGTCTGCGTCAGGCGGTGGATCAGTGGAAAGAAGAAACCGGCTACGGTTTCAGCCTCTACAGTACGCCGAGTGAGAACCTGTGCGACCGCTTCTGCCGTCTCGATACCGCTGAGTTTGGCGTGGTGCCGGGCGTGACCGATAAAGGTTACTACACCAACAGTTTCCACCTTGATGTGGAGAAGAAGGTGAACCCGTACGACAAGATCGACTTTGAAGCGCCTTACCCGCCGCTGGCGAACGGTGGCTTCATTTGCTACGGCGAGTATCCAAACATTCAGCACAACCTGAAGGCGCTGGAAGATGTCTGGGATTACAGCTATCAGCATGTGCCGTATTACGGCACCAACACACCGATCGATGAATGCTACGAATGTGGCTTTACCGGCGAGTTTGAGTGCACCAGCAAAGGCTTCACTTGTCCGAAATGTGGTAACCATGACACCTCCCGTGTGTCGGTAACTCGCCGCGTGTGCGGATATTTAGGTAGTCCGGATGCGCGTCCGTTTAACGCCGGCAAGCAGGAAGAAGTTAAACGCCGCGTTAAACATTTAGGAAATGGGCAGATCGGTTGATCTCCACGCTGCGTTAAGCAAATGCCGGATGTGATGTGAAAGCGTCGCATCCGGCGTTGATTGCCGGATGTGGCGTAAACGCCTTATCCGACCTACAAATCCTACAAATTCCAGACTGTAGCAACGGCTGTAGGCCTGATAAGACGCGACAGCGTCGCATCAGGCGTTGATTGCCGAATGCGGCGTAAACGCCTTATCCGGCCTACACGCAGACTGATAAGCCAGGCGAAATATGAACTTCCATCAATACTATCCTGTCGACATCGTCAACGGCCCCGGCACTCGTTGCACCCTGTTTGTCTCCGGGTGTGTTCATGAATGCCCCGGTTGCTATAACAAAAGCACCTGGCGGGTAAATTCCGGTCAGCCATTTACCAAAGAAATGGAAGACCAGATCATCAACGATCTGAACGACACTCGCATCAAACGCCAGGGCATTTCCCTCTCCGGCGGCGATCCGCTGCATCCGCAAAACGTGCCGGATATTCTGAAACTGGTACAACGCATCCGTGCCGAATGCCCGGGTAAAGACATTTGGGTGTGGACAGGGTATAAACTCGACGAACTCAACGCTGCACAAATGCAGGTTGTTGATTTGATTAACGTGCTGGTTGATGGCAAATTTATGCAGGATTTAAAAGACCCTTCCCTGATCTGGCGCGGCAGCAGCAACCAGGTGGTACACCATTTACGTTAATCACTCTTCCAGCCGTTTATCCGCATCTTCATAAACGGCTGAGTTCTCTCTCTTACCAATAGCTATCACCAACACGAGCAACTCTTTATCGTTAACCTGATAAACCAGACGATATCCCAGAGTGCGAAGCTTAATTTTGTAGCAGTCCGGTAAATCCCGCAGTTTAGCCGAGGGATTGCGCGGCCTTTTCAGCACATCCTCAAGCTTTTTTTTAAATTGTTCCCGGACTGTCACGCCCAGTTTTTGCCACTCTTTCAGCGCTCGCGGATCAAAGGCCAGCTCATAGTTCATCCAGTCGGACCTTAATGGCCTCTTGTGGGTTGGCCAGTCGTTCCCTGACAGTGCGTAACAAGGCTTCTTCACTATCACTGACAGTGAGCGTTTTTACCGGCATTCGCCCATTTTCCGCAACGTACTGAAACAGCAGCCGTACGGCTTCAGTAGGCGTGATATTTAATTTTTCCAGCACCGCATAAGCCTCGTTTTTCAATTTGTCATCCAGACGGACGTTAAGTGTGGCCATTATGCCTCCGGTAATTATGAAAAGTGTAATGCATTATAGCATTACATATGCATTACATTCATTTCTGGAAAACGCCTCGCAAAAATGGCGGCGACACGCAGAAATATGTCGTAGTGAAGAGAGATTTAGCGGTGATTTTACGAAGGGAGAGGAGAGCATTGGGCGGCGACGTTTCACCGCCCAATGAGGAATTAACGATACTTCTTGTGATATGAATTGCGGGTCGTTTTCAGTTGCTCTGCGGCGGCCTGCGCTTCTTTTACTTTACCTTCATTAGCTAGCTTCAGCGCGTCGTCAATCTGGCCAACCAGAATGTCGAAACCGTGGCGGAAGTCTTTCATTTCCGGGCTGTCTGGCGATTTTCCTTCCAGCTTCGGCGGCGTTGCTTTTTGCGCATCCAGCGCCGCGGCACGCATTTTGGTTAACGCGTCTTTGACTTGCGCCGCGTTATCCGCTTTTTCGACCACTTTTAAATTGTCGTTGAGGGTTTCCATATTGTCTTCCAGCTCAGCGGCAAACGACACCGAACTGAATACCAACGAGGAGACTGCAAGAATAGCTAACAGGCTTTTACGCATTGCTCACTTCCTTTTTTATTTACACTTCATCCTTCACACTGCCTCATCGACGGCTAAGCTCATTCGCCCGAGTCACGTACTACGAGTACGCTCCCCGGCCCTCATTCACTTTCCGTCTCGATGCAGTGCGAATGATTTTGTGTAATTTTTTAGTTTATAGCGCGGCAGGTCGCGCCAGTTTTTTTACTGTCCGGCGATTTTCATCTCCGGCAACAGCACAGAACCACACTGTATATTACTGCGTGTTTCAATATCGTTACCGACGGTGACAATATTGCGCCACATATCTTTTAAATTACCTGCGATGGTGATTTCGCTAACCGGATACTGAATTTCGCCGTTTTCTACCCAGAAGCCCGCCGCACCACGGGAATAATCACCGGTAATTGCACTCACGCCCTGGCCCATCAATTCCGTCACCACCAGCCCGGTGCCCATCTCTTTGAGCATCTGCTCGAAGCTTAGACCTTGTCCGGCAATGCGCCAGTTGTGAATACCGCCCGCGTGTCCGGTGCTTTTCAGCCCCAATTTGCGCGCCGAGTAGCTGGTCAGCAGCCACTGAGTCAGGATGCCATCTTTAATAATGTCGCGACGTTCGGTACGAACACCTTCGCTGTCGAATGGCGTAGATGCCAGCCCTTTCAGCAGATGCGGATGCTCTTCAATGGTCAGCCAGTCCGGCAGAATTTGTTTACCCAGCGAATCCAGTAGGAAGGTGGATTTACGGTAGACCGCACCACCAGCAATCGCCCCCACCAGATGACCGAACAGCCCGGTTGCCACTTCATTGGCAAAAATGACCGGCGCTTTCATGGTGGAGAGTTTACGCGGTGACAGACGCGATAAGGTACGGCGAGCGCAGTCGGCCCCGACCCACTCTGGCGTTTGTAGATCGCTCATCGCGCGGCCAATGGTGTAGGCATAATCACGCTCCATATCGCCATTTTCTTCGGCAATCACGCAACTGGAGAGCGAATGACGCGTTGAGCAGTAGCCTTGCAACATACCGTGGCTATTACCGAAAACTTTGACGCCGTAATGGCTGTTAAAACTGCCGCCTTCGGTGTTGGTAATGCGTTTATCCGCCTGTAATGCCGCCTGTTCAGCACGGGCCGCCAGTTCAATGGCTTCGTCTGGAGAGACTTCTGCGGGGTGGAACAAGTCAAGATTCGGCGCGTCGAAAGCCAGCAGTTCTTTATCTGCCACGCCTGCATACGGATCTGGCGAAGTGTAACGCGCAATATCCAGCGCCGCCTGTACGGTGCGTGCAATGGCCTGCGGGCTTAAATCGGTGGATGATGCGCTACCTTTGCGGTTCTGGTGATAAACGGTTATCCCCAGCGCGCCATCACTATTGAATTCGACATTCTCCACTTCACCATAGCGCGTACTAACGCTAATGCCGGTGGTCTTGCTGACGGCAACTTCCGCACCGTCCGATTTGCCTGAGGCCAACTCCAGCGCAGTCGAAACTGCTTCTTCCAGAATCTTGCGCTGCGCTTCAACTTGAGAGATTACTTTCATTGCAAGTGCCATAATGTAGAGAGTTTCTCTGAAGTCTAACAGAGAACCGTTTTTCAGTGCGCATCTTAACTGGTAACATTAGCCTCTTTTTTTTAAGGAGCCTGACATGACTAAGCAGCCCGAAGACTGGCTCGACGACGTTCCCGGTGATGACATCGAAGACGAAGACGATGAAATTATCTGGGTCAGTAAAAGTGAAATTAAACGTGACGCCGAGGAGCTAAAACGCCTGGGCGCAGAAATTGTTGATCTGGGGAAAAACGCGCTGGATAAGATCCCGTTAGATGCGGATCTGCGTGCAGCTATTGAGTTAGCCCAGCGTATTAAGATGGAAGGTCGCCGCCGCCAGTTGCAGCTCATTGGTAAGATGCTGCGCCAACGCGATGTAGAGCCTATCCGTCAGGCGCTGGATAAGCTGAAAAACCGCCACAACCAGCAGGTGGTGTTGTTCCATAAACTGGAAAACCTGCGCGATCGTCTGATCGATCAAGGGGATGATGCTATCGCTGAAGTATTGAATCTGTGGCCAGATGCCGATCGTCAGCAACTGCGTGCTCTGATCCGCAACGCGAAGAAAGAGAAAGAAGGGAATAAGCCGCCGAAATCCGCACGCCAGATTTTCCAGTATCTGCGCGAGCTGGCAGAGAACGAAGGGTAATTTTCGTTGTTGATGTGAGTATGGTTTGCCGGATGCAGTGCACCGCCAGATCTGTAGGCCTGATAAGACGCGTCAAGCGTCGCATCAGGCGCTATGCTCAAATGCCGGATGCGGCGTCAACGCCTTATCCGGCCTACACCCCTGTAGGCCTGATAAAACGTCTCAGGATTACTGCGCAGCTTCCGCTTTCTTCGCCAGACCATCCAGCAGTTTCTGATGGATCCCACCAAAACCGCCGTTGCTCATCACCAGAATATGGTCGCCAGGCTGAGCGGTTTTCACCACCATTTCTGCCAGCGCATCAACATCTCCACTCCAGTGCGCAGGCTGAATACATGCTTCTGCCACTTCTGCTACCTGCCACGGAATATGTGACGGTTGCAGCAGGAAGACTTCATCGGCACGACCTAATGACGGAGCCAAATCATCTTTGCAGACGCCCATCTTCATGGTGTTGGAACGCGGCTCAAGCACGGCAATAATACGCGCCGTACCGCCAACTTTGCCGCGCAGCGCCGCCAGCGTTGCCAGAATTGCCGTTGGGTGATGGGCAAAATCGTCATACACCGTCACGCCATTAGCTTCGCCACGCAGTTCCAGGCGGCGACGGGCATTGATAAACAATCCCAGCGCGTTAGCAGCATCAGCCGGTGCGATGCCAACATGACGGGCCGCAGCAATCGCCATCAAACCATTGTGCATATTATGTTCGCCCACCAGCGACCATTTCACTTCGCCCACTTTTTCGCCATCCAGCAAGACTTCCCATTCGGAAGCGTCAGTGGTCAGCTTTTTCGCCTGCCAGTGACCTTGCTCGCCCACCAGCTCCTGTTCACTCCAGCAGCCCATCGCCAGGGTTTGTTTCAGGTTGATGTCGTTTTCCGGCCAGATAATACGCCCCTGACCAGGAACAATACGCACCAGATGGTGGAATTGTTTCTGAATCGCTTTCAGGTCGTCGAAGATATCGGCGTGGTCGAACTCAAGGTTGTTGAGGATCAGCGTTCGCGGGCAGTAATGAACAAACTTAGAGCGTTTGTCGAAGAAGGCGCAGTCATACTCGTCTGCTTCGATAACAAAGAAGTCGCTTTCGCCCAGGCGTGCAGAAACGTCAAAGTTCCCCGGTACTCCACCGATCACAAAACCTGGTTTATAGCCGCACTGTTCCAGAATCCAGGTCGCCATTCCCGCGGTGGTGGTTTTACCGTGTGTACCGGCAACGGCCAGCACCCAGCGGTCACGCAGCACAAAATCGTGCAACCACTGCGGACCTGACATATATGGAATGTTTTTTTCCAGTACCGCTTCCACACACGGATTTCCACGGGTCATGGCGTTGCCAATAATCACCAGATCCGGCTGAGGATCGAGCTGGCTGGCATCATAACCCTGAATCAGTTCAATGCCTTGCTTCTCAAGTAAGGTGCTCATCGGCGGATACACATTGGCGTCCGAACCCGTTACTTCATGGCCCAACTGGCGCGCCAGAATCGCCAGACCGCCCATAAACGTGCCACAAATTCCTAATATATGAATGCGCATACGTCACTATCCTTTTTTAATCTACCGTTCATTTTACGCATATGTCGGGCAACAGAGAAACGCATTTCAGGATAATCCGTAATTTGCTGGCGCGATTCACCTGAGCGCAACATTGAGATTATTTGTTAAGATTATTGCGGTCGCTTTACTCCATAAACATTGCAGGGAAAGTTTTATGAAAACGTTAGGTGAATTTATTGTCGAAAAGCAGCACGAGTTTTCTCATGCTACCGGTGAGCTCACTGCTTTGCTATCGGCAATAAAACTGGGCGCCAAGATTATTCATCGCGATATCAACAAAGCTGGACTGGTTGATATCCTGGGTGCCAGCGGTGCTGAGAACGTGCAGGGCGAGGTTCAACAAAAACTCGACTTGTTCGCTAATGAAAAACTGAAAGCCGCACTGAAAGCACGCGATATTGTTGCGGGCATTGCATCCGAAGAAGAAGATGAGATTGTCGTCTTTGAAGGTTGTGAACACGCAAAATACGTTGTGCTGATGGATCCGCTGGATGGCTCGTCCAACATCGATGTTAACGTCTCTGTCGGTACCATTTTCTCCATTTACCGCCGCGTTACACCGGTCGGCACGCCGGTAACGGAAGAAGATTTCCTCCAGCCTGGTAACAAACAGGTTGCTGCAGGTTACGTGGTATACGGCTCCTCTACCATGCTGGTTTACACCACCGGATGCGGTGTTCACGCCTTTACTTACGATCCTTCGCTCGGCGTTTTCTGCCTGTGCCAGGAACGGATGCGCTTCCCGGAGAAAGGAAAAACCTACTCTATCAACGAAGGGAACTACATTAAGTTTCCGAACGGGGTGAAGAAGTACATTAAATTCTGCCAGGAAGAAGATAAATCTACCAACCGTCCGTATACCTCACGTTATATCGGCTCGCTGGTCGCGGATTTCCACCGTAATCTGCTGAAAGGCGGTATTTATCTCTACCCAAGCACTGCCAGCCACCCGGACGGCAAACTGCGTTTGCTGTATGAGTGCAACCCGATGGCATTCCTGGCGGAACAAGCGGGCGGTAAAGCGAGCGATGGCAAAGAGCGTATTCTGGATATCATCCCGGAAACCCTGCACCAGCGTCGTTCGTTCTTCGTCGGCAACGACCATATGGTTGAAGATGTCGAACGCTTTATCCGTGAGTTCCCGGACGCGTAATGGTCTAAAAACGCCGGGTTGTTCCGGCGTTTTTGCATTTTAATTAACAAAAGTTAATTTGACTCGTTTAGAGACACGGAAATAGGGAATCCAGATTGCCATATGAATGATATCTCTCAGCACGCCCCATGCGTCTGAAAGATCAATTGTGGCATGAAGAAACTGTACTGCTCCCCAAATATCAGCAATATTAAATACGAAGAGCGACAGAAGAAGGGCAATATAGTAGTACGGGAGCTGGCGTTTCTTTTTAAAAAACAAAAAAGTAGTATAACTTACCAACAGAAATACCATGGCAAATACAACCACTTCCAGATAAAGCAGAGTTCTGAGTGGTTCTTCCTGACTGCCCTGAGCAAGCCCCCATGTTTGTACAAAAGAATAGATGCTCGAAATAATCACCAGCACTAAAGAAATAGCAGGTAAATACAGCCAACCGCCAATCCCTGTAAGTTTTTTATCCGCACAACTTTTACAATAATCGTCAGGTGGTAAAACAGCCACACCACAGTTTTTGCATGTTGTACTTAAATCCTCGCCTTCCTTTGCCCACATAAAAATATCCTTATATATCAGTAATTTTACTCTTTTATTGTATTTTCCGGACTCACTCTTATTACAGGCGAACTCTGACGATTCTCCCACAACACCGTTAATCCACGCTGTAAGGCAATAAAAATGAATAACAAAATGCCGATGGCGATTTTCGTCCACCATGAGCTCAGCGTGCCGTCAAAGTTTATGTAAGTCTGGATCAGTCCCTGAATCGCCACACCAAAAAGCGTCCCTAATACCGTTCCAACGCCACCGCTCAAAAGTGTACCGCCAATCACCACCGACGCGATAGCGTCCAGTTCCACACCTACACCCGCCAGGGCGTATCCGGCCTGGGTATAAATCGAGAAGACAATTCCTGCCAGTGTCGCCAGTCCGGTAGAGAGCATATAAATGCGAATAGTGGTGCTGCGAGTGGAAATCCCCATCAGGTTCGCCGACGTTGCGTTGCCGCCAATGGCGTATACCTGATTACCAAAACGCGTACGATGCGCGAGGAATATGCCGATAACCACCACCGCCAACATCAGCAGCCCCATCGCGCTTAAGCGACCACCGCCGGGGATTTTCCACGCCAGACTTGAAAGCGTGTCATAAATTGGATGGTTTATCGGGATCGACTCTTCCGAAACGAGATAGCTGACACCGCGCAAAAAGAACATTCCCGCCAGAGTAATGATAAACGCCGGAATCTTCAGGGCGTCGATCAGAAGCCCCATAAATGCGCCGAAGGCACAGCCCATCACCAGCACCAGTGGAAACGCCAACAGCGGCGAGAGGCCGAAATCGCCAACCACTTTTGCCAGAAACACGCCGGTAAAGGCGATCACCGAACCGACGGAGAGATCGATCCCACCGGAGAGGATCACAAAGGTCATGCCAACGGCAATGATCCCAAGAAAGGCGTTATCGGTCAGGATATTGCAGATCACGCGCGTGGAAGCAAAACCGGGAAACTGGGTCAGGCAGTAGAGATAGCCCAGCACAAAGACGCCGATGGTGATCATAAGCGGCAGGTTACGTTTTATCACGGCTACGCACTCCTTTAATCAGACTGATAAAGCGTTGCGACTGGACAATCAGCACGCAAAGCACCACCACCGCTTTCACCACCTGGTTCATCTCTGGCGGAAAGCCCGAAAGTAAAATTCCGGTGTTCATCCCCTGAATAATCAGCGCCCCCACCACCGAGAGCAGCAGGTTAAAGCGCCCACCCATCAGCGATCCACCGCCAATCACCACCGCGAGAATGGCGTCCAACTCCAGCCATAATCCGGCGTTGTTGGCATCGGCACCGCGAATATCCGCCGCCACGATAATGCCCGCGATCGCCGCACACAGCCCGCTCAACACATAAGTGAGCATGACGATGATTCGTGTGTTGACTCCGGCATTTTTTGCCGCCCGAATGTTGATGCCAACGGCTTCAATAAACATCCCCAGCGCCGTTTTGCGGGTCAACAGCCAGAAGAAGAGAAGCGTCAGCACAGCGATAATGACCGGCGTTGGCAGGAACAATAGCGATCCGCTGCCGAACCATGAGAGATCCGGCGAGTTGAACGTGACGATCTGCCCGGAGGTAATCAATTGCGCAACACCACGTCCGGCGACCATCAGGATCAACGTGGCGACAAACGGCTGAATTTTGAGGATCGCCACCAGTATGCCGTTCCACAATCCAGCCAGAATGCCGGTACCCAGGGCGCTTAACAAAACAACTGGCAGGCTGACCCCCGCGACCGTCATCGCAGCCGTTGTGGCTCCGGCGATAGCCATCACCGCCCCCACAGAGAGATCAATCCCACCCGTAGCAATCACCAGCGTCATACCAATCGCCAGTAGCGCAACCGGAGCGGCGCGATTAAGAATGTCGATAGGGCTACCGAACAAACGCCCATCCTGAAGCACCACCTGCCAGAAATGCGGGGCCACCAGGCTATCGACCACCAGCACCAACAATAGCGCCACCAACTGCGGCATCCCCGTCGGCCAGCGAAAGCGCTTTTTCGACGACGCGGTGTCAGGGAGAGATTGAGGCATCACACT
The DNA here is from genome assembly GCF_005781125.1 of Escherichia sp. E2748. NCBI lineage: Bacteria > Pseudomonadati > Pseudomonadota > Gammaproteobacteria > Enterobacterales > Enterobacteriaceae > Escherichia > Escherichia sp. E2748. Next base: position 25,993 of record NZ_VATP01000019.1, read on the forward strand.
GTTCTCCTTACGCCGCAATGGCGTTCATGATCGCCGGAACGGAAAGCTCTGCCAGCGGGATCTCCGCCACCTGTTTGCGATCGCGCATGATAATCACCCGATCGGCATAGCCCACCAGTTCTTCCAGTTCGGAGGAGATCACCAGCAGCGCCAGACCGTCAGCGCACAGCGTTTCTATCAGGCGAATGATCTCGGCATGGGCGCCAACGTCAATGCCACGCGTTGGCTCATCGAGGATCAGAAATTGCGGACGAGTCAGCAGCCAGCGTGAGAGCAACACTTTTTGCTGATTGCCACCGGAGAGAAATTCAATCGGTTGTTCGCTGGAAGGAGTACGAATGCCCAGCTGACGGATAAAGCGTTCGGCAATCTCTTGCTGTTCTTTACGGGAAATCGGCCGTAGCCAGCCGCGCTGGGCCTGGAGAGCGAGGATGATATTTTCCCGCACCGAGGCGGCGGCGATGATGCCATCGGTTTTCCTGTCTTCCGGGCAAAAGCCGATGCCCAGTACCGAAGCCTGATGTGGCGATCGCAGGGTTTGCTGTTTGCCTTTGATCAGCGCCGTGCCGCTATCGGCTGGTTTGATGCCGAAGATCACTTCAGCGGTTTCGGTACGTCCTGATCCCAGCAAGCCTGCCAGACCGACGATCTCGCCGGGGCGTACTTCCAGATCAAACGGCGCGATCGTTCCTTTCTTGCCGTAATCTTTAAACGCTGCAACAGGATTGTCACTAAGCAATGTTCTTCCGGCACGCTGTAGCGCATGAGTATCCAGCTCACGCCCCAGCATCATTTTCACCAGTTCGATCTGCGGTAGCTCGCGGGTTTCCCGACAACCAACAAAGCTGCCGTTGCGTAAGACGGTGATCCGATCGCTGACCTGATAGACCTGATCGAGAAAGTGAGTGACAAAGATCAGGCTGACGCCGCGATCGCGCAACTGGCGCATCAGGCCAAATAATAACTCCACTTCCTGAGTGTCGAGGCTGGCGGTGGGTTCATCGAGGATCAGCACTTTGGCGGAGAGATCGATGGCCCGGCAGATGGCGACGATTTGCTGCATCGCAACTGAAAAGCGGTTGAGCGGTTCCCGCACGTCGAGGGAAAAACCGTAAGATGCCATCAGTTCGGTGGCGCGCTTTTCCATCTCTTTACGTCGTAGCAGGCCGAAACGCTTAGGTTCGCGGCCTATGAATAGATTATCAGCGACCGACATATTGGGTAGCAGGTTAACTTCCTGATAGACAGTGCCGATGCCGAGCTGCTGTGCGTGGGCGGTGTTTTTCGGTGAAATAACCTGACCTTCCAGCCAGATGGTGCCGCGATCGGCATGGTAAACGCCGGTAAGTGCTTTGATTAACGTTGATTTACCGGCTCCGTTTTCACCGAGTAGCGCCATGATTTCACCACGGCGCAGGCTGAAATCAACGTTATCTAACGCTTTGACGCCAGGGAAAAATTTGCTTAATCCTTCGGTGCGGAGGATTTCCTGGTGTTGGTCGGTCGTCATGGTTTCCCCCGAAGTAAAGCGTGCTCCCGCCAGGCCTGATAAGACGCGCCAGCGTCGCATCAGGCACCAGTGCATAAACGCCGGATGCGGCGTAAATGCCTTATCCGGCCTACACAGTGCATCGAACTCGTAGGCATGATAAGACGCGCCAGCGTCGCATCAGGCACCAGTGCATAAACGCCGGATGCGGCGTAAACGCCTTATCCGGCCTACACAGCGCATCGAGCTCGTAGGCATGATAAGACGCGCCAGCGTCGCATCAGGCACCAGTGCACAACTGCCGGATACGGCGTAAACGCCTTATCCGGCCTACGAGTCGGTATCAGGCATTAATGCCTGATACGTCTCAATACCCCATGTTTTTCTTCTTCTCTAACTCTTCTTTTGCGGTATCAGGCAGGTAAAGGGTGGACTTGGTCAGCGTCAGCTTTTCAGGCATGGTGCCGTCTTTTTTATATTTCTCCAGCGCGTCAAAGGCGGGTCCCGCCATGTTTGGCGTCAGTTCAACGCTGGCGTTCGCTTCGCCATCAATCATCGCTTTGTAGATGTCCGGCACGCCGTCGATAGAGCCTGTCAGGATATCTTTGCCCGGTTTCAGGCCCGCTTCTTTAATTGCCTGAATTGCGCCAATCACCATGTCGTCGTTATGGGCGTAAACCATGCAGATGTTTTTGCCGTTGTTTTCCGCTTTGATAAAGCTCTCCATCACTTCTTTACCTTTACTACGGGTGAAGTCACCGGACTGCGAGCGGATGATTTTAATATTTGGCGCATTCTTAATGGCTTCGGCAAAGCCTTTCTTACGGTCAATGGCGACGCTGGCCCCAACGGTGCCCTGTAACTCAACCACGTTACACGGTTTGCCATTGACCTCTTTAACCAGCCAGTCACCAATCAGCTTGCCTTCGAGGATGTTGTCGGCGGTGACGGTGGTCATATAGAGAGATTTGTCTTTCACGTCGATGGAACGGTCAAGCAAAAAGACCGGAATTTCGGCTTCCTTTGCTTCTTTCAAAACAGGTTCCCAACCCGTTGCAACCACCGGGGCGATAAAGATGGCATCTACCCCTTGCGCGACAAAGGAACGCACTGCTTTAATCTGGTTTTCCTGCTTTTGCTGACCATCGGCAATTTTCAGTGTGATACCGCGTTTTTCGGCCTCACTTTTCGCCACATTAGTTTCTGCTGCGCGCCAGCCGGATTCGGATCCAACCTGCGAAAATCCTACGGTTAACGGAGCGGCCAACGCCATAGACGACATGGCTGCCGAGACTGCAGAGACTACAAGTAAGCGTTTCCACATAGGGTTGTCCTCGTCGGGGTGATTATTATTGGTGAAAAGATGTTCGCGAAAAAACTATAGACAATTGGTTCTGTAACAGATTGCGTTACATCACACTTCAAAAAAGTAAATACATCGTTAATCACAAGTTTGTAATCGCTTTCATATCACTATGAAAAATGCGGCTACGGTTATGGATTTTCCAGCTCTGCGAACCGTCTTAAAACTGGCGAAAAAGGAAAATGAGGGCGAAAACAAGCGAAGACATTCGGCGCGAGTTGGCTATAATACTCGGCACTTGTTTGCCACATATTTTAAAGGAAACAGACATGAGCTTACTCAACGTCCCTGCGGGTAAAGATCTGCCGGAAGACATCTACGTTGTTATCGAAATCCCGGCTAACGCTGATCCGATCAAATACGAAATCGACAAAGAGAGCGGCGCACTGTTCGTTGACCGCTTCATGTCCACCGCGATGTTCTATCCGTGCAACTACGGCTATATCAACCACACTCTGTCTCTGGACGGTGACCCGGTTGACGTTCTGGTCCCGACTCCGTACCCGCTGCAGCCGGGTTCTGTGATCCGTTGCCGTCCGGTTGGCGTTCTGAAAATGACCGACGAAGCTGGTGAAGATGCGAAACTGGTTGCTGTTCCGCACAGCAAACTGAGCAAAGAATACGATCACATCAAAGACGTTAACGATCTGCCGGAGCTGCTGAAAGCTCAGATCGCTCACTTCTTCGAGCACTACAAAGACCTCGAAAAAGGCAAGTGGGTGAAAGTTGAAGGTTGGGAAAACGCTGAAGCCGCTAAAGCTGAAATCGTTGCTTCCTTCGAGCGCGCAAAGAATAAATAAGTTCTTAGATACTCTAAATAATTCAACTTGCAGGACAAAACGCCAGCGGCGTTTTGAACAACGCTTGCGTTGGCCCTGAAAGGGCGAGGCCTAAGGCCGAGTAACGCGACAAGTGAGTGAATCCCCTGGAGCTTACAGAAGTAAGTGACTGGGGTGAATGAACGCAGTCGCAGCACATGCAACTTGAAGTATGACGAGTATAGCGCAATAACCCTGAACGCCGGGCTTCGGTTAGTAAGGGTTTTTTATGCCCGCAATTTATAAACTATCTACTCCACTATTATTATTTTCAGCAGTTGAAAGGCTTGAACGGTAAGAACAAGCTAAACTCGACCACCATTTTGCTGTTCATAGCCACTTGCTGGAAGTTAGCCGACCTCACTCATACTCACCGTTCAAAGCGTGCCCCCGTTTTACCCCTGCACATTTGTGAACGCCAGCAGAGTTTTTTATGCGATTGCAGATATGGAAAGCGGCTCGGAGAGAAAAGCAAAAGATGTGAAAGTTACAAAAAAATCGCGAGATACATCGCAAAAAACAACGCCACCCGAAGGTGGCGTGTTTATATTATGACTGATCCCTGTCTAACCAGTCACCGCTTTCAATCAGCGTTAATCCATCGACGGGTCGTTGATAAACGTACATCCATGCACTCCCGTACGGCGTCTGAATCAACTGGCGCGCGTATTCACCGCCCCTGGTGCGCAAGGCATCAAGTTCGGCCAGCGTGGCGTTGTCAATACGATACACTTCACCATGTACCGTTCCGTTTCCCGGAACTGCGCCTGGATAGTGGCCCAGGCTATACAACTGGTAGTTATCGATACTGAAATCGCCCAGCAACTGGGCATTTGTCATCCAGTGGCTGTTGCCTTGTTTGTGACGTAAACTGCCGTAGACAAATATTCGCATAGCTAAAACTCGAACTGATAGAGCAAATCCAGTGCCTGATCTACACCAGACACGGCTTCCAGATATAGCTTCGGCATCAGGCGATAACGTAACGTGAGTGTTGCTATAGAGTCAAATATCCCCACGCCGTATTTCACTTGTAAGCCTGGTAATACATAGCCGCTGACCACCACCTGGGAAGAATCACCTACCCCCTCGGTGTCGAGCGCTAAATTACTTACACCAAATGTCTCGCCGATTTTACCCACAATCTGACCACTTTGCGCAACCCCCAGACCAATCAGCATCGAAGTCATCGCCGCGCTGTCGCTCTGATCGCTCTCCAGCCCTTGTCCACGCAATAAGTAAGACAATGCAGCCTGTTGTGACATCGCCGGGTCAGAGAAGATCTCCGCTTTCGGCTCATCCGCCAGCCCGGTGACACGAACACCAGCGATTACGTCATCTTCTGTAGCATCCGGGTTACGAATGGCTTCGATATTGAGATACGGTTGATCCGGTGGACCAGAGAACAGCAGCTCGCCTTTGCGCACAATCAGATCCTGGCCATATGCATGGAAGCGCCCTTCAGGGATGTTAATTTGCCCGTTCAGGCCCAGACCTTGTTTGTCCTGTACGACGTTGAGATCGCCCGTCAGCCGCGCCTTCAGGCCAAAGGCATCAATGCGCACGTTATTGCCGACGTGGACAATCAGGTTGCTGTTGATCGGAATTGACGCGGTTTTCGTCTCCTCCGGTTGCAGGTTATCGTTGAGCATCACCACATCGCTTGAGACACCCACCGCACTTTCCGGCAGATCGTGCACCACAATGCGCGCCCACGGTACATCCACGCGACCATCGAGGGTAAACAGGCTTGGTGTCGCTTCGAATACGATGTCAGGCGACACATCCATTCGCACCATCGGTGGTACGGTGATCCGTACCTTACTGCCTTTCGCCGTTACCCGCGCCCGCCAGTTTTCAATCTGGCTCCAGTCAGCATCACCGTTCAGGTAGATGTCACCCTGCTGAGTCCTCACGGTCCCCGCAAGCGTCGAGCGCATACCGTTAAAATTGACCGCAAGCTGGCTCGGCTGCATATCAAATGGCATAAAGTTGCCGTCGATATCCACGCCTGTGACCTGTAGCTGACCAAACAGCTGCGGGCTTTGCACATCACCGCCCAGACGTAGGTTGGCGCTCACCATCCCCGCTGCTTTTTCACCACGCGTAAAGATGGGGTTCACCATTGCGAGGTTAAAATTGCGGATGTTGACGTTGCCACCAAGATTCCGGCGGCCTTGTGGATCGGTCACCTGCACCTGACCATCAAACTGGCCGTTATTGGTCAGACGGATGGTCCAGCCCAGCTCAGCGCGATTATTCCGCAGCTCTGCCGATAGGTTCAGCGTCTGAAACGCCACCGGTAGCTCCGCATCGTTGACGGTTTGCGTCACCTGCACGTTACGCCCCGAAAGAGTGATACTACCCTGTGGCAGCCCCTCTTTGGTGGTGTCCCAGGCAACGTCCGCTTTACCCGTGAAGATACCGCTTGCCTGAGTAGTTTCCGGCATAAACGGTTTCAGCATTGCCAGGTCGAAGCGGTTGAGATTCACAACCGCACGCCCTTCAGCCCCGGCATCAATGGTTTGCGGCACGCACAGTTCCGCATTCGGGTTAAGCCAGCAGTGTGGCCCAATGCTGATTTTTTGCTCCTGATTGCGATAGTCCAGCGCGATATCACGCGTTAGCGACCACGGTCCGACCGGCGTCTGGAAGCGCGTATTGCTAAGTGTTCCCTTCCAGCGTTCTTCTTTGCGATCAAAGCTACCTGCCAGATTAAGCTGCCCGGAAACCGGTTCGCCCTGAATCCTCAGTTGTAACTCGTGCTGCTTTTCGCTGCCTTTCGCATTCAGAGTAACAAGGTTGATATTCACATCCGGCTGCGAGATTTGCTCAACGCGCACGTCGAGTTTACCCGCAATCTGATCGGTGGATTTGATGTCGCCTTCCACGCGAACCTGCGACACAGAAAGTTCCTGCCAGCGCAAGCCGCGCGCGGTGATATCCGCCAGCAACTGCGGCGCTTCCACCGTACCGCGAACTTTCACCAGCCCTTTCGCTGTACCGCCAAGTCCTGGCAGCGCGTTATCCAGCCCCGGCGCATTGATGGTGGCGTCAAGATTGAGATCTTTTACCCCCAGCTCGCCTTTCACTTCGGCACTGTTTGGCCCCAGTTCCAGATGCAGACCTGGGATCATCCACTGCATATAACTGTTGCCTTTCAGCGTTCCCTCAACGTTCACTTTGTTATGTTTGACGTTGCCGGTCAGCTTCAACTCCGGCACGTCCATCTGCCAGGTGCCGCCGTACAGGCTACCGCGCGTTTTGATCAAACCATTGAGTTTCGATGGCCAGTCCGGGAACTCTTTCGCCGTATTAATGCCGTTGAACGTCAATTCGCCGCGCCAACTAATGGCCAGCTGCCAGTCGAGCAGCGCCTTCAGCTCGGTTTTTCCTTCCAGCGCCGCAACGGTGAGTTTATCGAGATTGACCTGCTGTTCATTCCCTTTCGCATCAAGGGTAATGGTCGCTGGCGGGATCTCCTGCCCTTTCACCGCCGTACGCATAGACAGCGTGTAATCGGTCATTTTGCCGGTGAGTTTCAGTTTCAGGTCATCCGCCTGATATTGCTTCTCACCAGTGAACGGCCAGTAAAGTTGTTTGCTGTTCACTTCCACGTTGAGCGGTAATCCAGCTTCCGCCAGCCGCGTCTGGGCGCGCAAATCCATATCCACCGGGCCGGAAAGGTTAACGCCTATCTCCAGCTGTTCGCGCAGCGCGCCGCCCACTTTTAGCTTCACCTTTTCACCTTTCAACGGCTCCACATTCAAAGTGCTGTTGAGGGTGATATCTACTGGCCAGTTGTTGGACAATTGTGCCGTACCGCTGGCATTGACAATCCCCTGGTTAGAGTCAATATCCAGCGCATCCAGTTTGGTATTGCCGTCGATGCTGCTCACTTTCAGCAGCATGGTGCTCACGGTGATATCCGTGTCGCCTGTCACGCGCAGTTGCTCGCCTTTAAACTCTTCAATGTTCAGGTTAAGCGGCAAATGCACGTCGGTCATTTCCGGTAATACCGGGCGAGAAAAGAGATCTTTCAGCGTTTCGCCGAGCGGCTTTTCCTCCGGCTGCGGATTTTCAATCTTCGGCTCGACCACTTCTTCCTGCGCCACGTCCGCCACTTTCGGCAAGGCAATCAGCAAGCCTTTCAGCGACGTCGGTTTCAGGGTCAGGGTTTTCTCCTGCCAGTTCAGGCCGGAGGTGAAGTCCATCACCGACACCGTAGTGTCATCAATCTTGATGTTGACGTTATCCAGCGCCACGCGTGTCAGTGTGATGGGATACGGCGTGGAGAGATCCAGCGGTCCACTATCTTCCTCTTCTTCAACCTGCTCAGAAGGAGGCATTTTTTTGCTGTCGATGTTGACCTGAATATCTTTCAGCGCCAGATCGTTAACACAAACGCTGCTGTTCCACAGACAATCCAGCCCAACGGCCAGGTGCAGATTGCCCGCTTTTACCGCCACGCCTGGCTGCTCATAACGAACGTCAGACAGGGTAAGGTCGCGCCAGCCGCCAGTGACCTTGCCGATGTCCAGCCCAGGCACCCAGCGGTCCGCCGCTTTAAATACCAGATGCAGGCCGCTAGTGGTGCCAACCAGAAATGCCACCGAGCCCAGCAGTAGTAAGATGACGATAACCGCGCCGAGGCTGATTTTTTTCCATAAACTCATAATTCTGGCCCCAGACCGATGTAAAACTGTAACCCGTGCTCGTCTTTATCCGCGACCGGTACGGCGAAATCGAGCTTGATCGGCCCGACCGGCGATTCCCAGCGAACGCCAACCCCGGTGCCGGTTTTGAAGTCGCTGCGGCGAATATCACTCACCGCTTCACCGCTATCGACAAACACCGCGCCCCACCATTTTCCGGTCACGTTGTACTGGTACTCCAGTGATCCGGTAATTAGCTTTGATGCCCCTTTCAGGTCACCATTGTCATATTTCGGCGCAATAGATTTGTATTTATAGCCGCGAATACTGCGGTCGCCCCCGGCGAAGAAACGCAGATCCGGCGGTACTTTGTCGAAGTCACCGGTTTCAATCCAGCCCAACGTGCCGCGCGTAACAAAGCGATGGCGATCGTACAGTGTGCGGATCCAGACGTTCTGTGCCTGGAAAACGGAGAAATCGACATCCGATCCCCAGGCTGTGTTGGAATAGTCGATAGAGTAGCGTTGCGAGTCGCCCCAGGTCGGCATCAGGCCGCCGCGTGATCGCGTCCGGCTAATCATCACCCCTGGATAAAACAGCATTGTGGTGTTAGTAATTTCACCCTGAGTAAAGTGGTCGAGACTCCAGCGTAGGTTAATTGCGCGCTGCCAGCCGCTGGAAAGATCCCAGTAGCGGGAAGCGACCAGGGTAGTGGAATCGGATTCGGTGTCATTCAGGTCAGTACGCTTAAAACCGCCCTGCACCAAATAATATTGTTCCAACGGATTCTTCAGCAGCGGCATTTTATAGCTGAAGTCGAGGGTCTGTTCCGGCGCGGAAATGCTGGTACTGGTAGTCAGACTGTGACCGTATGAGTTCATCCACGGCTTTTTCCACGTCGCTTTCACGCGTGGTCCCACGTCCGTAGAGTAACCGCCCCCGGTTTCGATGGTGTTTTCTGTTCGCGGCGAAACCACGCCCGTCAACGGTAATACTTTCGTTTCGCGCGCTTTATCAAATTGCGGTGCCACTACCACCGAATTAAACCAGCCAGTCGCGGAAAGGCGACGGTTCAGTTCCGCCAGATCTTTTGACTCGTATTCATCGCCTTCTTTGAACGGTACCAGGTTTTGCAGGTACTCGTCGCGAATTTGCGAACCTTCAAAAGTGACATGCCCAAAGCGGTAACGTTCGCCACTGTTGTAATCAATATCCCAGTACGCTTTATGCAGGCCAAGCGCTATGCCTAACTGAGCTTTGGTAAATTCGCTATCGAAATAGCCTTTACGCAGCGCAATACTGGTTAAGGACTTTTTGAAATTTTCATAATCGCCCTGGTTTAGCACCGTACCTATAGCCGGGCGAGTATCCAGCAACTTCAAATAGTCTTTATCGGTTCGCGCACCACCGCGCAAGACAACATCGGTGCCGCCAATCAATACGGGTACACCCGGTGTAACTTTAGCAACCAGCACCTGCCGTCCTTTCTTTGGCGGTGGCTGGAGATCAAATTCAATTGTTGGCTGGTAATAGCCCAGTGCTTTTAGACCTTCCCGAATGGCATCATCAACACGTGCGCGAAAGCGCCGGTCTGGCGTCACTTCATCACTTTGAATCGTAGAAAGCTGTGCACGAACGTTTTTTTCCAGCTGTCCCGATAACCCTTCCACCTGTAGACGGACATTCGCGGCGATGGCAGAACCACTAAAGCAGAGTAAGCTTACACAGCATAACTGTCGGATATAGCGCACATTTTCTCCTGAATATCCTTTATTCCTGCCCCTGGAACTCCGTTAAACGGCTTAACAATAATCCAGCAATATGGATTAAAAAGCAGACTAAACCCAAAATATTACTTATGTTTTACTTTAGACCCATTCACGGGGGTTATTGTGTGCAAATACGTCCCTTGTTACAACCTAAACCCCTATGACCGACTTTCGGGAGAACGACACCATGAGTTTATTTGATAAAAAGCATCTGGTTTCCCCCACCGATGCCCTTCCTGGACGGAATACCCCGATACCCGTAGCTACGCTGCATGCGGTCAACGGTCACTCAATGACAAATGTGCCTGACGGAATGGAGATCGCCATTTTTGCGATGGGCTGTTTCTGGGGCGTTGAACGCCTTTTCTGGCAACTTCCCGGTGTTTACAGTACTGCCGCAGGCTACACTGGCGGTTACACGCCAAACCCGACTTATCGGGAAGTGTGTTCCGGTGAGACCGGCCACGCCGAAGCGGTGCGAGTGGTTTACGATCCGTCGGTAATCAGCTATGAACAACTGTTGCAGGTTTTCTGGGAAAACCACGATCCTGCACAAGGGATGCGTCAAGGTAATGATCACGGCACGCAGTACCGTTCCGCGATTTACCCGCTGACACCAGAACAGGATGCCGCCGCCCGCGCCAGTCTGGAACGTTTTCAGGCCGCAATGCTCACCGCCGATGACGATCGCCAGATAACCACCGAGATTGCTAACGCCACACCGTTCTATTATGCCGAAGATGACCACCAACAGTATCTACATAAAAACCCTTATGGCTATTGCGGAATTGGTGGAATAGGCGTTTGTCTGCCGCCTGAAGTGTAGTATTAAAAGGTGGCCCCAAAGTGAAATGAGACAAAAATTTAACCCTCTGGCGACTTTACAGTACCTTACGCTATACTAGCCTCTGAAAATGCCGGTTCACTCTCTTCGAATCGGCTTTCAATGTGTATTTCACACAAATTAATCAACTTCCCCTTCCGAGGATCTGACCTGAACGGTTAGATAAGATATGTTAAACAGTATTTTAGTCATACTCTGCTTGATCGCCGTAAGTGCGTTCTTCTCGATGTCCGAGATCTCGCTTGCCGCCTCACGCAAAATCAAACTTAAACTGCTGGCTGATGAAGGCAATATAAATGCCCAACGCGTTATGAATATGCAGGAAAATCCCGGCATGTTCTTTACCGTGGTACAAATCGGTCTGAACGCAGTGGCGATTCTCGGCGGTATCGTCGGTGATGCAGCGTTCTCCCCGGCTTTTAACAGCCTGTTCTCCCGCTATATGTCGGCAGAGCTCTCTGAGCAACTGAGCTTTATTCTCTCTTTCTCGTTAGTGACTGGCATGTTTATCCTGTTTGCGGATTTAACCCCGAAACGCATCGGTATGATTGCGCCAGAAGCTGTGGCTTTGCGTATCATCAACCCGATGCGCTTCTGCCTGTACGTCTGCACCCCGCTGGTGTGGTTCTTCAACGGCCTGGCGAACATGATCTTCCGTATCTTTAAACTGCCGATGGTGCGCAAGGATGACATCACTTCCGATGATATTTACGCGGTAGTAGAAGCGGGGGCGCTGGCGGGAGTATTACGTAAACAAGAGCATGAACTGATTGAAAACGTGTTCGAGCTTGAATCCCGTACTGTCCCGTCGTCTATGACTCCGCGTGAGAACGTCATCTGGTTCGATCTCCACGAAGACGAGCAAAGTCTGAAGAATAAAGTGGCGGAACATCCGCACTCAAAATTCCTCGTCTGTACTGAAGATATCGACCACATCATCGGCTATGTGGATTCGAAAGATCTGCTTAACCGCGTGCTGGCCAATCAAAGCCTGGCGCTGAACAGTGGCGTACAAATTCGCAACACGCTGATCGTGCCAGACACGCTGACCCTTTCTGAGGCGCTGGAAAGTTTTAAAACTGCGGGCGAAGACTTTGCTGTAATCATGAATGAATACGCGCTGGTTGTGGGGATAATCACCCTCAACGACGTGATGACCACACTGATGGGCGATCTGGTTGGTCAGGGTCTGGAAGAGCAGATTGTGGCGCGTGATGAGAACTCATGGCTAATCGATGGTGGAACACCGATTGATGACGTGATGCGTGTACTGGATATTGACGAGTTCCCGCAGTCAGGCAATTACGAAACCATTGGCGGCTTTATGATGTTTATGCTGCGTAAGATCCCCAAACGCACTGATTCGGTGAAATTCGCCGGCTACAAATTTGAAGTGGTGGATATCGATAACTACCGCATCGACCAGCTGCTGGTAACGCGGATCGACAGCAAAGCCACCGTCCTTTCGCCAAAACTGACTGACGCTAAAGATAAAGACAAAGATAAAGAAGAAAACGTCGCATAACCTCAGAAACATCAACGGCTCCTGAATCAGGAGCCGTCTTATTACTGCATAGCACTTTGGTTAAGCCATCTCTGTTTGCAGACGCATAACCTGACGGTTTACTTCGGACATCACTGATAAATGCAGTTTATCCTTCACTTTTGGGATAAGAATTTTACCCTTATCAAATTCAAAAGCGCCAACATCCTTGATGTATAACCGTCCACGAAACAGGATCTTCACGTACTTCGCCACTTGCAGTGGGTTGTACCGTTGGAAAATTTTCATTGTTGTCTCCTGCTGAGTATTACGCCTTTGCGGTACCACAATCGGTCCAACTATTATGAGGCGCAAATTTTAATGCCTAATGACTATAGACTACTGCGGTAATGTTTCCAGCCTGTATGAGTTTTTTTACCGTGACGTTACAATTATTCAGAATTATCTTTTCGCCTAATCAGAATCTTTAGTATAAGCATTCATTTTTCATATGATTTGTGCGCTTGTCCGCAAACTGGCATCACACTTGCGGGATTTTCAATAAATAGCACATATGATTAAAAGTCAGACCCAAGTGGTCGGATCACCTGCATATCATAAGAAGGAAACACCATGACTCTACGCAAGATTCTGGCCCTCACCTGCCTGCTGCTGCCGATGATGGCCTCTGCACATCAGTTCGAAACCGGCCAGCGAGTACCGCCGATTGGCATTACCGATCGTGGCGAGTTGGTGCTTGATAAAGATCAGTTTAGCTACAAAACCTGGAACAGCGCGCAGTTAGCGGGAAAAGTGCGAGTGCTACAACATATAGCTGGTCGTACGTCAGCCAAAGAGAAAAACGCGACGCTGATAGAAGCGATTAAATCGGCGAAGTTGCCGCACGATCGCTACCAGACCACCACCATTGTCAACACAGATGACGCAATTCCGGGTTCCGGCATGTTTGTGCGCAGCAGTCTGGAAAGTAATAAAAAGCTTTATCCGTGGTCGCAGTTTATTGTCGATAGCAACGGCGTCGCGCGCGGCGCCTGGCAGTTGGATGAAGAGAGTTCTGCCATTGCCGTGCTCGATAAAGACGGCCGTGTGCAATGGGCGAAGGACGGAGCGCTCACCCAGGAAGAGGTGCAGCAAGTGATGGACTTGCTGCATAAGTTGCTCAATAAATAGAAACTCTGAATCCTGGGTTCAGGAACGATTCACGCGGGGTATAATCCAGCGGTTTACCCTGCCAATCGTGAACGTGCGCTCCGGCTGCGGCAGCAACAGCGTGGCCGGCGGCGGTGTCCCAAATATTGGTTGGTCCGAAACGTGGGTAGAGCTGCGCCTGCCCTTCCGCCACCAGACAGAATTTCAGCGAAGAGCCAATGGACGTCGTCTGATGTTCGCCAAGCTGTTGCAGATACTCTTTCAGCTCTGCATCCGCATGGGATCGGCTAATGACCACCAGCGGCGGCCGCGCATCGCGTACCTGAATCTGCTTGCGCACGCCGCACTCTTCTTTCCAGGCTTTGCCTTCTGCCGCACTGTACATTACGTTCATTACTGGCGCATACACCACACCTAAAATCGGTTTTCCGTGGTCGATGAGCGCAATATTAACGGTGAATTCGCCGTTACGTTTAATAAACTCTTTAGTGCCATCCAGCGGGTCCACCAGCCAGTAACGCTGCCAGTGCTGACGGACTTCCCAGCCGGGAGGATCTTCTTCAGACAGAACCGGAATATCCGGCGTCAGCGTACGTAAACCGTCCATGATTACGGTATGCGCGGCAATGTCCGCCGCTGTCACCGGTGAGTTATCCGCTTTGCTGACGACGTCCATCGGTTTCGTCCCGTCGTAGACCTGCATAATGGCATCGCCCGCAATCCGTGCGAGTTGACATACTTGTTCTAACATTCTCCACCTCTTTTGTTTCAGTGGTGTTAACTCGTTGTTTTACTTATACCCTATCGTTAAAGAATCCGCCAACTGTGATGGCGTCATCGTTTCCTGATTTATTATTTATGGCATCCTTCAACGCTCTGTATGAAAGACGTTTCATCTACTCATTCATAAAAGGATGCCCAGATGGTTAAGTTTAGTGCAACGCTCCTTGCTACGCTGATTGCCGCCAGTGTGAATGCGGCAACAGTCGATCTCCGCATAATGGAAACCTCTGATTTGCATAGCAATATGATGGATTTCGATTATTACAAAGACTCCGCCACAGAAAAATTCGGACTGGTTCGTACTGCGAGTCTGATTAATGGCGCGCGTAATGAAGTGAAAAACAGCGTGCTGGTCGATAACGGCGATTTGATTCAGGGGAGTCCGCTGGCAGATTACATGTCGGCGAAAGGATTAAAAGCAGGTGATGTTCATCCGGTTTATAAGGCGCTGAATACGCTGGATTATACGGTCGGCACACTCGGCAATCATGAATTTAACTACGGTCTGGATTACCTGAAAAATGCGCTGGCAGGGGCGAAATTCCCTTATATAAACGCCAACGTCATTGACGCTAAGACCAAACAGCCGATGTTTACGCCGTATTTAATTAAAGACACCGAAGTGGTCGATAAAGACGGGAAAAAACAGACGCTGAAAATTGGCTACATTGGCGTCGTGCCACCGCAGATTATGAGCTGGGATAAAGCCAATTTATCCGGCAAAGTCACCGTTAACGATATTACTGAAACAGTGCGCAAGTACGTACCAGAAATGCGCGAGAAAGGGGCCGATGTTGTTGTCGTCCTGGCGCATTCTGGTTTGTCTGCCGATCCGTATAAAGTGATGGCGGAAAACTCAGTTTATTATCTCAGTGAAATTCCGGGCGTTGACGCCATTATGTTTGGCCATGCTCACGCCGTCTTCCCGAGTAAAGATTTTGCCGATATTAAAGGCGCGGATATTGCCAAAGGTACGCTGAACGGCGTTCCGGCGGTAATGCCTGGCATGTGGGGCGATCATCTGGGCGTGGTTGATCTGCAACTCAATAATGACAGCGGGAAATGGCAGGTGACGCAGGCCAAAGCCGAAGCACGGCCTATTTACGATATCACCAATAAAAAATCTCTCGCGGCGGAAGACAGTCAACTGGTCGATACGCTAAAGGTCGATCACGACGCCACACGCCAGTTTGTCAGCAAACCGATCGGTAAATCTGCCGACAATATGTATAGCTATCTGGCGCTGGTGCAGGATGATCCGACCGTGCAGGTGGTGAACAACGCGCAAAAAGCGTATGTCGAACATTACATTCAGGGCGATCCTGACCTGGCAAAACTGCCGGTGCTCTCTGCTGCCGCGCCGTTTAAAGTCGGTGGGCGTAAGAACGACCCTGCCAGTTATGTCGAAGTGGAAAAAGGCCAGTTGACCTTCCGTAATGCCGCCGATCTTTATCTCTATCCCAATACGCTTATCGTGGTGAAAGCCAGCGGTAAAGAGGTGAAAGAGTGGCTGGAGTGCTCCGCCGGGCAGTTTAACCAGATTGATCCTAACAGCACTCAACCACAGTCGTTGATCAACTGGGAGGGTTTCCGCACCTATAACTTTGATGTGATTGATGGCGTGAATTATCAGATTGATGTTACCCAGCCCGCCCGCTATGACGGTGAATGTCAGGTGGTTAATGCCAATGCAGAGCGGATTAAGAACCTGACTTTTAACGGTAAACCCATTGATCCGAACGCCATGTTCCTCGTTGCCACCAATAACTATCGCGCTTACGGCGGCAAATTTGCCGGAACAGGTGATAGCCATATTGCCTTTGCTTCACCGGATGAGAACCGCTCGGTGCTGGCAGCGTGGATTGCTGATGAGTCGAAACGTGCGGGGGAAATTCACCCGGCGGCAGATAACAACTGGCGTCTAGCGCCGATTGCTGGCGATAAGAAACTGGATATCCGTTTCGAAACTTCCCCGTCAGATAAAGCCGCAGCATTTATTAAAGAGAAAGGGCAGTATCCGATGAATAAAGTCGCGACCGATGATATCGGCTTTGCGATTTATCAGGTGGATTTGAGTAAGTAAAACACTTCATTTTCGGCCTACAAATCATCAACCGCATCCGGCATTTATTGGCGGATGCGATGCTGGCGCATCTTATCCGCCCTACAAGCTATGAACCGTAGGCCGGATAAGCGCAGCGCATCCGGCTCTTCCTGGCGGATGCGATGCTGACGCACCTTATCCGCCTTACAAGCTATGAACCGTAGGCCGTAGAAGCGCAGCGCATCCGGCTGTTATGCCGCACGTTCATCCCGCACCGCCAACACCTCGGGCAAATTCAACTCAATCCAGTCCGCCAGTGCAGCAACCTTTTCGCTCACCTGCTCGCCCAGCGGCGTGAGGCTATATTCCACATGCGGCGGCACCACCGGATACGCGATACGGTTAAGAAAACCATCCTGCTCTAACGCCTGTAACGACTGCGCAAGCATCTTTTCACTCACCCCGCCGATTTTGCGCCGCAGGTCGCTAAAGCGATGAGTACCTTCGCGTAGCGCCACCAGAATCAATACCCCCCAACGGCTGGTGACGTGTTTCAACACCTCGCGCGAAGGGCACTGTTCAGCAAAGAGATTTCCCTCTTTCAGTTGTTGCGACAGGCTAACCTGACTCATCTCATACTTACCTTTTTGTACGTACTTACTAAAAGTAAGTTTAGGTGTTAGCGTATTTAAACACAAGACAAACAGATGGAGACTTCCCATGATCGCTATTACTGGCGCAACTGGCCAACTTGGTCACTATGTTATTGAATCCTTGATGAAATCGCTTTCTGCCAGCCAAATAGTGGCTATTGTCCGCAATCCGGAAAAAGCCCATGCATTGAACGCACAAGGCATTGCCGTGCGTCAGGCTGACTACGGAAATGAAGCCGCACTGACATCTGCGCTACAGGGCGTGGAAAAACTGCTGCTGATCTCTTCCAGCGAAGTGGGTCAACGTGCCCCGCAGCATCGTAATGTTATTAATGCCGCAAAGGCGGCTGGCGTGAAATTTATCGCTTATACCAGCCTGCTACATGCAGATACCTCACCGCTCGGCCTCGCCGATGAGCACATCGAAACCGAGAAAATGCTGGCTGATTCTGGCATCGCTTATACCCTGCTGCGTAACGGCTGGTACACCGAAAACTACCTCGCCAGCGCCCCGGCAGCACTGGAGCACGGCGTATTTATCGGTGCCGCGGGCGATGGCAAAATTGCCTCAGCCATGCGCGCAGATTATGCAGAAGCTGCGGCGCGCGTAATGAGCGAAACAGGCCACGAAGGCAAAATTTATGAACTGGCAGGTGATAGTGCCTGGACGCTGACACAGTTAGCGGCAGAGCTGACCAAACAGAGCGGCAAACAGGTTACCTATCAAAACCTGAGCGAAGCCGATTTCGCCGCGGCACTGAAAAGCGTCGGACTGCCTGGCGGACTGGCGGATATGCTGGCGGATTCTGACGTTGGCGCATCGAAAGGCGGTCTGTTTGATGACAGCAAAACGCTTAGCAAATTAATTGGCCGCCCAACGACAACGCTAGCCGAAAGCGTAAGCCATCTTTTTAATGTTAATAACTAGTTAATTAAAGTGGCATCCTCCCGCATCCTCTCTGATAATGACGGGATGCGGGGAACGACCACGTCTGTTCCCTGAATATTTCTTCTGACAGACCAATGGATGCCAGTGATGATTAGCGGCGTGCTGTACGCCCTGTTAGCAGGGTTGATGTGGGGGCTTATTTTTGTCGGGCCGTTGATCGTGCCAGAATACCCGGCGATGTTGCAGTCGATGGGGCGTTATCTGGCGTTAGGGTTAATTGCGCTGCCCATTGCCTGGCTGGGACGCGTGCGTCTGCGTCAGTTGGCGCGTCGCGACTGGCTTACCGCACTAATGCTCACCATGATGGGCAACCTCATCTATTACTTCTGTCTCGCCAGTGCCATTCAACGTACCGGCGCGCCTGTTTCCACGATGATTATCGGAACTCTGCCGGTAGTTATTCCTGTCTTCGCCAATCTGCTTTATAGCCAGCGCGACGGCAAACTCGCGTGGGGAAAACTCGCCCCGGCGCTGGTTTGTATTGGCATCGGCCTGGCGTGTGTGAATATTGCTGAGTTAAACCACGGACACCCCGATTTTGACTGGGCTCGTTATACCTCAGGCATCGTGCTGGCGTCAGTCTCTGTAGTCTGTTGGGCGTGGTATGCCCTGCGCAACGCCCGCTGGCTGCGGGAAAACCCAGACAAACATCCAATGATGTGGGCGACGGCCCAGGCACTGGTCACACTGCCGGTTTCTCTCATCGGCTATCTCGTCGCTTGTTACTGGCTGAATACCCAAACGCCGCAATTCTCCCTACCCTTTGGCCCCCGTCCGCTGGTGTTTATCAGCCTGATGATTGCGATTGCCGTGCTTTGCTCATGGGTCGGCGCGCTTTGCTGGAACGTCGCCAGCCAGCGATTACCGACAGTGATTCTCGGGCCGCTGATTGTTTTCGAAACGCTGGCAGGTTTGCTGTACACCTTTTTGCTACGCCAACAAATTCCACCGCTGATGACGCTGAGCGGTATCGCGCTGTTAGTGGTTGGCGTGGTCATTGCAGTCAGAGCAAAACCGGAAAAGCCTTTAACTGAATCTGTCTCAGAAAGTTGACATGCTGGAAGTGAGTTAAATAAGCCTCTGCTACGTAAGGGTTATAGCTTTTGCCTTAAAGATGCATTTAAAATACATCTTATATTATTAAGAATGAGGTATCAGCTATGGCTTATCGCGACCAACCTTTAGGTGAACTGGCGCTCTCTATTCCTCGCGCTTCGGCTCTGTTTCGTAAATATGATATGGATTACTGCTGTGGCGGTAAGCAGACGCTGGCTCGTGCTGCGGCACGTAAAGAGCTGGATGTTGACGTCATTGAAGCTGAACTGGCAAAGCTCGCTGAACAACCGATTGAGAAAGACTGGCGTAGCGCCCCGCTGGCAGAAATCATTGACCATATCATCGTGCGCTACCACGATCGTCACCGCGAGCAGTTGCCGGAGCTGATCCTGCAAGCGACTAAAGTCGAGCGCGTTCACGCCGACAAACCGAGCGTGCCAAAAGGGCTGACAAAATATCTGACTATGCTGCATGAAGAGCTTTCCAGCCACATGATGAAAGAAGAGCAGATCCTCTTCCCGATGATCAAACAAGGCATGGGCAGCCAGGCAATGGGGCCAATCAGCGTGATGGAAAGCGAGCACGATGAAGCGGGTGAACTGCTGGAAGTGATTAAACACACCACCAATAACGTCACACCGCCGCCGGAAGCCTGCACCACCTGGAAAGCGATGTATAACGGCATTAATGAACTGATTGATGACCTGATGGAGCACATCAGTCTGGAAAACAATGTACTGTTCCCGCGCGCGCTGGCGGGTGAGTGATCTAAAAGCTGGATGGCATTGCGCCATCCAGCATGATAATGCGGTTATTTCCGCAGTTCAGCAGCCCGCTTCTTACCAATAAACAGCCAGCCCAGCCCCAGCGCGATAAACCACAGTGGGGTAACCAGCAGCGCCTGGCGGGTGTCATCTTCCAGCGTCAGCAGCACGATGACGAACACAAAGAACGCCATACATACCCAGCACATCAGCTTGCCGAGCGGCATCTTGTAGATTGACTTCTCATGCAGGTGCGGGCGCTGTTTGCGATACACCAGGTACGAACAAAGGATAATCGTCCAGACGAACATAAACAGAATTGCGGAAACCGTCGTGATCATCGTGAACGCGCCAATCACGCTTGGATTCACGTACAACATCACCACGCCGCCGAGCAGACAGATACAAGAGAAGGTCAGCCCTTTCGCTGGTACGGCGCGTTTAGAGAGTTTAGCGAACGCTTTCGGCGCCACACCTTCCTGCGCCAGACCAAACAGCATGCGACTAGTAGAGAAGACGCCACTGTTAGCAGAAGAAGCCGCAGACGTCAGCACCACAAAGTTGATCACGCTGGCAGCAGCAGGCAGCCCCACCAACACGAACAGTTCAACAAACGGGCTTTTATCCGGGACTACCGAACTCCACGGCGTCACGGACATAATCACAATCAGCGCGAAGACGTAGAACATAATAATGCGGATCGGAATAGAGTTAATTGCGCGCGGCAGTGATTTCTCAGGATCTTTGGTTTCCGCAGCAGTAGTACCTACCAGCTCAATCCCCACGAAAGCGAAAACCGCTATCTGGAATCCGGCAAAGAAGCCGCTTAAGCCTTTCGGGAACCAGCCGCCGTCATTCCACAAATGCGCAAATGACGCTTCCACACCGGTTGGAGACTGGAAGTGCATCATCACCATGACCAGGCCGACGATAATCAACGACACGATGGCGACGATTTTGATCATCGCAAACCAGAACTCCATCTCACCGAACATTTTCACGGTGGCGAGGTTCAGGGTCAGCAACAGCACTATCACCGCCAGCGAGGCGACCCAGTCAGATAGCCCCGGAAACCAGAACTGCGCATAAGCCGTGATGGCAACCACGTCCGCCATACCGGTAACCACCCAGCAGAACCAATAAGTCCAGCCAGTGAAATATCCTGCCCACGGCCCTAATAAATCGGAAGCGAAGTCACTAAAAGATTTGTATTCCAGATTCGAAAGCAGCAATTCCCCCATTGCCCGCATCACGAAAAAGAGCATAAAACCGATGATCATATAAACGAAAATGATCGACGGCCCGGCAAGACTGATTGTTTTACCGGATCCCATAAACAACCCCGTACCAATGGCGCCGCCAATGGCAATAAGCTGAATATGCCGGTTTGTGAGATTGCGCCGTAGCGACTGTTCAGCCGGAGCCTGATCATCGGCAACGACTTTTACCTGATCTACCATGTTTTTTCTTCCTGTCTGTGTTGTTCAGGCTCTGCGGCCTTTAGTCAGTCTATGATACGACGAATCTGTATCGGGACTCATCGATATTAGGAAACAATACGTGGGATGAATACTAAGATTTAGATCTAATGTTAATTTTATGTTTAAAGTGAGTGTCATATCACGGTGATAACGCGAAACAGCTCACAAAAATACACGCTTACGGAGTGTTTGCAACACAAAATATCGCCTATTGGCAAACTGAAGGGTTTATTGCTAAATGCCTGCTCCCCTCTGGCTCGAGGGGAACAGAATACGCTGTTTAGAGGATTTCCAGCAGCTCGACTTCAAACACCAGGGTGCTGAACGGAGGGATGGACGCGCCAGCGCCACGCTCGCCATAGGCCAGTTCCTGCGGGATCGTCAGTTCCCACTTAGAACCTACTGGCATCAGAGTCAGTGCTTCAATCCAGCCAGGGATCACGCCGTTCACCGGGAATTCAGCCGGTTCGCCACGGGCAACAGAGCTGTCAAATACAGTGCCGTCGATCAATTTACCGGTGTAATGAACGCGGACGCGGTCGGTACGGGCAGGAATTGCGCCTTCGCCCTGGTTGATCACGCGGAATTGCAGGCCGGATTCAGTGCTGTTCACGCCTTCTTTTTTAGAGTTTTCTTCAAGATATTTCACACCTTCAGCAGCCATCGACTGGAAACGCTGACGACGAACAGCATCGGCACGTTCATGGATTTCACGCAGCGCGCGGTGCACCACATCAACCGGAACAGCCGGATGTTTGCCTTTCAGCGCGTCGGCAATACCTGCAACCAGCGCTTCTGGCAGCAGCCCTTCCAGACCAGATTCACTCAGTTGTTGCCCTACCTGCAAACCAATGCCGTAGCTTGCTTGCGCTTCGATGGTGTCAAAAGTTGGGGTGGTCATCGTATTTCCTTCCTCGGGGTATAAAGTAACGGGCAGCATATCAGCCACACTTCCTTGGGTAAAACTTTGTCGCGAGAGTGATGACAAATCCCGGGGAAAAAGAAACAATAGCAATATCCCGTATGAATATAATAGAGGCGGGTTTACCACGGACATCATAGCGTTAGCTTATTCATAGGCTATGATTGAGGAACAAGACGCGGAGCAGGAGGAAACCATGCCCGGGCGCTTTGAACTAAAACCAACCCTGGAGAAGGTCTGGCACGCGCCGGACAACTTTCGCTTCATGGATCCGCTACCACCGATGCATCGTCGGGGGATTATTATTGCCGCCATTATTTTGGTGGTCGGTTTTATGCTTCCGTCTGAGGATGCGCCCGACTCCCCCGTCGTGACGCGTGAAGCGCAGCTGGATATTCAGTCGCAATCTCAGCCGCCGACAGAAGAACAACTTCGGGCGCAGCTAGTTACGCCGCAAAACGATCCGGATCAAGTTGCCCCGGTCGCTCCAGAACCAATACAGGAAGGTCAACCGGAAGAGCAGCAAACTACGCAAGCGCAACCTTTCCAGCCAGATAGCGGCATTGACAATCAATGGCGCTCTTATCGTGTTGAAGCCGGTAAAACGATGGCACAACTGTTCCGCGACCACGGTCTGCCTCCTACCGATGTATACGCAATGGCACAGGTAGAAGGCGCAGGTAAACCATTAAGTAATTTGCAAAACGGGCAGATAGTGAAAATCCGCCAGAACGCCAGCGGCGTGGTGACGGGCTTAACCATTGATACGGGGAATAATCAACAAGTCTTGTTTACCCGCCAGCCGGATGGCAGTTTTATTCGCGCTCGATAGCTGAAGGGTCAATCAGAAGCCAGCTAAGGACAGTTTCTTTGATGACCTTACGTCTGGCTTCCAGCGCCTGCGGTGAAACCATACTGATGTGATAAACCAGGCCAAGTGTATGCTGGTTTATCAAATAATATCCCCCGAGTGCAGCAATATTAATATTCACCTGCAGCGGGTCGATATCTGGCTTAAAAATATTACGTTTCTTCCCTTCAGCCAATAATGACTCCATTAACTGCAAGTGCGCGTGGTTAATATCCTGGAGGCGCTGTGATTTCGCATAATGCACACCTTTACTTTGGTTTTCGCTATGCACGATCTTTAGAAACCAGGGATTAGATATATAATAATCCCAGGTGAAATCGATAATTTCCTCTATGGCTTTTTGTGGCGGAAGGCCAGAAACATCAAGGGATCTTTCTTTTTGCCGAATATCATTCCAGGTATATTCCAGAACTTCAATAAATAAATTTTCTTTGTTCCCGAAGTGGTGATAAACCGTCTGTTTACTGCACCCTGCGGCCTTCACAATATTATCGACTCTGGCCCCTTCGTAGCCATATTCGGCAAATTCATTGACTGCGCATAACAACAATTTTTCCTTCAGGTTTTGCGCGTGACTGGTATCAAGATACATTCCGCTTCCCCACGTCTTCTTCGTGATGGCTATCATAACCGTATTTGATCTCAGCGACAGCAAAAAGGCAAAACATTGTCTTTCATCGAGTTATCAAATGTCCTGTGATCATTATCGCAGATCAACCAACCAGATGGTTGATCTTTTTACTAACTAGTTGCAAGCTAACCATCACTTAAGGAAACAATATTCAAAAAAAGAGGATTAACCTATGAAATCCACTCGTCCTGTTGCTGTCATCACTGGCGCTGCACGTGGTATTGGAAAGGGTTGTGCGCTGGAACTTGCTCGTGGCGGGTTTAACCTGCTGATTAACGATCGCCCTGATGCCGACAGCGTAGAAAAACTGCATATCACACAACAAGAATGTATGGCAGAAGGCGTGGAAGTCATTTGCTTCCCTGCCGATGTCGGCGATCTCTCCCTACATGAAGAGATGCTCGACGCGGCGCAAAACCAGTGGGGGCGTCTGGACTGTCTGCTCAACAACGCAGGGATTTCAGTGAAAAAGCGCGGTGACCTCCTCGATCTCGAACCAGACAGTTTCGACCAAAACATTGCCATCAATACCCGCGCACCGTTCTTCCTCGCTCAGGCATTCAGTAAACGTCTGCTCGCACAGCCGAAGCCGGAAGCGGAGCTGCCGCACCGTTCGATTATTTTTGTCAGTTCCATAAACGCCATCATGCTGGCGATGAATCGCGGCGAATACACCATTGCCAAAACCGCCGTTTCTGCCGCTGCTCGTCTGTTTGCCGCTCGCCTTTGTAACGAACAAATTGGCGTCTATGAAGTGCGCCCTGGCCTAATTAAAACCGATATGACCATTCCGGCAACCGCCTATTACGACGAATTGATTGCCAAAGGTCTGGTGCCGTGGGGACGTTGGGGTTATCCGGCTGATATCGCCTCCACTGTCCGCGCGATGGCGGAAGGCAAACTGATTTACACCTGTGGTCAGGCGGTCGCCATCGACGGCGGCTTAAGTATGCCGCGCTTCTGAGGCTGAATCATGAGAGATCTGTTACAACGCCCTGATTTATTCAGCATTAATACCGCGACACTGGGTTATAAAACGCCGCTGCCCGCCATTATTGACGCTTGCGCCGCGCGCGGTATTGGCGCAATAGCCCCCTGGCGCAGAGAATTGCAGGGCGAAGATCTCCAGCAGATCGCCCGCCAACTCGCCGCCAGTAACATGAGCGTTTCCGGTTTGTGCCGTAGCACTTACTACACCGCACCGACGCTGGCGGAACGCAAACTAGCGATTGATGATAACCGCCGGGCGCTGGACGACGCCGCCGTGCTTAACGCCGCCTGTTATATGCAGGTGGTTGGTGGACTGCCAACGGGTACAAAAGATCTGTATGAGGCGCGGGAACAGGTGAAACAAGGGATTCGCCAGTTACTACCGCATTCGAAAGAGGTCGGCGTGCCGATTGCGCTGGAACCGCTGCACCCGATGACCGCAGCCGATCGTTCCTGTTTGTGCACGTTACGCCAGGCGCTGGACTGGTGTGATGAACTCGATCCCGATGGCGAATTTGGCCTCGGCGTCGCGGTAGATGTCTACCACGTTTGGTGGGATCCGGAGCTCGCCAGCCAAATCCTGCGTGCCGGAAAACGCATTCTCGCGTTTCATGTTTCCGACTGGTTAGTACCAACCACCGATCTGGTCAATGATCGGGGAATGCCGGGAGATGGCGTCATCAATATTCCGTCAATCCGTCGGCTGGTTGAAAACGCCGGATTTAATGGCGCTATTGAACTGGAAATATTCTCGCCGTACTGGTGGCAGAAAGATATTAACAGCACGCTGGATATTAGCGTCGATCGCATCGCACATTATTGTTAAGGAATGAACATGAGTGACCAACCCGTTCTGTTCAGCAGAGCGGCGGCTACCTGCCGCCTGACATTGAACCGTGAAGATAAATGTCATGCTATTAATGAAGAAATGATCGAATCTCTCGATCATTATTTAAATGAAATTGAAAACGACACCACATTACGATTAGTCGAATTAACTGCTACCGGCGATAAATTCTTTTGTGCAGGCGGCGATATTAAATCGTGGTCAGCCTATTCGCCATTAGATATGGGCAGAAAATGGATTAAACGCGGTAATGACGTTTTTAATCGTCTGCGCAATTTACCCCAATTAACCGTTGCGAATCTCAACGGTCATACCATTGGCGGTGGGATTGAACTCGCCTTGTGCTGTGATATTCGTATCGCTCGCCCCCACGCGAAATTCTCTAATCCTGAAGTGATCCTCGGCATGGTGCCAGGCTGGATGGGCATTGAGCGCGTGCTTAATCAGGTTGGCCCGGTGGTTGGTCGCCAGATGCTGATGCTGGGTAAACGTCTGACGGCACATGAAGCCCAGGCGGCGAATTTAATTGATGAAGTGGTGGAAAAAGAACAGGTAGAAAGCTGGATGGCGAATCAGTTAGCGCAGCTGGAAAAATGTGGTCCGGTGGCACTGGCGCATATTAAGCAACTGATTCTGGCGCTGGAAAATAAACACGCCGATTACTCGCACCAGTTACTGGCAGGGTTAATGTCCGCCACTCAGGATTGCCAGCAGGCGACGCGCGCGTTTGCCGAAAAAAGTAGCGTGAGCTTCCACAATCAATAAGGAAATTGTATGCGTAAGATAACAACCGCCGAGGCACTGGCGGCGCAAATTCAGGACGGCGCAACCATTGCCATTAGCGGTAACGGCGGCGGCATGGTGGAAGCTGACCATATTCTGGCAGCCATTGAAGCTCGTTTCCTGCAAACCGGACACCCGCGCGATCTGACATTAATCCACTCGCTGGGTATTGGCGATCGCGACAGCAAAGGTACCAATCGCTTCGCTCATGCCGAAATGCTCAAACGCATAATTGCCGGACACTTTACCTGGTCGCCCAAAATGCAGGAACTGGTGAAAAACAATGCCATTGAAGCCTACTGCTTCCCGGGCGGCGTAATTCAGGCTCTGCTGCGGGAGATCGGCGCCGGACGTCCGGGACTTTTTACCCACGTAGGGTTGGGATCGTTTGTTGATCCGCGTAATGGCGGCGGGAAGTCAAACGCTTGCACCACCGATGATCTGGTAGAACTGATTGAAATTGATGGTGAAACCAAACTCCGCTATCGCCCTTTCAAAGTGGACTATGCCATTTTGCGCGGCACTTATGCCGATCCGCGTGGCAACGTCAGCCTCGAAGAAGAAGCGATTGATATGGATAGCTATTCGATGGCGCTGGCAGCACACAACAGCGGCGGCAAAGTGTTCGTACAGGTGCGCGATGTACTGGAAGCAGGCGCGCTTGAACCACGTAGAGTCAAGCTTCCGGGGATTCTGGTCGATGGCATCGTTGAACACCGCGAACAACCGCAAACCTATCTTGGTGGTTACGACCTGACAATTAGTGGTCAACATCGCCGTCTGAGTTCTAACGACGCTATTGAACTGGTTAGTCATCCGGTACGTCGTCTGATTGCCCGTCGGGCAGCACGTGAACTGGTAGCTGGTGCTTCAACCAACTTTGGCTTTGGTATTCCGGGCGGTATTCCTGGCGTTGCGCTGCGTGAAGGCGTGCCTTATCAAAGTTTGTGGCTAAGTGTTGAGCAAGGCGTACATAACGGCATGATGCTGGATGACGCGTTTTTTGGCTGCGCCCGTAACGCCGACGCCATTATCCCTTCGCTGGATCAATTCGAGTTCTACAGCGGCGGCGGGATCGATATCACTTTCCTCGGCATGGGTGAGATGGATCAGCACGGCAACGTCAACGTTTCGCATCTCAACGGCAATCTGATCGGCCCCGGCGGCTTCCTCGAAATTGCACAAAACGCCCGAAAAGTGGTGTTCTGCGGCACGTTTGACGCCAAAGGCAGCAAAATCGATGTAACGCCAGATGGCCTGCATATCGCCCAGTCAGGTCAAATCCCCAAACTGGTTACTCAGGTGGAAAAAATTACCTTTAGCGCCGCGTACGCACAGCAAAGCGGTCAGGAGGTGCTGTATATCACCGAACGCGCGGTATTCCAGTTAACGGCAGAAGGCGTTGAATTAATTGAGATCGCGCCAGGTGTGGAGATTGAGCGCGACATTCTGCCGTTCATGGCCTTCCGCCCGATTATCAGGCAACCACGTCTGATGGAAAGCAGCCTGTTTACGCCGATGGAGGATGCATGAGCCAGCTTGATGACGCCATCCTCGATTCGCTGACGCACGTCACTTTTCCAAAGGGGTTTGTGTCAGCAGAACCAACGTCAATTGTCACCGTTGAGGATGTTGATTACCCGATCTGGCAAGTTGATGCGCTGGTCGTTGGTAGCGGCGCAGCAGGATTACGTGCGGCGGTTGAGCTGAAACGTCGCCAGCAAAATGTGCTGGTCGCCACCGCCGGGTTATACATGGGAACGTCAGCGTGTTCCGGTTCTGATAAACAAACACTGTTTACCGCCGCTACTGCGGGCAACGGAGACAATTTTGCCAAACTGGCCGAGGCACTGGCGAGCGGTGGCGCAATGGATCACGACACCGCTTATGTCGAGGCGGTCGGTTCCCTGCATACCCTCGGCGGTCTGCAATATCTTGGTCTGGAATTACCGGAAGATCGCTATGGCGCAATTCTCCGTTATCAAACCGACCATGACGAAGCCGGACGCGCAACCTCCTGTGGACCGCGGACATCTCGCCTGATGGTAAAAGTATTGCTGGAGGAAGTGCAGCGCCTCGCCATCCCAATGTTGACCAGTGCAACGGTGATTAAGCTCCTGCATCAGTGCGGAGAGAATGGCGAAGATCGCGTTGCGGGGGCTATTCTCGCAACCGGTTCCCGCGCCCATAACCCCTGGGGGCTGGCCATTGTGACTACGCCCAATGTGGTACTGGCAACGGGCGGACCGGGCGAGCTTTATCGCGACAGTGTTTATCCACATAAATGCTTCGGCTCGCTGGGACTGGCCCTGGAAGAAGGTCTGACACTAACCAATCTGACAGAAAGCCAGTTTGGTATAGGCACGCCACGCAGCACGTTTCCGTGGAATTTATCCGGCACCTATGTGCAGGTGATCCCGTATATCTATTCTGTGGATGCTGAGGGCAACGAGTATAACTTCCTTGCAGATTACTATCGCACCACCCAGGAACTGGCTTCAAACATCTTCCGTAAAGGCTATCAGTGGCCATTCCACGCCACACGAGTGATGGATTTTGGTTCAAGCTTGTTAGACATGGCGGTGGCGCAGGAACAGCAATCAGGTCGCCAGGTATTTATGGATTTCAATCGCAATCCTGAAGCGGTGCCTGGTGATTTGCCGTTCTCATTGGATCGACTGGACGACGACGTTCGCGCATATCTTGAAAACAACGGCGCCCTGGCGCAATCGCCCATCGAACGCCTGCAACGAATGAATCCGCTGTCTATCTCGCTGTACAAGATGCACGGCTACGATCTCACCACGCAGCCATTGCAGTTTGCCATGAATAATCAGCACATGAATGGCGGTATAGAAGTGGATATCTGGGGGCAAACCTCCCTGCCTGGTTGCTTCGCGGTGGGAGAAGTTGCCG
The DNA here is from genome assembly GCF_005781125.1 of Escherichia sp. E2748. NCBI lineage: Bacteria > Pseudomonadati > Pseudomonadota > Gammaproteobacteria > Enterobacterales > Enterobacteriaceae > Escherichia > Escherichia sp. E2748. Next base: position 55,274 of record NZ_VATP01000019.1, read on the forward strand.
GAACTCACGGCGTTACCCGGCCTGGCGGCGCGGCACTGAATGCTGGACAGGTTTTTGCAGTGCGCCTGGCGCGTTTTATTGGTTGCTCCCAAAAGCGGTCTGTTGATGGAGATATTGCACAACTGACCGCTCCGGCCCTGGCGTCCATAAGAGAGATCATTACTCAGGCGCACGATAACGAGACCGGGATGCCATTGTCATTGGTTAAGGAAAAAATTCAGGCACGAATGTCTGATCATGCGGGGTTTATTTGCCATACCGATAAAGTCCGACGTGCCACTCGTGATGCCCTGCTATTGAACGAATTTGTCCAACAGCATGGATTGGCTATCAAACATGTGGGCGAAATTGCCGAGCTGTTTATGTGGCGGCATATGACGCTGACCTCTGCTGCCGTATTGACACAGTTGACGCATTATATTGATGCCGATGGTGGTAGCCGTGGGGCTCGTATTATTCTCGACGGAGATGGAAATTCGATTCCGCAAACACGAAATGGTTTTTGTGATGCTTGGCGCTTTCGTTCAGAGCGTACTGAGGATAAAAAAGATAAGCTACTTATTCATTATTGCAATGGTATCTTTCACGTCAGAAAAGCACCTGTTCGTGAGTTTCCCATTATCCGCGGCATTTGGTTTGAAAAAAACTGGCCTGGTTTTCTTAATGGGACAATTTACCAGCCACAGGATGAATGATATTGCAAAGGTTAATCACTATGCGAAATATAATTAGATCTATTAATGCTCTGCTTGCAACATTGAATATTACCATTTTGGCGATCATTGTGGCATGTGTGACATGGCAGGTGGTAGCACGATTTATATTTAAAAGCCCCAGTATATTTACGGATGAGCTCAGTCGTTTGCTTTTTATTTGTCTTGGCCTTTTTGGTGGTGCCTATACCGCGGGGCAGAACCGGCACCTGGCGATTGACCTGCTTCCTATGATGCTGAAAGGAAAAGCACGGCGTCATTTATTTTTGTGTATTCAGACTATCGTTATTATCTTCGCCACCATCATTATGGTATATGGTGGTGGGCTATTAACTATGGACACATTCGATTCAGGTCAAACCTCACCCGCTTTAGGTTGGCAGATGGGATATATCTATATGAGCATCCCGATTAGTGGTGTACTTATTATTATATACACCATAGATATGGTTTTAACAGAACTTAAACAACCACGCTAAAGATAATAAACAACAACCAACCATAGTAGGAATGGAGAAATTATGGATTACTGGTTACCGATTATTGTGTTATTTGGTGCCTTCTTTTTTATGTTGGCATTAGGTGTACCTATTGTTTATGCCATTGGTTTATCAACACTGGCATCAATTTCCACACAACTCGATTTCAACTCAGCATTGAGTGTGGTTTCCCAAAAGTTAGCCTCCGGGTTAGATAGTTTTACGTTGTTGGCAATCCCATTTTTTATCTTGTCTGGCAACATTATGAATCATGGAGGAATAGCACGAAGGCTAATTAACTTTGCCCGAATTCTTGGCGGTCGTCTGCCAGGCTCACTTGCTCACTGTAATATTCTTGCCAATATGCTGTTCGGGGCAATTTCTGGTTCAGCCGTTGCTTCGGCGGCGGCGATGGGCGGTGTCATGCATCCGCAACAGGTTAAAGAAGGCTACGACCCGGCATTCAGCACTGCGGTTAACGTTGCTTCTGCTCCTACTGGTTTACTTATTCCACCAAGCAATACGTTGATCGTCTATTCACTGGTCAGCGGCGGTACGTCTATTGCTGCACTGTTCCTGGCAGGGTATGTTCCGGGAATTTTACTGGGCCTGGCGCTGATGGTCGTCGCCGGTATTATCGCGGTACGTCGCGGATACCCCAAACCAGAACGCCCAACTTTACGCCAGGCTGGAGTGGCTATATGGATGGCGATCCCCAGTATTTTCCTGATTGTGTTAATTATGGGCGGTGTACTAAGCGGTGTTTTTACCCCGACAGAGGCTTCGGCAATTGCGGTAATTTATACCCTTTTCCTTGCGCTGGTTCTTTATCGTGAAATCTCAGTTAAAGATTTGCCTAAAATATTTCTGGAATCCGTCATTACCACCGCAATTGTTTTGTTATTGATCGGTTCTTCAATGGGCATGTCATGGGCTATGTCCAACGCTGACGTACCCTTCCTGATCCTCGATTTGCTCAATACCATTTCTGATAATCCAATAGTAATCCTGCTTATTATCAATATTATCTTGTTGATCATTGGCACATTTATGGATATGACGCCAGCGGTACTGATTTTTACGCCGATATTTTTACCGGTTGTCACCGAACTGGGCATGGACCCGATTCACTTTGGTATTGTCATGGTACTGAACATGTGTATCGGTATTTGTACTCCGCCTGTAGGCAGTGTGTTATTTGTCGGTTGTAGTGTATCTAAATTACCGATTAATAAAATTATCAAACCTATGCTGCCATTCTATGCCGTGATGGTATTGGTGCTGGCAATGGTGACCTATATTCCGCAAATCAGTATGGCATTGCCAAGAGCACTGGGCTACTGATATGCATTCACTGGCGGCACCTGCCGCCATATTTATTAGAAAAGGAACATCTATGAAAATAAAAGTATCCGCTGGCATTATCGGTGCTGTTCTTATGTTATCCGCAAGCCAGTCCTGGGCAGTGACATTAAAACTGAGTCATAATCAGGATAAGTCTCATCCTGTTCATAAAGCGATGGAGTTCTTTGCGAAAAAGAGCAAAGAGTACTCTAACGGTGATATTACTATTCGTATTTATCCAAATGGAACATTGGGTACTCAACGAGAAACAATGGAGCTGATTCGTTCTGGCGCTATTCCGCTGGTAAAAACCAATGCGGCAGAAATGGAATCATTTGAAAATTCTTATAAATTATTTAGCCTGCCTTATTTGTTCCGCGATCGTGATCATTATTATCAGGTGATGCAGGGCGATATCGGGAGAAAAATCCTCGACTCAACGAAAAGCAAAGGTTATTTCGGGCTGACTTTTTATGATGGAGGCGCCCGCAGCTTCTACGGCAATAAACCGGTACTGAAACCAGACGATCTGAAAGGCATGAAAGTCCGTGTCCAGCCAAGTCCTGGCGCAGTTGAAATGATCAAAGTCATGGGCGGTAACCCGACGCCACTGGATTACGGCGAGCTGTATACAGCCTTACAGCAGGGCGTGGTCGATATGGCGGAAAACAGTGTGATGGCGCTGACCACCATGCGTCACGGTGAAGTGGCAAAATCCTTCAGCCTTGACGAACACACTATGGTTCCCGATGTGGTTCTGATGAGCAATGCTGCGTTTGATAAACTTAGCCCGGAAAATCAGGCTGCTATATTAAAAGCATCTAAAGAATCAATGAGCTACATGAAAGACTTGTGGAGCGAAGAAGAGAAACAAGAATTTGCGAAACTGGATAAAATGGGCGTGAAAGTCTACCAGGTTGATAAAGCTCCGTTTATCGAGAAAGTACAGCCAATGTACGCAAACTTCGCTAAGGATAACCCTGCCCTTGCCCCAATGCTGGCCGACATTCAGGCGACGAAGTAATTATCTTAATAGGGCTGCTTATTGCGGCCCTCATCGAATATATCGAAATAACTATTCTAAATTGACGCCCTGAACGCCTCTGCCATTAACTCTTGTTCACGACCAGGTAATCTAAGACGCTCGGCAATGGTTCGCCACTGACTGACAATTCCTCTAAAATTAGCAATAATGTCATCTGCTTCTGTCAAACCAAGTCGAAAATACTCCGCAACTTCTCGAGCTAATTCCAAATCAAGTGCATTAACGACCATTTCCCATCCACCAACATCATACTCATCTTTTACACTGGGAAATTTAGCGATGTAGAGATGTCCTGCTTCATCAACAACACTGGCTTTCGGACGCGCACCTCCTAATGAGCCCCCAGGTGCGATTAGCATTCTTAACCATTTTTGCCCCATGAGTTCTCTATTATCAGGATCTTCTTCAATTGCCCGGCTAGCTCTTTCCAGACTCGCTATTTCGGTAAATGGTGGGGCTGCAACATCAATGCGGTTATCAAGAAACTCTCCAGTGTCTTCAAGTTTATATCGAAGAGCCCCAACCCGATAAAGATCATGTACACCTAATAAATAAGCAGACTCATAAAGGTGGGAGTCTTTATCAAATAATCCGTCTCGGATATCCCTCTCAAAACGCCGCTTCATTAGCATGCGTCCCCAACGATCCGGGCAGGAATCACTAAATGCACCAAATTTATCCTTAGGAGGAATTGGGTACTGTGTTCCCTCATACAACATTATTTCAGGATCTAACTGAATAAAATTAAGTGCAGGATCTGCAAGCGCCTTTTTATCGTACTCAAACTCAAATATCTCACGCGCCCGGGTGCGACGACTGTGCAAATAACCAATACGCGCAGGACCATCCAGGCCTTCCCAATCCGCATACACTCCGATTAATGCCATAATTAATTTCCTTTTATCGGTTTTTTTATCGGTTGTAATAGTGCAGCAAGAGAGGTGGACGTTTCCCCTGGATTAGTTGGCGTTGAGTCTTTTGCCAGCGCTGTTAAATCCGTGGTGAGATGACCTTCTTTCTCGCGTTTCGTCTGAAATGAGGCTGTCTGAATCCCTTCGTCATTCTTACCGGATGAACGAGCAAGCCCTCTTTTTTTAATCAAACGGGAATCCTGGAGCTGACGCCCTAAGTCGTCTTCAGCTGCAAGCTTATTTAAATCCGTTTCCAGACCCAAAACCTGCATCACAGACAAATATGCCCCTATCGTGACCCCTGCACTTCCTGACTCCAGAGAACGCAATGTTATTGGCGACATCCCGGCACGTTCAGCAACTTGCTTTGCGGTAAGCCTGCGTCGTAAACGAGCAAGTTTCAGCCGCTCACCAAATTCACTAAGCATCTGATTCGTATAAGGGAGTAACGGTGCTGTTTTTTTACCCATAATGATAATATTTTATCTTTTTATCTAAAAAAACAATAAAATAACAGCGCATTTGCACATAACTTATTGTTTTTATTATCTTGCAAGGGAGACGCTGTATTGATGCTTTTGTCATGTTTTCCGCGTAAAAAAACATGACACGAGCTACCAGCGGCGAGGCTGGGGGCCAGGTATGGGTCCTGAGAATTTTTTATAAAAGGAATAGTAAGAGAACTTTATGAAGGGAACAGCTGTTTCTGAGGTTTTTATCACTAAAAGCAAAACGCCGACACAAGGTCGGCGTTTTTACGTCTCGTTGAATAACGAATTATTCAGCTACTACGTTTACGATCACTTTCGCGAATACTTCGCTGTGAACCTGGAAGCTCACTTCGTGTTCGCCAGTGGTACGCAGAACGCCGTTCGGCAGACGAACTTCGCTCTTAGCCACTTCAACGCCAGCTGCAGTTACAGCGTCAGCGATGTCGCGAGTACCGATGGAACCGAACAGTTTACCTTCGTCGCCAGCTTTAGACGCGATGGTAACAGTTTCCAGTGCATTGATTTTCTCAGCGCGAGCATTAGCTGCTGCCAGAACTTCAGCCAGTTTAGCTTCCAGTTCAGCGCGACGTGCTTCGAAGAATTCAATGTTTTTCTTGGTAGCTGGAACAGCTTTACCCTGCGGTACCAGGAAGTTACGAGCATAGCCCGCTTTAACGTTTACCTGATCACCCAGGCTACCCAGGTTTGCTACTTTATCAAGCAGAATAACTTGCATTACCTTATCCTCTCAAAGTCGTATTAATGGACCGTGACCGATTACTGATGGCGATCAGTGTACGGCAGCAGGGACAGGTAGCGAGCGCGTTTGATAGCGCGAGCCAGCTGACGCTGGTATTTTGCACGGGTACCGGTGATACGGCTTGGGACAATCTTACCGCTTTCGGTGATGTAGTTTTTCAGCGTAGCGATATCTTTATAGTCGATCTCTTGAACGCCTTCCGCGGTGAAACGGCAGAACTTGCGACGACGGAAATAACGTGCCATATGGCTAGTCTCCAGAATCTATCAATTCAATCTGCTCGGCATGCAAAACCATTTTGCTCAGTCCGTTCTTTGCCTTGTGGCATGAAATGAACCCCTGAACGGTTATGCGACTGCCGACCGTTATACTGTGAGTAATGGCCTGGTTTTCGTGTCCGCTAACAATAACGGGCATTTGGCACCACGCCTGCCGGTGAAAACCGGCTTCCTCCTGCACAGAACGATGCTCAAGCACGAACTGGCAGTGAGGAATTCCTGATGGACTGACCTTGCGAAGGGGAGTCCTGCACACGGTGCCGGACAACACCAGACGGTTGGTCATCAGAAATTACTCTTCAGAATCCCCAGCTTCAGCATCATCTGCGGTTTCGTTTGCGAAATCATCGCGACGCTCACGGCGCTCGTCTTTCGCTTTAACCATCGGAGATGCTTCGGTAACAGCGTGCTTGGTACGCATAACCATGCTGCGGATAACGGCATCGTTGAAGCGGAAGGTAGTTTCCAGCTCATCGATCACTTCCTGCGGAGCTTCAACGTTCATCAGAACGTAGTGTGCTTTGTGCAGTTTGTTGATCGGGTAAGCCAGCTGACGGCGGCCCCAGTCTTCCAGACGGTGGATCTTGCCTTCTGCACCAGTGATGGCAGCAGTGTAGCGCTCGATCATGCCCGGAACCTGTTCGCTCTGGTCAGGATGGACCATAAAAACGATTTCGTAATGACGCATCGAATTGCTCCTTACGGATTATTCAGCCTCCTGTCTGGGTCAGCCGAATCCCGGGGAGGCAAGGAACGTGTTAAAGGTCGGCTGAAAAATGACGCGTTATAGTACTTGTATGCCCCGCTAAACTCAAGGCCAGCCGACAAATAAATCTCATCTTTCGCCAAATCGTACTAACCCGCTGATTTGAAGTTCATCACATCCCATCAGGGCGTTTTTTTGAACAACTGCATCAGAAATGGTCACCATCAACTTCTTTATCATTGATTAAAATTAAATCAGAAGATCATCACAGAGGAGCGCGTACAAAGTCAGCCGTTGAGGAGGTATCTATGTTCAGCCGTGTTTTAGCCCTTCTGGCTGTGCTTTTGCTAAGTGCAAATACATGGGCAGCCATTGAAATTAATAACCACCAGGCCAGAAATATGGACGACGTGCAGAGCTTAGGCGTGATTTATATCAACCATAACTTCGCCACTGAAAGTGAAGCTCGCCAGGCACTGAATGAAGAGACAGATGCGCAAGGCGCAACGTACTACCACGTGATTCTGATGCGGGAACCGGGGAGTAACGGCAATATGCACGCCAGCGCGGATATTTATCGCTAGCACCAGGTATAACCAACGAAACATTGCCATAGTTTGCTTTGCCCCCTTCTCCGGGGGCATTTTTTTGAAAAACGGCTGCGGAATCAGACCAGTTATCTCCCGAAGAAGGCAATTTCCGCAGCGCGTGTTTTACTTCTGCCCGTAATAGGCGTTAGGACCGTGCTTACGCATGAAGTGTTTATTCATCAGGAAGCTGTCGATGTGATTGAGTTGTGGGTTAATACTGCGCGCAATCCACGCCATTTTTGCCACTTCCTCCATCACCACCGCGTTATGCACCGCATCGTGAGCATCTTTCCCCCAGGCAAACGGTCCGTGCTGATACACCACAATTCCCGGCGTATGCAGTGGCTCGGCGTCACCCAGCGTTTCGATAATCACTTTGCCAGTGTTCTGTTCGTACTCGCCCTGCACCTCTTCTTCGCTTAACCCGCGCGTACACGGGATATCGCCCAAAAAGTAGTCAGCGTGCGTGGTGCCTAACGCCGGGATCGCCAGCCCCGCCTGCGCCCATGCGGTGGCATGAGTGGAGTGGGTATGGACAATGCCGCCAAGCGACGGGTAACGACGGTAGAGTTCGAGATGCGTCGCAGTGTCGGAAGACGGACGATACTCCCCTTCCACCACCTTGCCGCTCATATCGACCACCACCATATCGTCTGCTTTCATGGTTTCGTAGGCGACGCCGCTGGGCTTGATCACCACCAGCCCGCGTTCGCGGTCAATGGCGCTGACGTTACCCCAGGTAAAGGTCACCAGCCCGTAGCGCGGCAGATCCATATTGGCTTCAAATACCTGCTGTTTCAGCTTTTGCATTATGCCGCCTCCACCATGCCTGCTTTGGCCATGCGCGCTTTCACCCAATCACGCGCTTTCGCCACTTCTGCCGCCGGGTCTTCCGCCGTTTCGCTCCACATCTCAATCAGATAGGGCCCGCAATAGCCACTCTGTTTGAGCGTTTCGAAGCAACGTTCGAAATCCACCACACCCTCACCAAACGGCACGTTTTTGAAGACGCCAGGTTTGGTGTCTTTCACATGCACCGCAACGATATGCCCGATTCCGGCCTGTAACTCCATCTGCACATCGTTGTCCCACGCCGACAGGTTGCCGATATCCGGGTAGAGCTGGAACCACGGATTGTTGAGATAGTGCGCGTAGCCCAGCGCCTTGCTGATAGAGTTCATCAATGGGTAATCCATGATCTCCATTGCCAGCGTGACCTGCGCACGGCTCGCCATCTCGACGCTCTCTTTCAGGCCGTCACGGAAACGACGACGCGTTTCGTTATTGGCCTCCTGATAGTAAACGTCATAGCCCGCCAACTGGATCACGCGAATGCCGACGTCCTGGGCGAACTGGATAGCTTTACGCATAATCTCCAGCCCCTGCGCCCGCACCGCATCATCTTCGCTGCCCAGCGGGAAACGACGATGAGCAGAAAGGCACATGGACGGTACACGCACGCCGGTTTCAACAATTGCATTCACCAGCGCCAGACGCTGCTCACGGCTCCAGTCGAGGCGCGACAAGCGCTCGTCAGTTTCATCTACCGACATCTCGACAAAATCGAAGCCCAGCGTTTTTGCCAGTTGCAGCCGTTCCAGCCAGCACTCCCCGGCGGGGAGCGCTTTTTCATAGATGCCAAGCGGGATTTGTTTGGACAACATATCCGCTCCTTAGCCCCACAGTTCGGCGATGGAACGTTTGAACTGACGTGCGGCTTCCACCGGAGAAGCGGCATCACGGATACTACGGCCCGCGATAAAGACGTGAATCGGAATGCCTTTGAACAGCGGCAGATCTTCCAGCGCCAGGCCACCAGTGACGGTCACTTTGAAGCCCATATCGGAAAGACGTTTGATCGCGGTAATGTCCGCTTCGCCCCACGCTACGCCTGCGGCCTGTGCGTCACGGCTGCGGTGATAAACCACCTGCTGAATGCCTGCGTCGCGCCACTGCTGCGCCTGTTCCCAGGTCCAGTAACCGGTCAGTTCGATCTGCACGTCGCCGTTAAACTCTTTTGCCACGTCCAGAGCGCCTTTGGCGGTGTTGATATCCGCACAGCAAATTACAGTCACCCAGTCAGCATTGGCTTCGAAGCACATACGAGAAAGGATTTTGCCCGCATCGGCAATTTTGGCATCTGCCAGCACGATTTTGTGCGGGTAAAGCGCTTTCAGGTCACGAACCGCACGCACGCCTTCGCCCACGCATAGAATGGTACCCACTTCGATAATGTCGACTTCTTCGGCAATCAAGCGAGTGGTTTCGTAGGCGCTATCCATAGTCTGGTTGTCCAGCGCGACTTGCAACATCGGTAATGACATGTTCAATTCCTTCTTAAGCTGCCGCGTTGGTGCGGTCAATGAGATCCAGTACTTCCTGCTCGGTACGGCAGGCACGTAAACGGTCGAAATTCTCTTCATCTTCAAACAGGTTGACGATCTGCATGATGCCCACTTCCTGGTGAGTGTTGGCATCAACCGCCGCCATAGTGATGAGGATATCCACCGGGTCGTTATCTTCGTGGTTGAACTCCAGCGGCTTTTTCAGCGTCACCAGCGCAAAACCGGTTTTCTTAACGCCCTCTTCCGGCCGACCGTGCGGCATTGCCAGGCCTGGTGCGAGCACAAAGTACGGGCCGTGCTGTTCAACCGCATCCAGAATCGCCTGGTAGTAACGCGGCTCGACAACATCCGCCGCCACCAGCAGGTCAACGCCGATTTTCACTGCGTCCTGCCATGTCTCAGCTTCAGCCTGCAGACGGATAGATTTATTCTCCGCCAGCGAATCACGTAATTTCATGGCGCGTCCTTACTTCACATCCTGCGGGAAATGCTCTTTGATCACTTCCAGCAGTTTCGGGCCAAAATCAGCAGGAGAGAGCATGTTGCGTACGCCAACCACGTATTTGTTGCCGGTCACGGTGATTTCGCCCGCAATGTGCGTAGAAGCGATGATGATATCCGCGCCGCTCAACTCGCTTTTGTATTCGCCAACCGCGCAGCTATTTACCGTGTGGTCAATGTTTGATTGGGTTAAAAACTGGTCCACTTTCATCTTCATGATCATGGAACTGCCTTGTCCGTTGCCACACACAGCCAGAATACGTACGGTCATAATCAAAACTCCTTATTAAGCAGACTGTTCTGCCAGTTGTTTTTCTGCATCTTCTTCTGCGCGCAGTGCGCGGCCAGCGAAGAACATATAAGCCAGTGCAATTACAATGATGACGGCCATAAAGGCGATACCGATGGAGAAGAAGCCCTGCATCATCGGCGGTGCCAGAATTGACCAGTCCGCCATACCCATCCAGGCACTCATACCGGTGAGTTTCACCGCCCAGACGCAACCAAAGATTTCAATCACCCCCATCACCAGACAAATTTTCAGCGCCGCACGCCAGCCGCCGAAGTGGTTAGCGAACACGCCGATGGTGGCGTTGGAGAAGAACATCGGGATAAAGCCAGGAATAATCAGGATCGAGGAACCGCAGGCGACCAGGATACCAACCGCAATCAGCTGACCGATGGTGCCCCACATAAAGCCCCAGACCACGGCGTTCGGCGCGAAGCTATAGATAGCCGCACAGTCAATCGCCAGAACCGCACCTGGGATCAGACGCTGGGAGATACCGTTAAATGCTTCAGAGAGTTCCGCCACAAACATGCGCACGCCCTGAGTGATGATGAAGATCGCCACCGCGAAGGAGAAACCGGTTTGCAGAATGTAGACCGTCCAGTGCACTTTGCCTGCCATCGCCTGCACGGTATCGATACCGAAGGAGAGCAGAATGGCGCCAAAGAAGATGGTCATGACAATCGCCGTGGAGACGATGTTGTCGTGGAAAATATTCAGCCAGCCAGGCAGTTTGAGGTCTTCAACGCTCTCCTCTTTTTTGCCCAGGAACGGCGCGACTTTATAAGCAATCCATGATGCAAACTGCTGCTGGTGACCGATGGAGAAACCGCAGCCGTCGGTGACTTCCTGAGTCGGCTTGTACATCATGTTGGAGGTAATGCCCCAGTAGAGCGAAACCAGAATCGCGGTGCAGATAATGGTCGTCCACATGGAATAACCGAAAATAAACAGCGTAACGGCAATCAGCCCCGCCTGCTGGAACATGATGTGACCAGTCAGCATGATGGTGCGAATACCGGTAATACGACGCAGCAGCACGTAACAGATGTTCAGCGCCAGAGCCAGCAACACCGCGTAACCCACCCAGCTATAGGCATCGCCCATGCGCTCGATAGTGGCCATCATCGAAGCGTAAGTATCTGAAATCGCACCGTTGATACCGTAGACTTCCGACATTTTCGCCACCACCGGTTTGAAGGTGCTGGTCAGGATGCCGGACCCTGCCTGCAACAACATGAAACCAATAATGGTTTTAATCGTCCCTTTAATAATAACGCTGACACTTTTGCGCAGTAGGATGTAGCCCAGACAGGTCACAATACCCAGCAACAACGGGGCATTGGTCATGACCTGGTTAAAAAACACGGTAAAGATGTTGTAGAGGATCTCCATAACGATCTCCTGAAGAAGAGGTAACCGGGTATTCCGCACACCCGGAATGTTGTGCATTCACTCTAATTTTCAAAAGTAATCACAACAAGATTATTTATGATTAAATGTGACGCGGCACGCAAATAATTCCACATGGATAGAGTGGGATTCATGCAACGAAACAATTACTCATTTAAATTCATTTAGTTAAATGGATTACACATTCCGTTAAATCTTTCCACACTCAAAATCCACAACAACTCCCCTGGCAAAAAGTCAAAAAATGGTCATTGCCTTCCTGAAAAAATAGTGTCAGGATTAATCAAAACCAATCACATATTGATTAAAACTGAACATCATGAAGGTAAATGGCGATGAGTAAAGTGAAAAGTATCACCCGTGAATCCTGGATCCTGAGCACTTTCCCGGAGTGGGGTAGCTGGCTGAATGAAGAAATTGAACAAGAGCAGGTAGCTCCTGGTACATTCGCGATGTGGTGGCTCGGTTGTACTGGGATCTGGCTGAAATCGGAAGGTGGCACCAACGTTTGCGTTGATTTCTGGTGCGGTACTGGCAAACAAAGTCACGGTAACCCGCTGATGAAACAGGGTCACCAGATGCAGCGCATGGCTGGCGTGAAAAAACTGCAGCCAAACCTGCGTACTACCCCGTTTGTTCTTGATCCGTTTGCGATTCGCCAGATCGACGCGGTACTGGCAACTCACGATCACAACGATCATATAGACGTCAACGTCGCTGCTGCCGTGATGCAGAACTGTGCTGATGACGTACCGTTTATCGGACCGAAAACCTGCGTGGATTTATGGATTGGCTGGGGAGTACCAAAAGAGCGCTGCATCGTGGTCAAACCAGGCGATGTGGTAAAAGTGAAAGACATTGAAATTCATGCCCTTGACGCGTTCGACCGTACTGCACTGATCACCCTACCAGCGGATCAAAAAGCGGCTGGCGTGCTGCCAGACGGCATGGACGATCGCGCAGTAAACTATCTGTTCAAAACACCGGGCGGTTCCCTGTATCACAGCGGCGATTCCCACTACTCTAACTACTATGCAAAACATGGCAACGAGCATCAGATCGACGTGGCGTTAGGATCGTACGGTGAGAACCCACGCGGTATTACCGACAAAATGACCAGCGCCGATATGCTGCGTATGGGCGAAGCGTTGAATGCGAAAGTAGTTATCCCGTTCCACCATGATATCTGGTCAAACTTCCAGGCCGATCCGCAGGAAATCCGCGTACTGTGGGAGATGAAAAAAGATCGTCTGAAGTATGGCTTTAAGCCGTTTATCTGGCAGGTCGGTGGCAAGTTTACCTGGCCGTTGGATAAAGATAACTTCGAGTATCACTATCCGCGTGGTTTTGACGATTGCTTCACTATTGAACCGGATCTGCCGTTCAAATCGTTCCTGTAATCTGTCGTTTATACCGGGTAGCGTGGATCTGTTCGCGCTATCCGGCGTAGTATTTCCTGGCTATTTCAAATATCATCTAAAAAAATCAAATTCTATCGGAATAGCTCATGACTGAAGCACAAAGACATCAAATCCTCCTGGAAATGCTCGCACAATTGGGCTTTGTGACCGTGGAGAAAGTCGTTGAGCGTCTGGGAATTTCGCCTGCCACTGCGCGACGCGATATCAATAAACTCGACGAAAGCGGCAAACTGAAAAAAGTGCGCAATGGCGCCGAAGCGATTACCCAGCAGCGCCCGCGATGGACGCCGATGAATCTGCATCAGGCGCAGAATCACGATGAAAAAGTACGTATCGCTAAAGCGGCATCACAACTGGTCAATCCGGGCGAAAGCGTGGTCATCAACTGCGGCTCTACCGCGTTTCTGCTCGGCCGGGAAATGTGTGGCAAACCGGTGCAAATCATCACTAATTATCTCCCGCTGGCAAACTATCTGATCGATCAGGAACATGACAGCGTGATCATCATGGGCGGGCAGTACAACAAAAGTCAGTCCATCACCTTAAGCCCACAGGGCAGCGAAAACAGTCTCTATGCCGGGCACTGGATGTTTACCAGCGGCAAAGGGCTGACCGCAGAAGGGTTATATAAAACCGATATGCTGACAGCGATGGCAGAGCAGAAGATGCTGAGCGTGGTAGGGAAACTAGTAGTGCTGGTCGATAGCAGTAAGATTGGTGAACGCGCGGGGATGCTCTTTAGCCGCGCCGATCAAATCGATATGCTGATCACCGGCAAAAATGCTAACCCAGAGATCCTGCAACAGCTGGAAGCGCAAGGGGTCAGCATTCTGCGTGTTTAAAGATGCTGGTGGAAAAATGTCACCGCAGCATCTAACGCCTCGGGTGTAATACGGTGGCGCACGCCAGGCTGCCATAAACAGGTTAACTGTTTATCTCGTCCCGTTTCTCTTAATGCCTGCTGCAAACGTAGTGATTCCTCGGCAGGCACAACATCATCGTCAAGGCCATGCCACAACAGCAGTGGCCTGCTTCCCAGTTCGTCCAGGTGGTTTGCCGCTTCCCACTCTGCCAGTGGAGCAATAATGTTATCAAATTCGTTTTGCTGTGCTGGCGTTTCAGGCTTCAACGGTGGAAACAGTGAACGGGCAAGCGATGTGAAATAGCCAGACCCCATCATGCTGGCGGTACATTTCACCGTGGGGTGGCGAGCGGTAATCCCCAACGCGGTCATTGCGCCCATCGACGCGCCACCAACCGCCAGGCGTTCATCACGCAGCCAGTTTTCTTCGGCTATTGCCGCACGTAAAGTAGTGAATTCCTGCATACTTTGTAGCAAGATTTGCCAGAATTGATTTAAACGCCTCGCTGCGTCGCCACTAAAACGGCTACCGTGATTGGGCGCATCCGGCATGATCACCCGGAAACCAGCCTGCGCCAGCGCGACGGCAAAATAGCTATAAACCAGGCTGGATGAAGTAAATCCGTGATAAAAAATCACACACGGTAATGGGGGTTCTTTTTGCCCTATGGGATAAGCGTGAAGAACGGGAATATCAGCCAGCACGCGTGATTCTAATTCAATCATCTTTTTCTCCTTTGAGTCTGGTATGACATGAAGAAATCCTTAGCACAAGTTTCTGCTGACCGTATTAGTTCATAATGTTGAGATGTGGATTACGCTTTCACAACGTTTTCATTCGAAAATCGCGTACCAGGTAACAATTCGGGAACATTCCCCTCAAGTTAAATAAATAAGGCACTACACTATGGTTAGCAGGAAACGTAATAGCGTTATTTATCGGTTTGCCAGTTTATTATTGGTGTTGATGCTAAGCGCCTGTAGCGCACTGCAAGGTACGCCACAGCCAGCACCGCCAGTAACGGACCATCCGCAAGAGATTCGCCGTGACCAGACACAAGGGTTACAGCGAATAGGTAGCGTAAGCACGATGGTACGGGGCTCTCCGGATGACGCATTAGCAGAAATCAGAGCGAAAGCTGTCGCTGCAAAAGCTGATTATTACGTTGTCGTAATGGTGGATGAAACCATCGTGACAGGACAGTGGTATTCACAAGCCATTTTGTACCGTAAATAAATCAGACAACTTACATAGTCAGCTTTACATTGCTTTGCGTCCCTATGCGTTTATCTGTGCACAATAAATTACCGGCTGGAAGCTCGGGCGTTTATTACCGCGATGGAATGCCCTGCAACATGTGGGGAAACGAAAAATGGAGCTGACGATGAAACAATTACTTGCCTCACCCTCGCTGCAATTAGTGACTTGCCCTGCGAGCGCCACGGCACAGTCTGCAGAATTCGCCAGTGCTGACTGCGTGACGGGCCTGAATGAAATAGGTCAGATCTCGGTTAGCAATATTTCAGGGGATCCGCAGGACGTGGAACGTATCGTGGCGTTAAAGGCCGATGAACAAGGGGCATCATGGTATCGCATTATTACCATGTATGAAGACCAGCAGCCCGATAACTGGCGTGTACAGGCGATACTGTATGCGTGAGTGTCATCTACAGCAAATGAACAATGCCGGATGCGGCGCGAGCGCCTTGTCCGGCCTACAATTTTCACATATTTCATTTAGTTAATCGAAACCAGCGTCGCATCCGTCGTATACGCTTACAAACACACTCCCCCCGTCGCCCGCAGCAATAAATCATTCTGGATCTGCTCTGACAACCGCACGCCACCGCGCGTATTTAACATCACCTGACACCACGCCTGCGCCATTGGCGGAGAAGCATATTTCAACATTTGCGCGCCGCAGCCCAGCAAAAATAATTGATGTGTTATCTCCCGTCCCAATTCCTCAGCCGGTTTGCGCAGTTGCTGTTGTAAGCGACGAACCGCGCGATCAAAATAACGATCTTGCCCTTTCACTTCCATAAACGCTTCCGACAGCAAGTCGTATACACCCGCTTGCTTATTAAGAACGCGCAGCACATCGAGGCACATAATATTGCCAGAGCCTTCCCAGATGCTGTTCACTGGCATCTCTCGATAAAGTCGCGGTAGTTCGCTCTCTTCGCAATAGCCAATACCGCCCAGTACCTCCATCGCTTCAGCCACAAACGGAATGCCACGTTTGCAGATCACAAATTTCGCCGCAGGCGTAAATAAACGCGCCCACAGAGCTTCTTTGGCATCGGCACGTCGATCCCAGGCCCGCGCCAGACGAAACAACAATGCTGTTTGCCCTTCAAGCTGAAGCGCCATGCGACTTAAGACATGGCGCATCAGAGGCTGTTCTATTAACGGATTACCAAATACATGGCGCTGATGTGCGTGATAAATCGCCAGCGAGAACGCACGGCGCATCATGGCGTGGCTGCCCAGAGCACAATCAAAACGCGTCATCCCGCCCATTTTCAGGATCAGGCGAATCCCTTCCCCTTCCTGCCCCAACAACCAGCCAATGGCATCCTGAAACTCCACTTCGCAACTGGCATTGGAACGATTACCCAACTTATCTTTCAGACGCTCCAGCCGAATCGCGTTGCGTTGCCCGTCAGGCAAAAATCGCGGCACAAAAAAGCAGGACAAACCGCCCGCGGTCTGCGCCAGCACCAGATGCGCGTCGCTTTGTGGCACCGAGAAAAACCATTTATGCCCCACCAGCCGATAAGAGCCATCTTCCAGACGCTCTGCACGGGTGGTGTTGCTCATGACATCGGAACCGCCCTGCTTTTCCGTCATTCCCATGCCAATCAACAAACCGCGTTTTTGCCCGCCTGGCAATAAGTGAGAATCGTAGCGATCGCTCAGCAGCGGGGTGGTCCAGTCCTGAAACGGCGCGGGTAGAATCTGTAACAGCAATGGCGTGGCGGCAAAGGTCATCGTTATCGGACATAACGACCCGGCCTCAACCTGCGCGTGCAACATAAAACGCGCCGCCCGCGCCACAAATGCGCCAGAACGAGCATCTTCTTCCCAGGCCAGGTTGTGTACCCGATTGGTACATAACGCCTGCATCAGCAGGTGCCATGCGGGATGGAAACGGACATCGTCCAGACGTCGCCCCTGGGCATCGTAGCGCAACAGTTCAGGTGGGTTTACATTCGCCAGCCGCCCCAGTTCAAGGGATTCTGCCGTTCCGAGTTGCTGACCAATACTGGCGAGAAAATCGCTATCCCAGCCAGCGCCTTCGCGCGTTACCGCTTCGCAGAGCGCGCCATCAGACAGGTATAAATTGCTGTTATTTAAGGGTATAGGTTGATTAAAAACAGTGTGAGTTTGCCAGTGCACGGTGTCTCCCTCCATCAATGGCAGTCACCATTAGTATGGTCACTGCCACGGATTCCTGACAGAAAGAGATTGCTAAAACATTCTTAACCCGCAATGTAGTGCGGAACAAAACGCGAAGTGTCTTTAGTGATCAGCGTGTTATCTTCGCGGATACCCATACCGCACGCTTCATCATCGACAATCCAGCTACCAATCAGCGTGTAACTATCGCCAAATCGCGGTAGCGGTTGAAACGCCTGATAGATCATCGGTTCATCGGCGTAATCACCATCAGCGTGGTCAACGACGTTATTCTGACCGTCGAAAATGGTGACGTTACCGCCCTCGCGTGAGTAGATCGGTTTACGCACATAGCTTTCGCCAGCGGCGATCTGCGGTTTTTCACCCTCAAACCAGGACGCCAGAAGATTAGGATGACCAGGAAAGAAGCGCCAAAGCAGCGGCATTAGCCCTTTGTTACTCAAGATACTTTTCCATAACGGCTCCACCCACTGCTCACGACGCTTGCGCAGCAGCGGACCGTTATCGTCACGCATCATCCACTCCAGCGGATACAGCTTAAATGCACGCTGGACGACATTATCATCAAGATCGGTCAGTACACCGCCGACGCCCAAACCGAGATCTTCAATGTAGATAAACCGCGACTCCTGTCCTGCCTGCTGAGCACAGTCCTGCAAGTACAGCACGGTACTCCTGTCTTCGTCGGTGTCCTGACAGCAGCAAAAATAAAACGGCTCCCGGCTATAAAGCTCGCTAAAGCGTGAAATCAGGCGCTCCTGAATGGCATTGTACTGATCGGCATCGCGCGGAATAACGCCGCTGCGCCGGGCATCTTCCAGCCACAACCACTGGAAATAAGCCGACTCGTACAATGAAGTTGGCGTATCGGCGTTGTACTCCAGCAACTTAACCGGCGCATTACCACACCAGGCAAAATCCATACGGCCATACAGCGAAGGATCGCGTGCGCGCCAGCTTTCGGCGATCACATCCCAGTACAACAGCGGGATCGCCAGTTGCGTCAGGATCTCTTCATCTTTAACCGCACGATCCACCACCTCCAGGCACATCTGATGCAGTTCCGCAGTCGGTTTTTCGATCTGCTCTTCAATCTGGCGCAGAGTAAAGCGGTAAGCCCGACTCTCATCCCAATAGATTTCATTGTCGATGATATGAAAGTCAAATCCGTTATCGGCGGCAATCCGGTCCAGATCCCGCCGCACAGGAACGTTGTGTCTCAGCATGATTAGCCTCCCCAATGCCCACGGGCGCTGGAAGAACGGCCATAGCCGCCGCGAGAAACGGTAGACGCTTTTTTGGTGGTAAAGCCGCCCGTGGAATAAGACTCTTTTTTGCCAGAACCGGAGCGCCAGGAGTAATCACCGGAAGTGTTGCGCCAGACGGGGCGGGAAGCAAATGAGGATCCACCGCTGTTATAAACAAACGGCTCATCGCGATCTTTACGAATAACCCGGCTTAACAAAAATCCAGAAACGACCGGGATCCAACTCTGTTCAACATTGTCGTAGTAGCAATTTTCGTACTTAGACTGACAGTTCTGCTGAGTCATATTCTTCGGAACATCGGCATAAAATGCCGCTTTGGCGTTGTTCCAGCCACGCGCGCAAATGTCGGCATTATTACCGTCATCAATACAATCCTGCACAGTCGCGTAAAACGTTCCATCACCGTCGTTATCGACATCGCCACTATCGCCACAACCTTTCAATACAAAAAAAGCGGCACCGCCCATTAGCGCCAACGTTAAGTATTTTTGTGCGTAGCGATTGCGACGCGGTTCAAAAGGATTATTCGGTCTACCAATGCGACTGATCGCTCCGTGACCAATTTTACTGTTATTTCTTGATTTGCGTTTTCTGGCCATGATCGTCCATTACCATGTCATACAAGCTGCGTTAAAAATACCACCAGCCAGTGCGGCGGTTCCCATAAACATTCCTGCTGCGGTATTGTGATTAATAATTTTTTCGCTTAATGCGGGCATATAAAGTCTGACACCAGCAAAAACGAGTAACTGAATCACCAGTGCAATCCCGCCCCAGGCGAAATAATCCGGAATGCTCACCGCATTGATTGCCGCACTGGATAACGGGATCACGTAACCCAACAATGTACCGCTGAACGCCAGTGACGCCGCGGTATTATTATTTTTAATTAACTGCCATTCGTTGTGCGGTGTAATTTTAGAATAGATAAAAAGAAAAATAATTACCATCGCCACGCCAATAAAAAAATAGGCGCTAAAAGCAAGAAGTGAATCCAGTATATGCATCGTAACCGTCCCTGTAATTAACCAATAATATTAAGTGATGTCAGCGGGATATCGACGCCCAGCGCGCGCGAAAATAACCACTCCGGCTCGCCGAGATCGTTAAAAGATTCCTCACCATTTAACAGCAAATATTCGTAAGTATCTTCGGTCACTTGCCGTTGGTAGCCCATGGTAAAATTATGGACCTCCCATTTGGCATGGTTTTGATTTTCTACTTTTTCCAGCATGTAGACGGGTTCGATATTTCCCGGTTCCTCGCTGTTAAAAAATCGCTGCCAGCGTTTTTCCTGCCAGTTTAAGGTTATTGCCCCCATCGCTTTGGCGTTGATCGCCTCGCGCCAGTGACTCTCTTTACTGATACCGTAGCTCTCTTCATAGACAAAGAGCTTGATATCATCAATGTCATCAATATCTTCGCCGCCGGTGGTATTGATTTGCAGAAATTCATCGCCCGAAGTGTAGTAGCGGAAAATCTGGCTACCGCCGCCCAGATCGATGTGGCTGACAGCTGCTACCGTGTATTCTTCACCCGGCAGCGCAATCAGCAATTCATCTTCCAGCAAACGAAACGCTAACGAGTCGAGCGTAAAGCCACTATTGAGATGAAGTCCCAGCGGACCGCGAACGATAACAGGCTTATCATCCTGACCAAACAGGCGCTGGAAAAAACCAGACATATTTTATCCTTAAATTAGCAGCCAGCCTTTTAGTGAGGCTGGCAAAAAATTACTCACCCTGTTGGCGTTGCAGCCTTGCCAGCACATCCTGGGCATTGCTTTTGTTAACACCACCAATCCCCACTTCCGCCAGTTTTTCGTCGAGATCGCGACCGTCTGCCACTTTTTCCAGCTGCGCGGCGGCATCCAGCCGGGCCTGGCGCTCAGCCTGACGCGTTTGCAGGCGTTTTAATGACTCTGCAGCTGTCGAAACGCTGGAAGAGGCACCAACAGTCGAGGTCGTTACGGCCTGCTGCGCACGCTGCATGGCTTCAGTAGCTTTAACGACTTCCATTTGTTGCTCAAACTGGGAAATACGCTGTGCCGTTGCCGTAACGGCTTTTTCCACACCATCGCGGGAGACTTCCAGATTCGACAACACCTGTTCTTCAGCGGTAATAAGATTCTCAAGGCGCGCAATTTCTTCGGCGACTTCGTTAATTAACGATGGGTTAACGTTCTTGCTTAATGCTTCCAGCGCACGGGCTTCCAGACTGGTTTTACGCTCGCGTAAATCTTTCAGCTTATCGTTACTTAATTTCACCCGCGCCAGCAGATCGACGCGAGATTTTCCGGCTTTATCCAGTTCAGCTTTGGCGTCCCGAATATGTTGTTCCAGCATGCGCACGCCCTGGGTTTCTTCAATGGATTCTTCCGCCTGGGAGATAAACGATTTCCCCAGCGTAAATAAACTTTTTAAAATTCCCATAAATACCCGTCCTTGTAATTAGTGTGAATATTCTTCCGTAATTTCAGCCAGATCCAATGCATTATCTACCAGCGAGGTTATTTCAAGCAGGATATCTTCAAGAGAAGATTTAAGCGATAATGCCCCGAAAACAATGTAATACTCTTCCTGTTGCACGCTGGAGATCCCCACCGATGACAGCGGCATAATTTTCTGATTTCTTAAAAGGAATGTATTAAATTCATTTGGATTATTGATATAGCTTACCGGACAAATAAATGTTTCGATAATCATCTGGCGAGAAGTAAAAAGAACATTGATTTGCAAATCGCCGTAATCATTCATTTTAATAATTAATGCATTTTCACTATTTGTTACATCAATATTTTGTTTAGGTACAGCTTGTAACGCTGTCGCCAGCGCCAACGGATTCCATATCATATATTATTCCATATATATTAAATTTAATTATTAATAAGATGAATATTTATAGAGCGTAATTATCTTACCAGCTATAGATAAAAAAAAACCATCCAAATCTGGATGGTTTTTCTTAAATCAGAGGGATTAGCTGCGCTGGCGAACCGCTTCAAATAAGCAAATTCCGGTCGCAACCGAAACGTTCAGCGAAGAAACACTTCCTGCCATTGGGATGCTGATCAACTCATCGCAATGTTCACGGGTCAGACGACGCATACCTTCACCTTCCGCGCCCATCACCAGCGCCAGTCGTCCGGTCATTTTGCTCTGATAGAGCGTATGATCCGCCTCGCCTGCCGTACCGACGATCCAGATATTCTCTTCCTGCAACATACGCATGGTGCGCGCAAGGTTAGTCACCCGAATCAGCGGAACGCTTTCTGCCGCGCCGCAGGCTACTTTTTTCGCCGTGGCGTTGAGCTGTGCGGAGCGATCTTTCGGCACAATCACCGCATGAACGCCAGCGGCGTCCGCGCTACGCAGGCACGCGCCGAGGTTGTGCGGATCGGTTACACCGTCGAGGATCAGCAGGAACGGTTGTTCGAGCGAAGCGATCAGATCCGGCAGATCGTTTTCCTGATACTGCCGTCCTGGTTTCACACGGGCGATAATGCCCTGATGCACGGCACCGTCGCTTTTCTCATCGAGATATTGGCGGTTTGCCAGCTGGATAACCACGCCCTGGGATTCAAGGGCGTGAATCAGCGGTAACAGACGTTTATCTTCACGGCCTTTTAAAATAAAGACTTCCTGAAAACGTTCAGGGGCGCGCTCCAGCAGGGCCTGCACTGCGTGGATGCCGTAAATCATTTCGCTCATTAATGTACTCGTTGTTTACGTTTTGCCTGATGCACTACGTTTATCCGGCCTACATGGTCCCTGCAATATATTGAATTTGCGTGATTATGTAGGCCGGATAAGGCGTTCACACCGCATCCGGCATGAACAAAGCGCATTTTGTCAGCAATCTAACCCTCTTCTGTTTGAAGAGGGTAATGATCACTCTGCCACTTTTTTCTTCGCCGCACGCTTCGCTTTGGTCGCTGCGGCTATTTTTTGCGTTTTAGCCGATGGCTTTTTCGCTTTTCTCGCATCTTTCTTCGCCGCTTTCGGCTTCGGTTTTTTCTCGCCACGGAAGGCACTGTCTGGCTCAAAGTTTACCTTTTTACCGACCTGACGACGCTTGCCGCCTTTTTTGCCTGCATCGCCTTTTTTCGCTTTCTCGCGCGCCGTTTTACCGACGTTGCGCGGTGCGCGTTCGCTGGAGATCAGGCTAAAGTCGATTTTGCGCTCGTCCATATTAACCGCTTCGACGCGAACTTCCACGCGATCGCCCAGGCGATAAGTCTGGCCGCTGGATTCGCCCATCAGGCGTTGCCCTACCTGGTCAAAGCGATAGTAGTCATTGTCCAGCGAAGAGACGTGAACCAGACCATCAATGAACAGGTCGTCGAGACGAACAAAGAAGCCAAAACCAGTGACGCTGGCAATAACGCCTTTAAAGACGTTGCCCACCTGGTCGAGCATGAAGTCACACTTCAGCCAGTCAGCCACATCGCGCGTTGCTTCGTCGGCACGACGTTCCGCCATCGAACAGTGCTGACCCAGTTGCAGCATCTCTTCCATCGAATAATGGTAGCCGCCGGTTTCAGTGGTGTTGCCCTGATGCCCCTGCTCTTTCGCCAGCAGATACTTAATGGCGCGATGCAGCGTCAGGTCAGGATAACGACGAATCGGCGAAGTAAAGTGCGCATAGGACTGCAATGCCAGACCGAAGTGCCCACGGTTTTCTGGATCGTAAATCGCCTGTTTCATCGAGCGCAGCAGCATGGTTTGCAGCATTTCTGCATCAGGACGATCAGCAACCGACTCCAGCAGCTCCGCGTAGTCACGCGGTTCCGGCTTGTTACCGCCCGGCAATTCCAGCCCCAGCTCCGCCAGCACTGAACGGAAAGAAGTAATCGCTTCGGTGCTCGGCTTATCGTGAATACGGAACAGTGCCGGTTCTTTGGCTTTCTCAACGAAACGCGCCGCCGAGATATTCGCCAGAATCATACACTCTTCAATTAACTTGTGTGCGTCGTTACGCTGGGTCTGTTCGATACGCTCAATACGGCGTTCAGCGTTGAAAATGAACTTCGCTTCTTCGCTCTCAAACGAGATCCCACCGCGTTCTTCACGGGCTTTATCCAGCACTTTATAGAGGTTATGCAACTCTTCGAGATGCTTAACCAGCGGGGCGTACTGCTCGCGCAGATCCTGATCACCCTGCAGAATATGCCAGACTTTGGTGTAGGTCAGACGCGCGTGAGAGCTCATCACCGCTTCATAGAATTTGTAGCCAGTCAGGCGGCCTTTCGACGAAATTGTCATCTCGCACACCATACACAGGCGGTCTACCTGCGGGTTGAGCGAGCACAGGCCGTTAGAGAGCACTTCCGGCAGCATCGGGATAACCTGCGAAGGGAAATACACCGACGTACCACGGTTACGCGCTTCGCTGTCCAGCGGTGTTGGCGGACGCACATAGTAGCTGACGTCGGCAATCGCGACCCATAAACGCCAACCGCCGCCGCGTTTTTTCTCGCAGTAAACTGCATCGTCAAAGTCACGGGCGTCTTCGCCATCAATGGTGACCAGCGGTAAATCGCGCAGATCGACACGACCTGCTTTTGCTTCTTCCGGCACTTCTTCTTTCAGCCCGGCAACCTGTTGCTCAACAGCCTGCGGCCAGATGTACGGAATTTCATGGGTACGCAGAGCGATATCAACCGCCATGCCGGTGCCCATATTGTCGCCCAGCACTTCGACGATTTTACCCACCGCTTTGGTACGGCGAGTCGGGCGTTGGGTCAGTTCAACAACCACCACAAAGCCCATCCGCGCGCCCATGATCTGATCGGGCGGGATTAAAATATCGAAGCTCAGACGGCTGTCGTCAGGAACCACAAAGCCGACGCCCGCTTCGGTAAAGTAGCGACCAACAATCTGGCTGGTTTTTGGCACCAGTACGCGAACAATACGCGCTTCACGACGACCTTTACGGTCAGCGCCCAGCGGCTGCGCCAGCACCTGATCGCCATGAATGCAGGTTTTCATCTGCTCGCTAGAGAGATACAAATCATCTTTACGTCCTTCAACCCGCAGAAAGCCGTAGCCATCACGGTGGCCAATAACGGTACCTTTCACCAGGTCGAGGCGTTCCGGCAGCGCATAGCACTGACGGCGAGTGAAGACCAGTTGACCATCGCGCTCCATCGCGCGCAGGCGGCGACGCAGGCCTTCAAGCTGCTCTTCGCCTTCAATGTGCAGTTCTACCGCCAGCTCATCACGGCTGGCCGGTTTTTCACGTTTGGTTAAATGTTCGAGGATAAATTCCCGACTAGGGATGGGATTCGCGTATTTTTCAGCTTCGCGTTCCTGGAAAGGATCTTGTGACATCTCGGTTCCTCCGTTGTCATCTCTGATGAAGATTTTCGTCACTCCACCAGCAATAATTTATAAAGCGGTTGATTCTCTTCAACCAAATCGGCAAGCGTGTAGTTATCCAGTTCCGTAAGAAAACTTTGCACGGCCTTAGAAAGTGCCTGTTTCAACCGACAGGCAGGTGTAATGTGGCAAAACTCACTGCTGCAATTCACCAGCGATAAAGGTTCCAGCTCGCGCACCACATCACCAATACGTATCGCACTCGCCGGTTTACCCAGGCGAATGCCGCCATTTTTTCCACGAACAGCAGTCACGTAGCCGGCACGACTAAGTTGATTGATTATTTTGACCATATGATTACGGGAGACGCCGTAGACGTCAGTCACTTCAGAAATACTGGTCATCCGCCCTTCTGGCAATGATGCCATATAGATCAGCGCACGTAATCCGTAATCAGTGAAACTCGTTAACTGCACATCAACCTCAAAAAAGGGAAATCGGGAAAAAATACATTTATATTGATGATAAACCAGCCACAAGCTGTGTCGCTAATTTATTTCAGTTTGGGGAAGGAAAAAAGCGAGGATTTAACACTGTGTCGGATAGCGTAATGGCTTACCCGACACAGCAATGTATCACACTGTTAGCCCAGCAGGCAAAATATCTGCCGGGCGTCCCAGAATTACGCGTCGAACGGGTCGCGCAGAATCATGGTTTCAGTACGATCCGGGCCGGTAGAGATGATATCGATCGGTACACCGGTCAGCTCTTCAATGCGCTTGATGTAGTTCAGCGCCGCCTGCGGCAGGCCGCTACGATCTTTCACGCCGAAGGTGGATTCAGACCAGCCAGGCATGGTTTCGTAAATCGGCTCAACACCTTTCCAGTCGTCAGCTGCCAGCGGAGTGGTAGTCACTTCGCGACCATCCGGCATACGGTAAGCCACGCAGAGTTTCACCTCTTTCAGGCCATCCAGAACGTCCAGTTTGGTCAGGCAGAAGCCAGACAGAGAGTTCAGTTGCACCGCACGACGAACGGCAACGGTATCCAGCCAGCCGGTACGACGACGACGACCTGTAGTTGCGCCGAATTCGTTACCCTGCTTGCAGAGGAACTCGCCAGTTTCATCAAACAGTTCGGTCGGGAACGGACCTGCACCTACACGAGTGGAGTAAGCTTTGAGGATACCCAGAACGTAATCAACATAACGCGGGCCCAGGCCGGAACCGGTCGCCACGCCACCAGCAGTGGTGTTGGAAGAAGTTACGTACGGATATGTACCGTGGTCGATATCCAGCAGCGTACCCTGCGCACCTTCGAACATGACGAAATCGCCACGCTGACGCGCCTGGTCGAGCAGGTCAGAAACGTCAACCACCATAGAAGTCAAGATGTCGGCAACTGCCATCGTATCATCCAGAACCTTCTGGTAATCAACCGCTTCAGCTTTGTAGTAGTTAACCAACTGGAAGTTGTGATATTCCATCACTTCTTTCAGTTTTTCAGCGAAGGTTTCTTTGTCGAAAAGGTCGCCAACACGCAGACCGCGACGTGCTACTTTATCTTCATAAGCAGGCCCGATACCACGACCGGTGGTGCCGATCGCTTTCGCGCCACGTGCTTTCTCACGCGCGTTATCCAGCGCAACGTGATAATCAAGGATCAGCGGACATGCTTCAGACAGCAGTAGACGCTCACGAACGGGGATGCCACGGTCTTCCAGTTCTTTCATCTCTTTCATCAGCGCGGCCGGAGACAGCACAACACCGTTACCGATGATGCTGGTTACATTCTCGCGGAGAATACCTGATGGAATAAGATGGAGAACGGTTTTTTCACCGTTGATTACGAGAGTATGGCCTGCGTTGTGACCGCCCTGGTAGCGTACAACATATTTAGCCCGTTCAGTCAGAAGATCGACGATCTTACCTTTACCTTCGTCACCCCATTGGGTGCCCAGTACGACGACGTTGTTACCCATTTTTCAAAATCACCGTTTGCTTAAAAATGGATTCTACCATCGCTTTTTCAGAGTTACAGCACTTTTTGCATCCAAAAATGACCTTGGTCAGCCTATTTTTTGCTCAGCCAATCGTTTTCCTCAACATGTAGTAGACCACAACGCCCGCAACCACAAGTCCACCGCCAAAACGACGTAAAATATTATCGGGTAAATTAGTCATTGCGGAGATCATCTTCTTCCATGCCTTCGGGTAAAGCATCGGCCCTAAACCTTCCAAGACTAAAACCAGGGCAAGCGCCAGCCAGATTGTCGAATTCATTCATTATCCTTATAGAAAAAGAAAACCACCGACATCCCTGAGGATGCGGTGGCTTTATTGACCTGTACCGCGGTCGTTATCTTAACGCGTCGCGGAACTCGGCGTCTTCATGTAGCGGAAGAAATCGCTGTCCGGGCTCATGACCATCACGTCCTGATTGCCAGAGAAGCTGTTCTCATAAGCACGCAGGCTACGAATGAACGCGTAGAAGTCCGGATCCTTGCTGAATGCGTCTGCAAACAGCTTGGCAGCTTCGGCATCACCTTCACCGCGCATGATACGGCCCTGACGTTCTGCTTCTGCCAGCGTTCTGGTCACTTCATAGTCAGCAGTCGCACGCAGTTTTTCTGCTTCTTCCTGACCTTGTGAACGATGACGACGCGCTACCGCTTCACGCTCGGCGCGCATACGGTTGTAGATCGCTTCAGACACTTCGGTCGGCAGGTTGATCTGCTTGATACGCACATCGACAACTTCAATACCCAGCGCCGCCATACTGTTCGGGTTGATGACCGGAACTTTGCCCTTCGTCTCAGCCGTTACGCGCTCTGCCGCTTCGGCAATGGCGTTATCTGCTGCCGGGGTAGTAACTTCATCTTCTGTACCCGCAGAACCAGAGTTCAGCGCGTCACGCACTTCCAGGGTCAGACGACCACGGGAATCGGTGACGATGTCTTTCACGTCCAGGCGACCAATTTCAGAACGCAGACGGTCGGAGAACTTACGTTTCAACAGCACTTCCGCTTGCGAAATGTCGCCACCGCCCGTTGCCAGGTAGTAACGGCTGAAATCGCTGATGCGCCATTTGATGTAAGAGTCGACGATCAGGTCTTTCTTCTCTTTGGTCACAAAGCGGTCTGCCTGGTTGTCCATGGTCTGAATACGCGCGTCGAGCATTTTCACCGTTTCAATGAACGGTATCTTGAAATGCAGACCCGGCTCATAAACCAGAGGTTTGTTGTCATCGTCACGCAGTACCTTACCAAAACGCAGCGTAATACCGCGCTCACCTTCTTTGACGACAAAGACAGACATGTAAAGCACTACCAGCACGATGATGATAATCGCGATAACTGACTTACGCATCGTTATTCCCCCTGACGCTGGTAGTCGTTACGCTGCGCGTTGGCGCGGCGTTGGTCCATAATATCGCCCTGACTGGTGGACGACGTGTTGCTTACTCCACTGGTTGTGGAGGAAGAGGCTGGCGGCAGACGCAGCAGATTGCTGGCACCGTTATCGCTCTTCGCCGCAGGCGCGTTACCACCTTTCAGCATCTGGTCTAACGGCAGAACCATCAGGTTGCCACCTTTATCGTTAACCAGCACTTTGCGGGTGTTGCCCAACACTTTTTCCATCGTCTCGATATACAGACGCTCGCGAGTAATTTCCGGCGCAGCTTTATATTCCGGCAGAAGTTTAGCAAAGCGCGCCACTTCACCCTGAGCTTCCAGGATGGTCTGGGCCTTGTACGCACGCGCCTCTTCGAGGATACGTTGCGCCTGACCGTTCGCACGCGGCTGAACTTCGTTGGTATACGCTTCTGCTTCACGAATGTATTGCTGTTCGTTTTCACGCGCGGCAATCGCATCATCAAACGCCGCTTTTACTTCTTCCGGCGGACGAGCAGCCTGGAAGTTGACGTCCAGCAGCGTGATACCCATGTCATACGGGCGGATAGTCTCTTCCAGTTCGCGCTGAGTATCGCTACGAATCACGGTACGACCTTCCGTCAGAATGCGGTCCATGGTGTATTTACCGATAACCCCACGCAGGGCGCTGTCGGTAGCCTGACGCAGGCTGTCATCTGGGCTGGTCACGCTATACAGATATTTTTCCGGATTGGTGACGCGGTACTGCACGTTCATCTCAACGCGCACTACGTTTTCATCGGACGTCAGCATCACACCGGAAGCGGCCAGTTCACGCACGGCTTCCACGTTCACCGGTTTGACTTCGTCGATAAACGTCGGTTTCCAGTTCAGACCCGGCTCAACCAGATGGCTGAATTTGCCAAAGCGTGTTACCACGCCGCGTTCGGCTTCTTTAATGGTGTAGAAACCACTGGCCGCCCAGATAATGACAATCGCTGCCGCTGCGATGGTAACGACACGACCGCCAAGCTGCGGGCGCGGGCCTTGCGATGAACTGCCACCGCCAGAACCAGTGCCTTTACCGCCGCCCAGACCACCGAGCTTTTTGCTCAGTTTGCGGAAGATATCATCTAAATCAGGTGGCCCTTGATCGCGACCGCCTTTGTTTCCATTTCCCTCAGAGTTGCCGCCAGGTTTGCTGCTTCCCCACGGGTCGCGGTCTTGTCCGTTATTACCGGGCTGATTCCACGCCATGTTTGTGCTCCATATTTGTTATGCGGTGATCCCTGTTGTCTTTCGACGCCAGAGGATATGACTCCACGCTTCAGACGCTACGCCGTTAGATCAGGTAATCGATCAACGCCGGTTCTTGTTTACAGAGGCGACGCCAGTCAACGATCGGCATACGAACTTGCAGACTTACGCTGCCGTCCTCCTCCATCCACTCTTTTTCTATTGCCTGAAGCTGATAAAAACGACTTCTCAGACGCCCTTCCTGCGGCGGCAGACGCAATGTATGCTGCGCCACCTCGCCGGAAAGCCGCTCCGTCAAAGCCTGAAAAAGCTGTGGTATCCCCGCTCCGGTCTGTGCGGAAAGCCAGACACGGATCGGTTTGTTCTCTTCGTCCCGATCAATACGCGGTTCGAAACCTTCCAGCATATCGATCTTGTTCATCACCAGCAGAGTTGGGATCTCGTGAGCATCGATCTCTTCAAGAACCGTATTCACCGCTTCGATGTTTTCTTGTACACGCACATCTGCCGCATCAATGACGTGCAGCAGCAATGTGGCTTGCCGCGTCTCTTGTAACGTGGCTTTAAATGCCGCCACCAGATCGTGCGGCAGGTGGCGAATAAACCCTACGGTATCTGCCAGCACGGTTTCACCGACATCTGCGACGTCAATACGCCGCAACGTCGGGTCGAGGGTGGCAAACAACTGGTCTGCCGCGTAGACCCGCGCTTCGGTGATGCGATTGAAAAGGGTAGATTTACCGGCGTTGGTATATCCCACCAGCGAAACAGTAGGGACGTCGGCTTTGATACGTGATTGCCGCCCCTGCTCACGCTGCTTTTCAACTCTTTCCAGGCGCGACTGTATCTGTACGATGCGATTACGCAACAAACGACGGTCGGTTTCGAGCTGGGTTTCACCCGGCCCCCGCAAACCGATCCCGCCTTTCTGTCTTTCAAGGTGGGTCCAGCCACGCACCAGGCGCGTAGCCAGATGGCGCAGCTGCGCCAGCTCAACCTGCAACTTACCCTCATGGGTACGCGCACGTTGGGCGAAAATATCTAAAATAAGGCCGGTGCGGTCGATAACACGACACTCGCACAAACGCTCCAGGTTACGCTCCTGCGCCGGGCTCAGGGCATGGTCAAAAAGAACGACCGAAGCTCCCGTCGCTTTTACGGCTTCCGCAATTTCAACTGCTTTACCTTCACCTACAAAATACTTTGGGTGCGGCGCTTTACGGCTACCGGTAATCACCTGCAATGCTTCGACACCGGCGGAAGAAACCAGAGATTCAAACTCCTGGAGGTCTTCCATATCTTTGTCTTGCGTAAAATAGATGTGTACCAGTACCGCCTGCTCACCAGCATCATAACGGTCAAACAAGCGTATAACCCTCTAAATAGATCAGCGGGGAACGCAGGATCGCTGGCTCCCCGTGTAAAAAAAACAGCCCGAAACCTTATTCGGTTTCTTCGCTGTCCTGTTGCGCGGAAGTATTCTGCGCGCTGCTACCATGATGGTAGTTACTGCTGGTACCGCCACCGGCGTTGTTACTGTGATGAGAAACCGGGCGAGACGGGACAACAGTAGAAATCGCGTGCTTATAAACCATCTGGCTGACCGTGTTTTTCAACAGGATCACGAACTGATCAAAAGACTCGATTTGTCCTTGCAGCTTAATACCATTCACCAAATAAATAGAAACTGGAACACGTTCCCGACGCAGTGCGTTCAGGAACGGATCTTGTAAAGATTGCCCCTTAGCCATTCTCTCTTTTCCTTATATGCTTATTTGTACTTTGAACCTTTCGATTCTGAAAAAATTGCGCACGATACGTCTCAATTGTACACATTCAGCCTGCGATAGCACCAACAACCTGTAATACTTCGTCACGCGCCTGTTCTGGTTTTTCACTGTCAAGCCAGTGAACGCCTTCCCAACCACGCAGCCAGGTTATCTGCCGCTTCGCCAACTGTCTCGTGGCGCAAACACCTCGATAAACCATTTCATCGTATGAGATTTCGCCTTCAAGGTAAGACCACATCTGGCGATAACCCACGCAACGAATGGAAGGCAAATCCGTATGCAAATCTCCTCGGGCAAAAAGCGCCCGGACTTCTGCTTCAAAACCTGAAGCCAACATCTGATGAAAACGCTGCTCAATTCGTTGATGGAGCAGTTCACGGCTCGCCGGGGCGATGGCGAACTGATGCACCTGATACGGTAGAGCGTCTCCTGACGTTTGCGTCAGTTCCGTTAAAGTTTTACCCGAAATGAAAAAAACTTCCAGTGCCCGGGAAAGCCTTTGTGGATCATTTGGATGAATCCTTGCTGCCGCAACCGGATCGATCTCCTGAAGTTGACGATGCAATGACTCCCAACCTTGCTCTGCCGCCTGTTGCTCAATTCTGGCCCGTACTTCCGGGTCCGCCGACGGTAGTGGAGACAACCCTTCCAGCAACGCCTTGAAATACAACATCGTACCGCCCACTAACAGCGGGATCCGCCCCGCCGCCGTGATATCGGCCATTTCCGCCAGCGCATCGCGGCGAAAATCAGCGGCCGAATAAGCCTGCGACGGATCGCGAATATCCAGCAATCGGTGCGGCGCGGCGAGTAATTCTTCAGCGTTCGGCTTCGCCGTCCCGATATCCATCCCTTTGTAAATAAGGGCAGAATCAACGCTTATCAACTCTACTGGTAAAATTTTACGCAGCTCAATAGCTAACGCCGTTTTACCGGAGGCCGTCGGCCCCATCAAAAAAATCGCCTTAGGCAGGCTCGCCTTACTGATATCACTCATCTTTCAGGGCTTTTATCGCCGGATGTAAATCAACAGATTGTAACAGACCACCCGGCGGCGTTTTCACAAGTTGCGGACATAACCGTTCCACGTCCGCCAGCAGGGTTATGGCCTGTGCCATTGACCACTGCGCATGTTCGCTCATCAGATTTCGTGCAATCCACTGCGCAATATTGCCAGGTTCGAATACGGACTGCTCCGCCAGGTAGCCTATCAGTTCAGGAATCAAGATTTGTAAATTTTGTTGGCGTAAGGGTAAAGGCACGGCCCTGATGGTCACATGCTGCGCATCGGACTGAAATTCAATACCCAATTCCGCCAGTGCAGACTGCGCTTTTTCTAAGGCCGCTCTTTCTTCACCAGAGACTTTTAACCGCAGCGGAATAAGCAGCGGCTGAGCGCAGACCGGCGCATCTCCCGGCGTTAACTGCGCCTGACGTAACCAGCGTTCCGCCACCGGCAGGGCTAAAAGTGAAATATTGCCGTCACGTTCTAGTAGCGCACAGTCCGAATGGACGATAGTCAACACCCGACCAAAGCTTTGACCATTCGCAGCCAGCGTAAGTTCCTGCGATTCTTGCACTTTTGGTTTGTGCATCGCTGCAGGCGTTTGCAAAAGCTGGCGATACACATCGCCTTGCTGTTTCTGGTAGCCCGGTTGCGCGTTCGGCCACGGGGCGGCCTGACGGCTACCGCTACTTGCAGCAGGCGCAGGAGATGAAGACGGAGAGTAACGCGGAGCCACTGGCTCACGAACTGCCGGTTCAGCAAAGTGATTACGCCCTGCTGCCACGCGGTTTTCGGGTATATGGCGCGGTGCTGACTGGGCGTTATCTTCCAACGGCAAAGGCGTTTCCAGCTGCTGTTGCAGCACGCTCAGCACGCCCTGATAGATAAAGTCATGCACCAGACGCGACTGATGGAAACGCACTTCGTGTTTGGCGGGGTGTACGTTGACGTCCACCTGATGCGGGTCGATCTCCAGATATAGCACAAATGCCGGTTGCTGATCGGCCCCCAGTTTGTCTTCGCAGGCCTGGCGGATCGCGTGATTGATCAGGCGATCGCGCATCATGCGACCATTCACGTAGCAATACTGAATTTCCGCCAGTGCGGGCGTGATGTGATTCGGATCGGCCACCCAGCCGCGCAGCGTGAGATCGCCGTGTTGCCATTCAATCGCCAGCGCATGTTCGAGAAAAGCGGTGCCGCAAATCGCCCCTAAACGGCGTTCTTTTTGCCCGCCTTCCGGCACTGCGCGGTACTGGCGTACGATTTTTCCGTTATGCGACAGGTTGATAGTGACGTCGAAACGCGCCAGCGCAATGCGGCGGATGATTTCATCGATATGGTTAAATTCAGTTTTCTCAGTGCGCAGGAATTTGCGCCGCGCCGGGGTATTGTAGAACAGGTCCAGCACTTCCAGCGTCGTTCCCACCGGATGGGCCGCCGGTTTTACCGTCACGTCCATATCGCGGCCTTCGGCATAAGCCTGCCAGGCCTCCTGCTGCTCCGCGGTACGCGAAGTGAGCGTCAGACGGGAAACCGAACTGATACTCGCCAGCGCCTCACCGCGAAAGCCCAGGCTGATAATGGCTTCGAGATCGTCCAGAGAGGCGATTTTACTGGTAGCATGACGCGCGAGCGCCAGCGCCAGCTCATCTTTTTTGATACCGCAGCCGTTATCACGAATGCGGATAAGTTTCGCCCCACCGCGTTCGATATCAATATCGATACGCGTCGCGCCCGCATCGAGGCTGTTTTCCACCAGTTCTTTGACTACCGACGCAGGTCGCTCGACCACCTCACCTGCGGCAATCTGGTTCGCCAGTTGTGGCGGTAAGACCTGAATTGGCATCAATAATCCTTAGTTTGGCAGCGTGCGATCTGGCGTCGTCACCGTACTGGCAGTTTGTGCCGTTGCACCCTGCGGCGCAGACTGCATTGGATGCGCAAGGAAGTAATTGCGCAGGCCGTTGTAAATGGCTTCTGCCAGTTGTTGTTGGTAATCGTCGCTCGCCAGCAAACGTTCTTCGCTGTTATTGCTGATAAAACCAGTTTCGACCAGTACTGACGGGATATCCGGCGAACGCAGAACGCCGAGACTGGCGTGTTCTGGTCGGCGTTTATGAATTTCGCCAATGCGTTGCAACTGACTGATCATATTGGTCGCCACATCATACCCTACCCGCTGGGAATGACCGAATTGTAAATCCAGCACCGCCTGGCTTAGGTACGGGTCGGCCTGACTGTTCGCCAGCACATCACCCGCCCCGCCCAGCAGCTCCGACTGCTTCTCATGCTGTTCCAGCCAGCTTGCCATTTCGCTGTTAGCGCGACGGTTTGAGAGCACCCATACGGAGGCACCGGTGGCACTACGGTTTGGTGCGGCATCGGCATGAATCGACACGAGGAAATTGGCGTTTTGCTTACGTGCCACATCACTGCGCCCCATCACCGAGATAAAGTAATCCCCGTCACGGGTTAAAACGCCCTTAAACATCGGATCGTTATTGAGCAAGGTACGTAATTTACGCGCAATGGCGATGGTGACATTTTTCTCCCGTGTACCACCAGGGCCGATAGCGCCAGGGTCCTGACCGCCGTGTCCAGCATCAATAGCGATGACAATTTTATCGCCAGTGTTAGCCGTCGCGCGCGCTGCCGGACGCGTTACCGTATTGCTGCTGATAACACCCGTGGTACGGTTGCTTTCTGTTTTAAACGGATTGCGCGCCGGTTCGCTAACGCGCGGTGCGACCACTGGCGGAGCCTCAACGCGTTTAGCAACAACAGGCGGTGGAGGGGGCGGTGGCGGCGCATCGGCGTTAATCGTAAAGACAACGGTGTAATTGCTGCCATTCTGCCGCTTCACCGCTTCGGTTTTACCGTTTTCGGTAAGATCGACCACCAGCCGCAACGTTTGTGCATCTTTAGGTGTTCCAGAGCGAATCGCCTTCACCAGATTATTACCGCTGAACAACAACGGCAGCCCCTGAATCACGCCCGTTTGTTTGATATCGAGCGCCACGGTGCGTTTGCTTTGATGGCTAAACGCATAATCAGGATCGCCATTAAAACTTAACGTTATCCGCGCCTGTTGATTACCGTTAGAAACCTGAATATCAGAGAGCGTCGCGGCGCCAGCCTGCGCGCACAGCAGCACCAACACCGCCACCAACCAATTTCTGATGCGATACATCATCCCGCCACCTTTTAAAGGTTAACCGGCTAAACGCGCCAGCAACAATTCACCCGCAGAGGAAACCGCACTCACGCGCGCCTCACGGCCTTGTGCCTGATAATCAATGTGTATTTCGACATCCGGGTCAGGAAGAACACCTGTACCTTGTTGTGGCCACTCCACCAGGCAGATGGCATCGTTGGCAAAATAGTCGCGGATCCCCATAAACTCCAGCTCCTCGGGATCGGCAAGGCGGTACAAATCAAAGTGATAAACCATTAAGTTGTCGAGCGTATAGGGTTCGACCAGCGTATAAGTGGGGCTTTTGACATTACCCTGATGACCCAGAGCTTGTAAAAAGCCCCGGCTGAAGGTGGTTTTACCTGCGCCTAAATCGCCATACAGATAGATTACGGTTGCGCCATCGCAGGCTTTCGCTACCCGCTCGCCCAGGTCTAATGTTGCCTGCTCATCAGGGAGCGGAATTACTCGATTCATCATGGTTTTTATCAGTCACTTCCGGGTTAACAATACGCTGTAGCGTGGAAAAGAGATCGGTTGCCAGCATCCCGCGCGTACCAAAACGCGCCGCCAGTGCGTCAGCTGCCGCACCGTGCGCGACACAGCCCGCACAGGCTGCATCATATGGCGACAGTTTTTGCCCAAGCAATGCGCCAATAATACCAGAGAGCACATCGCCCATGCCGCCGCTCGCCATGCCTGCATTTCCGGCGTCAATAATACCTAAAGCGTCAGGATGGGCGGCGACCACGGTTCCGGCACCTTTCAGCACCGCTACGCCGCCATAACGTTGTACCAGACGTTGGGCGCAATGTAAGCGGTCACTTTCAATTTCAGCGACGGAACAGCCTAACAACCGCGCAGCCTCGCCAGGATGCGGCGTGATCACGCGATTGTGACGCTTATCGGGATTGATTGCCAGCAGGTTCAATGCATCGGCATCCCACAACATCGGTTTACGAAAATTCTCAACTTTTTGCAGGGCTTTTTTCCCCCACTCTTGCTGGCCCAGACCGGGACCAATCACCACCACATCGGCCCATTCCAGGCTTTCGGTAAGAGAGTCCATAGTCAGTTCATGCACCATCAATTCCGGTCGTGCAGTCAGCAGCGGCGCAATGTTTTCACAGCGAGTCAGTACTCGGGCTAAACCAGCACCAGCACGCAGCGCCGCTTCCCCCGTCATACGAATCGCCCCTGCCGTGCCGTGATCGCCACCGATAATCACCAGCCGCCCGTGATCACCTTTATGCGAAGTCGGGCGACGCGGTTTCAGCCAGAGAGAAAGTTGTTCAGCAGAAAACCGCTGAATTTTCGTCTCCTGACCTGCCAGCCAGCTATCCAGCCCCAGCGAGTCAAAATGCAGTTGCCCGGTAACATCCCGCGCTTTCCCGGTGAGCAAGCCAGGTTTCAGCGCAATAAAGGTGATGGTGTGATCGGCGTTGATCACCGCACCTGGCGTGGCGCCGGTTTCCGCCAACAGGCCGGAAGGAATATCAACCGCCACAATTGGCGCAGGATGGGAATTAGCGTGGTCGATTAACTGGCTAATGGATTCGCGCGGCGCTTGCTGCAATCCGGTGCCGAGCAGCGCATCAACAATCAACTCCACCGACTCGGGCCAGACAATATTCGAAGCATGGATCTCGCCTCCCGCGTTTAACCATGCTTCGCGTGCCAGCGCGGCCTCTTCCGGTAACGGTTTGTCACTTTCCTGAGCCAGCAACGTGACCTCAATGCCGACCGCTTTTGCCAGCCGCGCGACCACGTAGCCATCGCCGCCATTATTGCCATGACCGCACAGCACCAACCAGTGGCGGGCGTCAGGATAAGCCGCGCGACACATCTGAAATGCGGCTTCGCCAGCGCGAAGCATCAGCTCATAGAGCGTTAGCCCCAGCGCATCGGCCGCCTCACGTTCTCCACGGCGGATATCGTCGGCGTGCCAGACGGTGTGTGGTATACTTACGGGGTTTTTCTTCATTGTATGGTCCGTCATGTCAGAGCCCCTCGATCTCAATCAGTTAGCGCAAAAAATTAAACAGTGGGGGCTGGAACTGGGCTTTCAGCAGGTGGGTATTACCGATACCGATCTCAGCGAGTCCGAGCCCAAACTGCAAGCATGGCTGGACAAACAGTACCACGGCGAAATGGACTGGATGGCGCGTCACGGTATGCTGCGCGCCCGCCCCCACGAGTTATTGCCCGGTACGCTGCGCGTGATCAGCGTGCGGATGAATTATCTTCCTGCCAACGCCGCATTTGCCAGCACGCTGAAAAATCCCAAACTCGGCTATGTTAGCCGTTATGCGCTGGGCCGTGACTATCACAAGCTTCTGCGCAACCGACTCAAAAAGCTGGGCGAGATGATTCAACAACATTGTGTTTCGCTGAATTTTAGACCGTTTGTCGATTCTGCGCCTATTCTCGAGCGCCCGTTAGCTGAAAAAGCTGGACTTGGCTGGACAGGTAAGCACTCACTTATCCTCAATCGCGAGGCCGGTTCGTTCTTCTTTTTAGGTGAATTGCTGGTCGATATTCCTCTGCCCGTGGATCAACCGGTCGAGGAAGGATGCGGTAAATGCGTGGCCTGTATGACGATTTGCCCGACCGGCGCCATCGTCGAGCCATATACCGTCGATGCTCGCCGTTGTATTTCTTATCTGACGATTGAGCTGGAAGGGGCTATCCCGGAAGAGTTGCGACCGTTAATGGGAAACCGTATTTACGGCTGTGATGACTGTCAGCTTATCTGCCCGTGGAATCGCTATTCACAACTGACAACTGAAGACGATTTCAGCCCGCGCAAACCACTACACGCACCGGAACTCATTGAGCTTTTTGCATGGAGCGAAGAGAAATTCTTAAAAGTCACGGAAGGATCGGCGATTCGCCGTATAGGTCACCTGCGTTGGCTGCGTAATATCGCCGTAGCATTAGGCAATGCGCCCTGGGATGAAGCGATTCTGACGGCGCTGGAAAGTCGTAAAGGTGAGCACCCACTTCTTGATGAGCATATAGCGTGGGCGATTGCGCAGCAAATTGAGAGACGAAATGCGTGCGTGGTCGAAGTGCAATTACCAAAAAAACAGCGTCTGGTTCGTGTAATTGA
The DNA here is from genome assembly GCF_005781125.1 of Escherichia sp. E2748. Classification (NCBI taxonomy): domain Bacteria; kingdom Pseudomonadati; phylum Pseudomonadota; class Gammaproteobacteria; order Enterobacterales; family Enterobacteriaceae; genus Escherichia; species Escherichia sp. E2748. The sequence continues at coordinate 94,168 of NZ_VATP01000019.1, forward strand.
AAAGGGACTACCACGTGACGCCTGATTCATCCACAGCTTGTGAATAAAAATAAAAACGCATTGCAATTCAAGACGAATATCATCGTCAAGTGATCGATACGACAAAATACAATCTTAATTTTCAACTTATATATCAACAAGTTAAAAAATTACTGTTCACCGTGCGAAGTTTTTCTGAAATTAAGATTACAGCCCGGACCTGTGGATAACTCTGTTTACAAGAGTTTGTCAGAGGCAACAAAAACCAGCAATAACGCATCGCGTCGCTGTGGATATTTTATTGGGGGAAGAATTTGGAGCGGGAAACGAGACTCGAACTCGCGACCCCGACCTTGGCAAGGTCGTGCTCTACCAACTGAGCTATTCCCGCTTGGGTGGTCTGTACTTTGCAGCACTTTCAAATTTTGGAGCGGGAAACGAGACTCGAACTCGCGACCCCGACCTTGGCAAGGTCGTGCTCTACCAACTGAGCTATTCCCGCTTAATCTTCGTCTTTCGAACTGCTACTGCCTTGGCTGCCTTCACTCACCTTAGTCACTTACTTTTGTAAGTCCCCAAGGATTCGTTCAGTTGCCGCCTTGTCGCAATTCGAAATACTGCGATTGGGTGGTCTGTGCTTTACAGCACTTTTCAAATTTTGGAGCGGGAAACGAGACTCGAACTCGCGACCCCGACCTTGGCAAGGTCGTGCTCTACCAACTGAGCTATTCCCGCGTACTACTTAATTTTTGCTTTCGTAATTTCGCATTTCTGCGTCGTTACGGGAGGCGCATTATACGAGAAATCTTTCCCTCTGCAACCCCCCTAAAAAAAATTTTTCGAATTTTTATCTCAAGTGCTGAAATTATCAGCAAGGCGTTCAATTTAGCGTCAAAATCACGCCGCCGCAAGTGGATTCCGGCGGTTACGTGACCAGGAAAAATTTTACAGCTTGATGAAATGCTCGCGGTAGTAAGCCAGTTCCGCAACTGATTCGCGGATATCATCCATCGCCTGATGCGTCCCCTGCTTGGTAAAACCGTCGAGAATTTCCGGCTTCCAGCGGCGCGCCAGCTCTTTCAGCGTGCTGACATCGAGATAGCGGTAGTGGAAGTACGACTCCAGTTCCGGCATGTATTTAAACAGGAAGCGACGATCCTGGCCGATGCTGTTACCGCAGATAGGTGATTTACCCGCAGGCACCCACTGTTTTAAAAATTCGAGCGTCGCCAGTTCTGCTTCCCGATCGCCCATCGTGCTCGCTTTCACGCGCTCTACCAGCCCGCTGGCGGTATGAGTACGCACGTTCCAGTCATCCATCAGCGCCAGCTGTTCATCAGACTGGTGTACTGCAATGGTCGGCCCTTCTGCCAGAATATTCAGGTTGGCATCGGTCACCAGCGTGGCAATCTCAATAATGCGATCGCGCTCGGGATCCAGACCGGTCATCTCAAGATCGATCCAAATCAGGTTGTTTTCATTGGCACTCATGCTATTTTCCACCCATTCACAGTGACTATATTGATCCACAATTGCGTGTATCATAGATGTTTTGCCCATCAGGGGCGACCAGGAGTCTGTACGATTGAGTAAAAATAAACTCTCCAAAGGCCAGCAGCGCCGCGTGAACGCCAATCACCAGCGTCGTCTTAAAACGTCTAAGGAGAAGCCCGACTACGACGACAATCTGTTTGGTGAGCCTGATGAAGGTATCGTCATCAGCCGCTTTGGTATGCACGCTGATGTGGAATCCGCCGATGGCGACGTTCACCGCTGCAATATTCGCCGTACCATCCGTTCGCTGGTGACCGGCGACCGCGTAGTCTGGCGTCCGGGTAAACCGGCGGCGGAAGGCGTAAATGTCAAAGGGATCGTGGAAGCGGTACATGAGCGCACCTCGGTGTTGACGCGTCCGGATTTCTACGACGGCGTGAAACCCATCGCCGCCAACATCGATCAGATTGTTATTGTCTCCGCCATTTTGCCGGAGCTGTCGCTCAATATCATCGACCGTTACCTGGTAGCCTGCGAAACCTTGCAGATTGAGCCGATTATTGTGCTCAACAAGATTGACCTGTTGGACGACGAAGGCATGGCGTTCGTCAACGAACAGATGGATATCTACCGCAACATCGGTTATCGCGTATTGATGGTTTCCAGCCATACTCAGGATGGGCTGAAACCGCTGGAAGAGGCATTGACCGGACGCATCAGCATTTTTGCCGGGCAATCTGGCGTTGGCAAATCCAGCCTGCTGAACGCGTTGCTGGGGCTGCAAAAAGAGATCCTGACCAACGATGTCTCTGACAACTCAGGTCTGGGCCAGCACACCACGACTGCCGCTCGGTTGTATCACTTCCCGCACGGCGGCGATGTGATTGATTCTCCTGGGGTACGCGAATTCGGACTCTGGCATCTCGAGCCGGAACAAATCACTCACGGTTTTGTCGAATTCCATGACTACTTAGGTCTGTGCAAATACCGCGATTGCAAACACGATACCGATCCGGGCTGCGCTATCCGTGAAGCCGTTGACGAAGGGAAAATCGCGGAAACCCGTTTCGAAAACTATCACCGTATTCTGGAAAGCATGGCGCAGGTAAAAACGCGTAAAAACTTTTCTGATACGGATGACTGACAATTAAGCTAACCGTCGTTAGAATCGTCCCCCTTTTTTTCAGGATCCGGCATATACGCCGGATCAGGAACGACAAAACAATGGCCTGGAGGCTACTTTGTTAAATTCATTTAAACTTTCGCTACAGTACATTCTGCCGAAACTATGGCTTACTCGCCTGGCGGGTTGGGGCGCAAGCAAGCGAGCAGGATGGCTGACAAAACTGGTTATCGATCTGTTCGTTAAATACTACAAAGTCGACATGCAAGAGGCGCAGAAGCCGGATACTGCCAGCTACCGCTCCTTTAACGAATTTTTTGTCCGTCCGCTGCGTGACGAAGTACGCCCAATCAATACCGATCCGAATGTACTGGTCATGCCTGCCGATGGCGTTATCAGCCAGTTAGGTAAAATCGAAGAAGATAAAATCCTGCAAGCCAAAGGCCACAATTACAGCCTCGAAGCCCTGCTGGCGGGCAACTATCTGATGGCGGACCTATTCCGCAACGGTACGTTTGTGACCACTTACCTCTCCCCGCGTGACTACCACCGCGTACACATGCCGTGCAACGGTATTCTGCGTGAAATGATCTACGTGCCGGGCGATCTCTTCTCCGTTAACCATCTCACTGCTCAGAACGTGCCAAATCTGTTTGCCCGTAACGAACGCGTGATCTGCCTGTTCGATACCGAATTTGGCCCGATGGCGCAGATTCTGGTTGGTGCGACGATTGTTGGCAGCATTGAGACGGTCTGGGCGGGTACCATTACACCACCGCGCGAAGGCATCATCAAACGCTGGACCTGGCCTGCCGGGGAAAACGACGGTTCTGTGGCGCTGCTGAAAGGCCAGGAAATGGGTCGCTTTAAACTTGGCTCTACCGTTATCAACCTGTTTGCACCAGGTAAAGTGAATCTGGTTGAGCAACTGGAAAGCCTGTCTGTCACGAAAATTGGCCAGCCGCTGGCAGTATCTACCGAAACCTTTGTTACGCCAGACGCTGAACCAGCCCCGCTTCCTGCTGAAGAGATCGAAGCAGAACACGACGCCAGCCCATTGGTTGACGATAAAAAAGACCAGGTCTAATCCATCAAAGGAAACGCTGACGTGCGCCTGATTATCACTTTTCTGATGGCCTGGTGCCTCAGTTGGGGGGCGTACGCCGCGACGGCCCCCGATAGCAAACAAATCACCCAGGAACTGGAGCAGGCAAAAGCGGCGAAACCCGCGCAGCCGGAAGTCGTAGAGGCGCTCCAGTCTGCCTTAAATGCGCTTGAGGAACGAAAAGGTTCCCTTGAGCGCATCAAGCAATACCAAGAAGTCATTGATAATTATCCGAAACTCTCTGCTACTCTGCGCGCACAATTAAACAACATGCGTGACGAGCCGCGCAGCGTGTCGCCGGGAATGTCTACCGACGCGCTGAATCAGGAAATTCTCCAGGTCAGCAGTCAGTTGCTGGATAAGAGCCGTCAGGCCCAGCAAGAGCAGGAACGCGCCCGCGAGATAGCGGATTCATTGAATCAACTTCCGCAACAGCAAACTGATGCCCGTCGTCAGTTAAATGAAATTGAGCGCCGCCTGGGAACGCTTACCGGCAATACCCCGCTCAACCAGGCGCAAAATTTCGCGTTGCAGTCTGACTCCGCACGTCTGAAAACCCTCGTTGATGAACTAGAGCTGGCGCAGCTGTCTGCCAATAACCGCCAGGAATTAGCGCGCTTGCGCTCTGAGCTGGCGGAAAAAGAGAGCCAGCAGCTGGATGCGTATTTGCAGGCCTTACGTAATCAGTTGAACAGCCAACGCCAGCTTGAGGCGGAGCGGGCGCTGGAAAGCACCGAGTTGTTGGCTGAAAGCAGTGCCAATTTACCGAAAGATATCGTCGCGCAATTCAAAATTAACCGCGAACTGTCGGCAGCGCTGAATCAACAAGCGCAGCGAATGGATCTCGTCGCTTCGCAACAGCGTCAGGCTGCCAGCCAGACATTACAGGTCCGGCAGGCGCTGAATACCCTGCGCGAGCAGTCACAATGGCTGGGAGCATCCAACCTGCTCGGCGAAGCGTTGCGAGCGCAGGTGGCACGACTGCCGGAAATGCCGAAACCGCAACAACTTGATACCGAAATGGCGCAGTTGCGCGTGCAACGGTTGCACTATGAGGATCTACTCAATAAACAACCGCAACTGCGACAAATCCTTCAGACTGACGGTCAGCCGCTGACCGCCGAGCAAAACCGTATTCTCGAAGCACAACTGCGTACTCAGCGTGAGTTGCTGAACTCATTGTTGCAGGGTGGTGACACGCTACTGCTGGAACTGACCAAGCTGAAAGTCTCCAACGGGCAACTGGAAGATGCGCTGAAAGAGGTGAACGAAGCGACGCACCGCTATCTGTTCTGGACCTCTGACGTGCGCCCGATGACCATCGCCTGGCCGCTGGAAATCGCCCAGGACCTGCGCCGTCTCATTTCGCTGGACACCTTCAGCCAGTTAGGTAAAGCCAGCATCATGATGCTGACCAGCAAAGAGACGATTTTGCCGCTGTTTGGCGCGTTGATTCTGGTCGGTTGCAGTATTTACTCGCGCCGCTATTTCACCCGTTTTCTCGAACGTTCGGCAGCGAAAGTCGGCAAGGTGACTCAGGATCACTTCTGGCTGACATTACGCACCCTTTTCTGGTCGATTCTCGTCGCGTCACCGTTACCGGTGCTGTGGATGACGCTGGGTTACGGCTTGCGCGAGGCGTGGCCTTATCCGCTGGCGGTAGCGATTGGTGATGGCGTAACAGCCACCGTGCCGCTGCTGTGGGTAGTGATGATTTGCGCCACATTTGCCCGCCCGAACGGCTTGTTTATCGCTCATTTTGGCTGGCCGCGCGAACGTGTTTCCCGCGGGATGCGCTACTACCTGATGAGCATCGGGCTTATCGTGCCGCTGATTATGGCGCTGATGATGTTCGATAATCTCGACGACCGCGAGTTTTCCGGTTCGCTGGGACGGCTTTGCTTTATTCTCATATGTGGTGCGCTGGCGGTGGTCACCCTCAGTTTGAAAAAAGCGGGGATCCCGCTGTACCTCAACAAAGAGGGAAGCGGCGATAACATTACCAACCATATGTTATGGAACATGATGATTGGCGCGCCGCTGGTCGCTATTCTGGCAGCGGCAGTCGGTTACCTGGCAACGGCACAGGCGCTGTTAGCAAGGCTTGAAACCTCGGTCGCCATCTGGTTCCTGCTGTTGGTGGTTTACCACGTTATCCGCCGCTGGATGCTAATCCAGCGACGCAGACTGGCTTTTGACCGGGCGAAACATCGCCGGGCCGAGATGTTAGCGCAGCGCGCGCGTGGCGAAGAGGAAGCGCATCATCACAGTAGCCCGGAAGGGGCGATTGAAGTCGATGAAAGCGAAGTCGATCTCGATGCCATCAGTGCGCAGTCCTTGCGGCTGGTGCGCTCAATCCTGATGTTGATCGCCCTGCTTTCGGTCATTGTGCTGTGGTCAGAAATCCATTCCGCTTTCGGCTTCCTCGAAAATATTTCGCTGTGGGATGTCACTTCCACGGTACAGGGCGTAGAAAGTCTGGAGCCGATTACCCTCGGTGCGGTGCTGATTGCCATTCTGGTGTTTATCATCACCACGCAGCTGGTGCGCAACCTGCCCGCGCTGCTGGAACTGGCGATTTTGCAGCACCTGGATTTAACGCCGGGTACGGGCTACGCCATCACCACCATCACCAAATATCTGCTGATGCTGATTGGCGGGCTGGTCGGCTTCTCAATGATTGGTATTGAGTGGTCGAAATTGCAGTGGCTGGTCGCCGCGCTCGGTGTTGGTCTCGGTTTTGGTTTGCAGGAAATTTTCGCCAACTTTATCTCTGGCCTGATTATCCTGTTCGAAAAACCGATTCGCATTGGCGATACGGTAACGATCCGCGATCTTACCGGTAGCGTGACGAAAATTAACACCCGCGCCACCACCATCAGCGACTGGGACCGTAAAGAGATTATCGTGCCGAACAAGGCGTTTATTACTGAGCAGTTTATCAACTGGTCGCTCTCTGACTCGGTCACGCGCGTGGTGTTGACGATTCCGGCCCCTGCTGATGCCAACAGTGAAGAAGTGACGGAAATCTTGCTTAACGCTGCGCATCGCTGCTCGCTGGTGATCGACAATCCTGCGCCGGAAGTCTTCCTGGTGGATCTACAGCAAGGGATCCAGATTTTCGAGCTGCGTATTTACGCCGCAGAAATGGGTCACCGCATGCCGCTGCGCCATGAAATCCATCAACTGATTCTGGCGGGCTTCCACGCCCACGGTATTGATATGCCATTCCCGCCCTTCCAGATGCGTCTGGAAAGCCTCAACGGTAAACAAACGGGGAGAACGTTGACTTCTGCGGGTAAAGGTCGTCAGGCGGGAAGTTTGTAAGGTCTTTGTGGCCGGATGAACCACTCCGGCTCACAAACAAAACTGATAGCGCAGAAAAAACTGCCACAGCCAATAGCCGAAGATCGCCAGTGCGGTGGCGTACATAAACCAGCCGCTTTTTTTTCGCCGCAGCGCGAACCAGAGAAAAGGGAAAAAGAGCGGCAACGTCAATATCACACCGACATCGCGAGTATCGTCATTTTCCAGATACTCCAGCACATCACAGACGTTGTTAATCCCGCGTCCATCAATCATCCACTCTTTGTCCAGCGCGGAAGTGATGGTTATCCAGAAGAACGCCACAACAAACCAGATGCAGCACAAGACAAACATGCGCGCACTCATGAGGAAACCGGTCGCTTAATTTCGCTATAGCGCATACGAAATCCCACTCATTCCCTGTCATTACGCCCTATCGTCAGGCCGACGATAGGGCATCTGATTACTCAGCCGCCCACTGCGGATTTTTTGCCACTCTGCTGCAATAGTTCTGGTAAATCGCCATCGCTAACAGCGAGAAGAAGACAGGGCCGCCAACCATCCACAATGTGCTATCCCAGTCTCCGGCTTCAACCACTGGCTGGATGATGGTGAAAACGTTCGCAAACGTCACCACCAGTACCACCACCACTGTCGCGATCGTTGCTGACATGTGTGTTTTGAAAATCACAAATGGTCTGTCGAGATCCTGACGAGCTTTAAAGAATGGGAAAGCCAGCGCGAGGAACAGATAGGGAAGCGTCATGGAAACGTTCGCCATCAGCGTCAGCTTGTTAAAGAACGCTGATGCAGTACCACCGCCAAACGAAACCAGCAGGATGAAGACAGTAACCAGCCCGCACTGCATCCACATGGCGATAGACGGCATACCCATGGCGTTCAGGCGCGTCATCGGTTCCGGCCACAACGCTTTCGGCGTACCCTGGATGATCGCTTTCAGCGGTGAATAGCAAAGCGTAAAGAACGCGCCGGTGTAAGCCAGGAACATCGAAAGCCCGGTAATACGCGCAAACCATACGCCCAGCGACAATGACGCTTCAGGTGACAAATGCAGCACGTTACCCAGCGTCATCCCCAGACTTTTCATCAACACATAGGTGATATTGCCGAGGTTAACGGAACCATTACTTAATACCTGCTGCCAGTTAGTGCTGACGCCCCATAAAAATATCGCCAGCGAATAACCGATTGAAATAACAATAGCGGCAAAAACAATACCTTTGGCAAAGTTCTTTTCTGGGTTTTCTGTTTTATCTACCAGACCACCAACCGCTTCAATTCCGCCGTAAGCGAAAATGGCAAATACCACAAACGATAACATCGCCAGACCGGATTGATATCCTGGATTCGGCGATACCACGAAATTAATATCCTGTGCAAAATGGCCACCATTTAATAACAAAATGGCAATGCTCACTAACAGTAATACTAAATTAAGACACATTACTGCAATACCACCTACTGCAGTAATACGAGCAATTTTATTAATCCCTTTTGAAGCAACCACGGTAACCAGGATCATCCATGCCACCGCCAGCAGACCCACTACCTGCGTTGGCTCCAGGCCAGCAATGCGCCAGTGCTGAGTCATGTCGGTACCGTAGAGGAACGTAGAAAATGGTACCCAGACTTTAGCTGAGGTACTCACCATCCAGATGATATAAGAGGAAAACCACATAAATGTGCCGATAAAGGCGAAACGTGGTCCGACACTATTATTCATCCAGGAATAGATGCCGCCTTCTTCTTTGCGATAGGCCGCGCCCATTTCTGCCATCATTAAGGCAAATGGTATAAAAAATAATAATGCAGAAAATATATAAAAGGGAATCGCACTATACCCCATTAAATAATAAGCTGCCGGACTATTGGCAAACCCAAATACTGAGGTAAAGATCATCAATATGAGTCCTATCAGACTCATCTTTTTTATCGTGTGAGGCATGAAATTATCCTTCGTTTTAGCACATGTATAAAACGCGCGCACTGAACTGCACTACCCCTCGATTGACGGGTCGCAATAAAAAAACATACAGAATTGATACCTGGATGATAGCAAATATCCAGTCTTAAATTGTGGCCTTTAGCAGAAAAATGAAAACATCTGCTACAGAATGGCGTTACAGCGCCATTCTGTGTGGTTAATTAGATGATTTTTCAGAATTATGCCCGGTCAACGCTAAAGGCAATCACTTCCGCAAGCGTCTCCGCGCCCAACGCCAGCATCACCAGACGATCAACGCCCAGAGCTACGCCGGAGCAGTCAGGCATACCGACTTTCAGAGCTTCGATGAGGTTTTGGTCGATTGGATGCTGCGGTAAACCACGCGCCGCACGCTTACGGTTATCCTGCTCAAAGCGTTGTTGCTGTTCACGGGCGTCCGTTAATTCGTGGAAACCATTCGCCAGCTCAATACCTTTGTAGTAGACCTCGAAGCGCTCTGCGACCCGATGATCTTCGGTACTGATTTGCGCCAGTGATGCCTGACTGGCAGGGAAATGATAAACAAAGGTCGGTTTTTCTTTACCAATGTTCGGTTCCACACCAAAGGTAAACAGCAACTGCAACAACGTATCGCGGTCTTCTTCGGTATCGGCAACGTTGCTCAGATCCAGTTTCGCCGCCACTTCCCGCAGCTGCGTTTTATCAGCAGAGAGCGGATCAATTTCCAGATAACGTAAGAAGGCTTGCTGATAAGAAAGGCTTTCTGCAGCCGGGCAATCCAGTACTTGCTGCAGAAGATCGTCAACTTCGTTCATCAGCCGGTACATATCATAATGCGGCCGATACCACTCCAGCATCGTGAACTCAGGGTTGTGATAACGCCCCATCTCTTCATTACGGAAGCTGCGGCACAGCTGGAATACTGGGCCACAACCGGCAACCAGCAGGCGTTTCATGTGATATTCAGGGCTGGTCATTAACCAGAGATTCATCCCCTGGGAGTGTCCGGGGCCAACGAAACGTGTCTCAAACGGGACCAAATGAATATCGGTTACCGTCGCCTGGCTCATACAAGGCGTCTCCACCTCCAGCACTCCACGATCGGCAAAGAAACGACGGATCTCCGCCATAATCGCCGCGCGTTTTAATAGGTTAGGAATGGATGCGCTCGGCTGCCAGGATGCCGTTTCGCTCATAGTGAAATCTCCAGTTTTTAACAAGGGCACGAAGTCTACTCGCAACGCGACGGCGAGACAAATTTTACGCAGGAATCATTCAGCAAGGGGGGGTGACTAAAAAAACCACAATCTGATGGTTTAGTAATTAAATTAATCATCTTCAGTGATAATTTAGCCCGCTTGCGCACTAAAAAAATCGATCTCGTCAAATTTCAGACTTATCCATCAGACTATACTGTTGTACCTATAAAGGAGCAGTGGAATAGCGTTCGCAGACCGTAACTTTCAGGCACTTACCCTGAAGTACGTGGATGTGGGATAAAAACAATCTGGAGGAATGTCGTGCAAACCTTTCAAGCCGATCTTGCCATTGTAGGTGCCGGTGGCGCGGGATTACGTGCTGCAATTGCTGCCGCGCAGGCAAATCCGAATGCAAAAATCGCACTAATCTCAAAAGTATACCCAATGCGCAGCCATACCGTTGCTGCAGAAGGGGGCTCCGCCGCTGTCGCGCAGGATCATGACAGCTTCGATTATCACTTTAACGATACAGTAGCGGGTGGCGACTGGTTATGTGAGCAGGATGTTGTGGATTATTTCGTCCACCACTGCCCAACCGAAATGACCCAACTGGAACTGTGGGGATGCCCATGGAGCCGTCGCCCGGATGGTAGCGTGAACGTACGTCGCTTCGGCGGCATGAAAATCGAGCGTACCTGGTTCGCCGCCGATAAGACCGGCTTCCATATGCTGCATACGCTGTTCCAGACCTCTCTGCAATTCCCGCAGATCCAGCGTTTTGACGAACACTTCGTGCTGGATATTCTGGTTGATGATGGTCATGTTCGCGGCCTGGTAGCAATGAACATGATGGAAGGCACGCTGGTTCAGATCCGTGCTAACGCAGTGGTGATGGCAACTGGTGGCGCTGGCCGTGTTTATCGTTACAACACCAACGGCGGCATCGTTACTGGCGACGGTATGGGTATGGCGCTGAGCCACGGTGTTCCGCTGCGTGACATGGAATTCGTTCAGTATCACCCAACCGGTCTGCCAGGTTCCGGTATCCTGATGACCGAAGGTTGCCGTGGCGAAGGCGGTATTCTGGTCAACAAAAATGGCTACCGTTATCTGCAAGACTACGGCATGGGTCCAGAAACTCCGCTGGGCGAGCCGAAAAACAAATACATGGAACTGGGTCCACGCGACAAAGTTTCTCAGGCCTTCTGGCACGAATGGCGTAAAGGCAACACCATTTCCACGCCGCGTGGCGATGTGGTTTACCTTGACCTGCGTCACCTGGGCGAGAAAAAACTGCACGAACGTCTGCCGTTCATCTGTGAACTGGCGAAAGCTTATGTTGGCGTCGATCCGGTTAAAGAGCCGATTCCGGTACGTCCGACCGCACACTACACCATGGGTGGTATCGAAACCGATCAGAACTGCGAAACCCGCATTAAGGGCCTGTTCGCCGTAGGCGAATGTTCCTCTGTAGGTCTGCACGGCGCAAACCGTCTGGGCTCCAACTCCCTGGCGGAACTGGTGGTCTTTGGTCGTCTGGCTGGTGAGCAAGCAATGGAGCGCGCATCTACTGCCGGTAATGGCAACGATGCAGCGATCAATGCCCAAGTTGCTGGCGTTGAACAGCGTCTGAAAGATCTGGTTAACCAGGACGGCGGCGAAAACTGGGCGAAGATCCGCGACGAAATGGGCCTGGCCATGGAAGAAGGCTGCGGTATCTACCGTACGCCGGAACTGATGCAGAAAACCATCGACAAGCTGGCGGAACTGCAGGAACGCTTCAAGCGCGTTCGCATCACCGACACTTCCAGCGTGTTCAACACCGACCTGCTTTACACCATTGAGTTGGGCCACGGTCTGAACGTTGCCGAATGTATGGCGCACTCTGCAATGGCACGTAAAGAGTCCCGCGGCGCGCACCAGCGTCTGGACGAAGGTTGCACTGAACGTGACGACATCAACTTCCTCAAACACACCCTCGCCTTCCGCGATGCTGATGGCACTACTCGCCTGGAGTACAGCGACGTGAAAATTACTAAGCTGCCGCCGGCCAAACGCATGTACGGTGGCGAAGCGGATGCAGCCGATAAGGCGGAAGCAGCCAATAAGAAGGAGAAGGCGAATGGCTGAGATGAAAAACCTGAAAATTGAGGTGGTGCGTTATAACCCGGAAGTCGATACCGCACCACATAGCGCATTCTATGAAGTGCCTTATGATGAAACCACCTCATTGCTGGATGCGCTGGGCTATATCAAAGACAACCTTGCGCCGGACCTGAGCTACCGCTGGTCCTGCCGTATGGCGATTTGTGGCTCCTGCGGCATGATGGTTAACAACGTGCCGAAACTGGCATGTAAAACCTTCCTGCGTGACTACACCAACGGCATGAAGGTTGAAGCGTTAGCTAACTTCCCGATTGAACGCGATCTGGTGGTCGATATGACCCACTTCATCGAAAGTCTGGAAGCGATCAAACCGTACATCATCGGCAACTCCCGCACCGCGGATCAGGGTACTAACATCCAGACCCCGGCGCAGATGGCGAAGTATCACCAGTTCTCCGGTTGCATCAACTGTGGTCTGTGCTATGCCGCATGCCCGCAGTTCGGCCTGAACCCAGAGTTCATCGGTCCGGCTGCCATTACGCTGGCACATCGTTATAACGAAGATAGCCGCGACCACGGTAAGAAGGAGCGTATGGCGCAGTTAAACAGCCAGAACGGCGTATGGAGCTGTACTTTCGTGGGCTACTGCTCCGAAGTCTGCCCGAAACACGTCGATCCGGCTGCGGCCATTCAGCAGGGCAAAGTAGAAAGTTCAAAAGACTTTCTTATCGCGACCCTGAAACCACGCTAAGGAGTGCAACATGACGACTAAACGTAAACCGTATGTACGGCCAATGACGTCCACCTGGTGGAAAAAATTGCCGTTTTATCGCTTTTACATGCTGCGCGAAGGCACAGCGGTTCCGGCTGTGTGGTTCAGCATTGAACTGATTTTCGGGCTGTTTGCCCTGAAAAATGGCCCGGATACCTGGGCGGGATTCGTCGACTTTTTACAAAACCCGGTTATCGTGATCATTAACCTGATTACTCTGGCGGCAGCCCTGCTGCACACCAAAACCTGGTTTGAACTGGCACCGAAAGCGGCCAATATCATTGTAAAAGACGAAAAAATGGGACCAGAGCCAATTATCAAAAGTCTCTGGGCGGTAACCGTGGTTGCCACCATCGTAATCCTGTTTGTTGCCCTGTACTGGTAAGGAGCCTGAGATGATTAATCCAAATCCAAAGCGTTCTGACGAACCGGTATTCTGGGGCCTCTTCGGGGCCGGTGGTATGTGGAGTGCGATCATTGCGCCGGTAATGATCCTGCTGGTTGGCATTCTGTTGCCGCTGGGTCTGTTCCCGGGTGACGCACTGAGCTACGAACGCGTTCTGGCGTTCGCGCAAAGCTTCATTGGTCGCGTATTCCTGTTCCTGATGATCGTCCTGCCGCTGTGGTGTGGTTTACACCGTATGCACCACGCGATGCACGATCTGAAAATTCACGTGCCTGCGGGTAAATGGGTTTTCTACGGTCTGGCTGCTATCCTGACAGTTGTCACACTGATTGGTATCGTTACAATCTAACGTATCGCCAATGTAAATCCGGCCCGCCTATGGCGGGCCGTTTTGTATGGAAACCAGACCTTATGCTCAAAACGACGCTTTGCACCTTACTGATTACCGTCTCTTGCTCCACTCTTGCCGCGCCCCATAGCGAACAACAAATCAACGATATTGTGCATCACACAATTACCCCACTTGTTGAGCAACAAAACATCCCCGGCATGGCCGTTGCAGTGATTTATCAGGGTAAGCCTTATTACTTTACCTGGGGCTACGCGGATGTGGCAAAAAAGCGGCCCGTCACGCAGCAAACGTTGTTTGAGTTAGGCTCGGTCAGTAAAACATTTACGGGCGTGCTTGGTGGCGATGCTATTGCTCGAGGGGAAATCAATCTAAACGATCCCGTCACAAAATACTGGCCTGAACTTACCGCTAAACAGTGGAATGGGATCACACTATTACATCTCGCAACCTACACCGCTGGCGGCCTGCCGTTACAGGTGCCGGATGAGGTGAAATCCTCAAGCGACTTGCTGCGCTTCTATCAAAACTGGCAGCCTGAATGGGCGCCAGGAACACAACGTCTGTATGCAAACTCCAGTATCGGTTTGTTCGGCGCACTGGCCGTGAAGCCATCAGGTTTGAGCTTTGAACAGGCGATGCAAACTCGTGTTTTCCAGCCACTCAAACTCACTCATACGTGGATTAATGTGCCGTCCGCAGAAGAAAAGAATTACGCCTGGGGATATCGCGAAGGCAAGGCAGTGCATGTTTCGCCAGGGGCGCTGGATGCTGAAGCGTACGGTGTAAAATCGACGATTGAAGATATGGCCCGCTGGGTACGAAGCAATATGAATCCCCGTGATATCAACGGCAAAACACTTCAGCAAGGGATACAACTGGCGCAATCTCGCTACTGGCAAACCGGCGATATGTATCAGGGCCTGGGCTGGGAAATGCTGGACTGGCCGGTAAATCCTGACAGCATCATCAATGGCAGCGACAGTAAAATTGCGCTGGCGACAAGCCCAGTAAAAGCGATTACGCCCCCTGCTCCTGCTGTGCGGTCATCATGGGTGCATAAAACAGGTGCGACCGGCGGATTTGGTAGCTATGTCGCGTTTATCCCAGAAAAAGAGCTGGGTATTGTGATGCTGGCTAACAAAAATTATCCCAATCCAGCGAGAGTTACCGCCGCCTGGCAGATTCTCAACGCTCTGCAGTAAAATTTCATCGGGTCCGAATTTTCGGACCTTTTCTTCGCATTTCCTTGCTGTCATCTACACTTAGAAAAAACCAGTAAGGAAACATTTATGCGCCTGCTCCCTCTCGTTGCCGCAGCGACGGCTGCATTTCTGGTGGTTGCCTGTAGTTCTCCCACACCACCGCGTGGCGTGACCGTGGTAAATAATTTCGATACCAAACGCTATCTGGGTACATGGTATGAGATTGCCCGTTTTGATCACCGCTTTGAACGTGGACTGGAAAAAGTCACCGCAACATACAGCCTGCGTGATGACGGCGGCCTGAATGTCATTAATAAAGGCTATAACCCTGACAGAGAGATGTGGCAGCAGAGTGAAGGAAAAGCCTACTTTACTGGAGATCCGCGTCGCGCAGCCCTGAAGGTGTCGTTCTTTGGGCCATTCTACGGCGGTTATAATGTCATCGCGCTCGACCGGGAGTACCGCCACGCGCTGGTTTGCGGCCCGGACCGCGACTACCTGTGGATACTCTCTCGCACGCCAACCATTTCTGACGAAGTTAAACAGGAGATGCTGGCAGTCGCAACCCGGGAAGGGTTTGATGTTAGTAAGTTTATTTGGGTACAGCAGCCCGGTAGTTAGTGAGTGCTGAGTTTCAGACCAATAATTCCCACCACAATTAACGCCAGACTCGCCAGGCGCATCGGGTTAGCGGACTCGCCGAGCAGCACAATGCCGGTGATAGCCGCGCCGACTGCGCCAATCCCCGTCCAGACAGCATAAGCCGTCCCTACAGGCAATGACTTCATCGCCCAGGCGAGCAGCGCCATACTGACAATCATCGCCGTCACGGTAATAACACTTGGCGTCAAACGACTAAAGCCGTGGGTATATTTCAGGCCAACAGCCCAGACGACTTCCAGCAACCCAGCAATAAATAAGATAATCCAGGACATATAAAACTCCGGAGAAATGGGGCCGTCCCCGGTGAAAAGAAGCGTTTGCAGGTCGTCCTGCAAAGCTGATGGTTGAACGGATATTTTGCCAGGTGGCAGGGGAATTTCAACTATTACCTTAGTGACTATCGCTGAAAAAATAAACGGTACGACAAACTTGTCGTACCGTTACAGATTGTTGACAAAGTGTCAGTTGTTTATGCCAGATGCGGCGTTAATGCCTTACCCAGCCTACAAAATTGTGCAAATTCAATATATTGCATGGGCTATGTAGGTCTGATAAGCGTAGCGCATCAGGCAATTTTGCCTTTGTCATCAGTATCAACGGCACGACAAAACTGCCGTACCGTTATTGCTTATTGCTGCGCTTTCGTTGCTGCGCCAGAAATCGCGTTACCGCCGTCGGAGATATCTTCACCAACGCCACGCGTGGTGTTGCAGGCAGTCAATACTGTTGAAAGCACCAGAACAGAAAAGATCGCTGCAATTGTCTTCTTCACCATAACGTCTTCCTTTTAGGTAATGTTATTTGTGTTTGCCTATAGCAAATTAATAATAGACAACACCACCGAAAATGACGGAAATCTGATGATTTTTAGGAAGAGAAGAAAAATTAGCTGGCTGCGCGGGAGATGGAATTACCGAGATGTTTAATGTCTTCACCAAAACCGCGAGCGGTGTTACAGCCCGTGAGCAGCGCACTGGCAAGCAAAACAAGAAGGATAAGGCGTTTCATCATCTCTGACCTGAGAAAGTGATGGTGCAGCCCACAGGCCGCACCACAACCGCATTACTTCACGCGAGATACGTATTCACCAGAGCGGGTATCCACTTTGATGACTTCGCCGATCTGTACGAACAGCGGAACTTTAACCACAGCGCCAGTAGACAGGGTAGCCGGTTTGCCGCCAGTACCTGCGGTATCACCTTTCAGACCCGGATCGGTATCAACGATTTCCAGTTCAACGAAGTTCGGCGGAGTAACGGAGATCGGCTGACCATTCCACAGAGTTACGATGCACTCTGCCTGATCCAGCAGCCATTTAGCGTTGTCGCCAATTGCTTTTGCATCTGCAGACAGCTGTTCGAAAGTTTCGTTGTTCATGAAGTGCCAGAACTCACCGTCGTTGTACAGGTAAGTCAGGTTCATATCGACAACATCAGCGCCTTCAGCGGAATCGGTAGATTTGAAGGTTTTTTCTACGCGAGTGCCAGTCAGCAGACGGCGCAGTTTAACGCGAGCGAATGCCTGACCTTTACCCGGTTTCACGAATTCACTGGCTTCAACCGCGTAAGGTTCGCCATCTAACATGATTTTAAGACCAGCACGAAAATCGTTGCTATAGTACGTTGCCATAAGGCCCTCTGAAATTTATTAATTGGTAGCTAAGCCACAAAATGGCGCATATTGTAACCCTAAATACCCCATCCAGAGAAGATTGGTTAGCGCAACTTGCCGATGTTGTGACCGATCCTGATGAACTTCTGCGTCTTTTGAATATAGACGCGGACGAAAAACTGTTGGCCGGACGCAGCGCCAAAAAGCTGTTTGCCCTGCGCGTGCCCCGCTCATTTATCGATCGCATGGAGAAAGGCAATCCAAACGATCCACTTTTGCGTCAGGTACTTACCTCGCAAGATGAGTTTGTCGTCGCGCCCGGATTCTCCACCGACCCGCTGGAAGAACAGCACAGCGTAGTGCCTGGTTTGTTGCATAAATACCACAACCGGGCGCTGTTGCTGGTCAAAGGTGGCTGCGCGGTAAATTGCCGCTATTGCTTCCGTCGCCACTTCCCGTATGCCGAAAATCAGGGCAACAAGCGAAACTGGAAGACGGCACTTGAGTATGTTGCTGCGCATCCGGAACTGGACGAGATTATTTTCTCCGGCGGCGATCCGCTGATGGCGAAAGATCACGAACTGGACTGGTTATTAACGCAACTGGAAGCGATCCCACATATCAAACGTCTGCGGATTCACAGCCGTCTGCCGATTGTGATCCCGGCACGCATCACCGAGGCGCTGGTTGAACGCTTTGCCCGTTCTACGCTGCAAATCTTGCTGGTGAATCACATCAACCATGCCAATGAGGTAGATGAAACGTTTCGTCAGGCGATGGCTAAATTGCGCCGTGTCGGCGTCACCCTGCTTAACCAAAGCGTTCTGTTACGTGGCGTGAACGATAACGCGCAAACTCTGGCAAATCTGAGTAATGCACTGTTTGACGCCGGTGTGATGCCCTATTACCTGCATGTGCTCGATAAAGTGCAGGGCGCGGCGCATTTCATGGTGAGCGATGATGAAGCGCGGCAGATTATGCGTGAGTTGCTGACGTTAGTATCGGGATATCTGGTGCCAAAACTGGCGCGCGAGATTGGTGGCGAACCCAGCAAAACGCCGCTGGATCTCCAGCTACGCCAGCAGTAACTGATTAAACAGGGAAGTTAAACATTAAAATTGCCTGATGCGCTACGCTTATCAGGCCTACATCGTGCATTGAAATTGAATGAATTTTCAATGAACTATAGGCCGGATAAGGCGTTTACGCCGCATCCGGCAAGAGCAACAAACGCAGTACAGCGACCTGTCATTTTACAGGGAAGTTTAATCTTTGCCCGTTGCATAACCTTTAATTATTCATATACATTGCTATTTTTACTCTTTATATAGCCAACACCAATAATTAACCTTTCTTTTCTGTTTATATAGAGTGAGCACGGCTATTTATGTTATTTTAACAACTATTACTACCAAGCCCATTTATCTGGCTTATAAATTAAAATTAATTATTTAATTGAGAAATGGTTAGGGAGAACCTACATGGCCATAAGCATCAAGGGTGTTAATACCGGTGTTATTCGCAAGAGTAATAATTTCATTGCACTGGCGCTGAAAATTAAAGAGCCTCGCAATAAAGAATCGTTGTTCTTTATGTCTGTGATGGAACTGCGCGACCTTCTGATTGCGCTGGAAAGTCGTCTGCATCAAAAGCATAAACTGGATGCTGATGCACGCCTTCTGTATGAGCAAGCTCGCGATAAAGCCATTAAGAAAATGGCAGAAAATATCCCGGAAATTCTGGTTGATGAGCTTAAAAATGCCGATATTAATCGCCGGGTTAACGCGCTGGAACTTACCGATAATCAGGGCGAAAATCTTAATTTCGCATTAACGCTACATGATGGCAGCAAATGCGAATTAGTGGTCAATGAGTTGCAGATTGAAATGCTGGCGCGAGCAATCATTCATGCAATTAATAATGCAGAAATGCGTGAACTGGCATTACGTATTACGTCGCTATTAGATTTCCTGCCGTTATATGACGTCGACTGCCAGGACAATGGCAATCTGGAATACGACACCTATTCTCAGCCGGAATGGAAACATAATCTGTTTAGTCATTATCTGGCCGTACTTTATCGCTTTAAAGATGAAGGTGGCAAAGAGCAATTTAGCGGTGCAGTAGTGAAAACGCGTGAAGCGACTGCGGGTAAAGAAGTTGAGGCTATTACACGCCGGATGCTTGATTTCAGTCCTCGACTGAAAAAACTCGCGGGTGTGCCGTGTCAGGTCTACGTTCGTACTATGGCAGCCAATAACGCCCAACCACTGACCCAGGATCAATGCCTACGCGCACTGCATCACCTACGCGTTCAATCCATCAGCAAAACTGCACCACAGGCGAAATAATCCCATCTTTGCTAATGCGAGGCTGGAGCCATCCAGCCTGAAATGACTGATAATGTGATCGTTGATCATGCCGGATGCGGCGTAAACGCCTTATCCGGCCTACAAATTCTCAAGCATTCAATCAGTTGCAATGCCTGATGTGGGCCTGATAAGCGAAGCGCATCTGGCAATTATACGTTTGTCACCCAGCCTCAGGATCCCATCAGTTCGGGCACTTATATACCTGACCGATAATCTGGCTGTCAGTCGGGACAAAGCTGGACAACATGCCCTGCGACGGGCTGCTGATACCATAAATCACGTTACCGCCCATTGCTGCCGCCTGGTTGCGCAGATCGTTTGCCGCACCACGCATAGAACCGCCCTCTTCACCGTGTTGTCCGGAAAGCCAGTTACTTTGCTTACCAGTAGCAGTACCAATCAGCTGGCACTCTGCACCTGGTTGCTCGTCCACGATGCGAACGCTCTGTCCGGCAGCGCTCAATTCGTTGCTGGAGCTACAACCCGCCATCAGTAGCGCGGCACCGACAATCCCTGCTAAGTATTTTACGTGCATGTTATTCCCCATAATCAATGAGCTGGACGCAACTCGCGTCGTCCGTGTCTGAATCTTATACTAGAAAGATGACCAAAAGAAAAACCCCCAGACATTTCTGCCCGGGGGTTTCTTTATTTCTGCGAGGTGCAGGGCAATTACATCATGCCGCCCATGCCACCCATGCCGCCCATACCGCCAGCAGCACCTAAGTCAGCTGCATCGTTTTTCGGCAGGTCGGTAACCATGCACTCAGTGGTGATCATCAGGCCAGCCACAGAAGCTGCGTACTGCAGAGCAGAACGAGTTACTTTGGTTGGATCCAGGATACCCATGTCGATCATGTTGCCGTATTCTTCGGTTGCTGCATTGTAGCCGTAGTTGCCGTCGCCAGCTTTAACGGTGTTAGCAACAACAGACGGTTCTTCACCGCAGTTCAGTACGATCTGACGCAGCGGAGCTTCCATTGCACGCAGTGCAACTTTGATACCCACGTTCTGCTCTTCGTTCTGACCACGCAGGTCAGCCAGTTTAGACGCTACGCGGATCAGCGCAACACCACCACCAGCAACCACGCCTTCTTCTACCGCAGCACGGGTCGCGTGCAGGGCGTCTTCAACGCGTGCTTTTTTCTCTTTCATTTCAACTTCGGTAGCAGCACCAACTTTGATAACTGCAACGCCGCCTGCCAGTTTCGCTACGCGCTCCTGCAGTTTTTCACGGTCGTAGTCAGAAGTTGCTTCTTCAATCTGCTGACGGATCTGAGCAACACGGCCCTGAATCGCAGCTTCTTCACCCACGCCATCGATGATGGTGGTGGTGTCTTTGTTGATCACAACACGTTTAGCCTGGCCCAAGTCTTCCAGGGTTGCTTTTTCCAGCTCCATACCAATCTCTTCAGAGATTACGGTACCGCCAGTCAGGGTTGCGATATCCTGCAGCATAGCTTTACGGCGATCGCCAAAGCCCGGAGCTTTAACCGCAGCGACTTTCACAATGCCACGCATGGTGTTAACAACCAGAGTTGCCAGCGCTTCACCTTCAACATCTTCAGCGATGATCAGCAGCGGTTTGCCTGCTTTTGCAACGGCTTCCAGAACCGGCAGCATTTCGCGGATGTTGGAGATTTTCTTGTCAGCCAGCAGGATGAACGGGCTTTCCAGTTCTACTGCGCCAGTTTCCGGCTTGTTGATGAAGTAAGGAGACAGGTAGCCACGGTCGAACTGCATACCTTCAACCACGTCCAGTTCGTCCTGAAGACCAGTACCGTCTTCAACGGTGATAACACCTTCTTTACCGACTTTGTCCATCGCTTCAGCGATCAGTTTACCTACGGTTTCGTCGGAGTTAGCGGAGATAGTACCAACCTGAGCAATCGCTTTAGAGTCGGAGCACGGTACGGACAGCGCTTTCAGTTCTTCAACTGCAGCAGTAACGGCTTTGTCGATACCACGTTTCAGGTCCATCGGGTTCATGCCCGCAGCAACAGCTTTCAGACCTTCAGTAATGATTGCCTGAGCCAGTACGGTTGCGGTGGTGGTACCGTCGCCTGCAGTGTCGTTCGCTTTAGAGGCAACTTCTTTCACCATCTGCGCACCCATGTTTTCGAACTTGTCTTCCAGTTCGATTTCACGAGCAACGGAAACACCATCTTTGGTGATGGTCGGTGCACCGAAAGATTTATCCAGAACTACGTTACGGCCTTTCGGACCGAGGGTAACTTTCACTGCATCTGCCAGTACGTTTACGCCGCGCAGCATTTTCACACGAGCGTCGTTACCGAATTTTACGTCTTTAGCTGCCATTATCTTTATTCCTTAAATTCGTATGTTCAGTGTCGTGCGCGGATTACGCTTCAACAATTGCCAGAATGTCGCTTTCGGACATGATCAACACTTCTTCATTGTCGATCTTCTCAGACTTCACACCGTAGCCATCATTGAAAATTACGATGTCGCCAACTTTCACATCCAGCGGCTTCACTTCGCCATTTTCAAGGATACGGCCATTGCCAACAGCCAGCACTTCGCCACGGGTAGATTTAGCCGCTGCAGAGCCGGTCAGAACGATGCCGCCAGCAGATTTAGTTTCAACTTCTTTACGCTTGACGATCACGCGATCATGCAATGGACGAATATTCATTGATAACTCTCCTTTGAGAAAGTCCGTATCTGTTATGGGTGACGCCGGACCTTACGTGGTTTCCCGGCTGGTGACCAGTGAAATGGGGATGGGCTCCTCCCCCTTCAAGGGGGCAAATGAAAAAAAATTCTGATCAGTACAAAATCGGGTAAAAATCCTGATTCACATCACATTTCATCGCAATTTCTCCATCGCCGCCATACGCGAATCTGATTGTGCTACCATCGAAATCCTGCGCAGTTGCCCAAATTTTGGGCACAATTGGACATTAACCCATGAGTGGACTCAAACAAGAACTGGGACTGGCCCAGGGGATCGGCCTGTTATCAACCTCATTATTAGGCACGGGCGTGTTTGCCGTTCCCGCATTAGCAGCCCTGCTAGCGGGCAATACCAGCCTGTGGGCCTGGCCCGTTTTGATTATCTTAGTGTTCCCGATTGCAATCGTCTTTGCGCTGCTGGGACGCCACTATCCCAGTGCGGGCGGCGTCGCGCACTTCGTTGGCATAGCGTTTGGCTCGCGGCTTGAGCGAGTCACTGGCTGGCTATTTTTATCGGTCATTCCCGTAGGCCTGCCCGCTGCACTACAAATTGCCGCCGGCTTTGGCCAGGCAATGTTTGGCTGGCATAGTTGGCAACTGTTGTTGGCAGAACTTGGTACGCTGGCACTGGTGTGGTACATCGGTACTCGCGGTGCCAGTTCCAGTGCTAATCTACAAACGGTTATTGCCGGGCTTATCGTCGCGCTGATTGTCGCTATCTGGTGGGCGGGCGATATCAAACCTGCGAATATCCACTTCCCTGCGCCTGGTGATATCGAACTTTCCGGGCTGTTTGCTGCGTTATCGGTGATGTTCTGGTGCTTTGTCGGTCTGGAGGCATTTGCCCATCTCGCCTCGGAATTTAAAAATCCAGAGCGTGATTTTCCCCGCGCTCTGATGATTGGTCTGTTGCTGGCAGGATTAGTCTATTGGAGCTGTACGGTGGTGGTATTACGCTTCGACGCCTATGGTGAAAAAATGGCGGCGGCAGCATCGCTTCCAAAAATTGTGGTGCAGCTGTTCGGTGTAGGAGCATTGTGGATTGCCTGCGTGATTGGCTATCTGGCCTGCTTTGCCAGTCTCAACATTTATATACAGAGCTTCGCCCGATTAGTCTGGTCGCAGGCGCAACACAATCCTGACCACTACCTGGCACGCCTCTCTTCTCGCCATATCCCGACTAATGCCCTTAATGCCGTGCTCGGCTGTTGCGTGGTGAGCACGTTGGCGATCCATATGTTAGAGATCAATCTGGACGCACTTATCATCTATGCCAATGGCATCTTTATTATGATTTACCTGTTATGCATGCTGGCAGGCTGTAAATTATTGCAAGGACGTTATCGACTACTGGCGGTAATTGGCGGGCTGTTATGTGTTCTGTTACTGGCGATGGTCGGCTGGAAAAGTTTATATGCCCTGATCATGCTGGCGGGGTTATGGCTATTTCTGCCAAAACGAAAAACGCCGGAAAATGGCATAACCACATAATCCGGCGTTTCGTCATTAATCCTGGCGATCGTCTTTATGATCAAGGCGGTCGCGGTCATCATCCTTACGCTGATACTCACCATCAAAAGTATTACCGCCACCGGTTCCGGCACTAAAACCACCGCCCGGCATACGGGAAAAGCGCAAATGCGGCATCAGCTTCACCGTCAGGTGCTTTTGCACTGGCGGTAATAAAAGTAGAAGACCGAGGAAATCGGTGAAAAAGCCCGGTAATAAAAGCAGCAAACCGGCAATGATCAACGAAACACTTTTAATCATTTCCGCCGCTGGGTTTTCTCCCGCCGCCATTTTTTGTTGCATCAGCACAAAATTCTTAAAGCCCTGATTACGTACCAGTGACATACCAATAATTGAGGTGAATATAACCAGCACGAGGGTCAGCAATACCCCAAGGACATGAGCAACCTGAATAAAGATTGAAATCTCAATATAGACATAAAGGAAAACGGCAATAAAAGGTAACCAGCGCAAAGGTTTCTCCTGTAATAGCAACCAGTTAAATCAGGTCGCCTGAATGGGTTGCGAATCGCGTTCAGCTTATATTGTGGTCATTAGCAAAATTTCAAGATGTTTGCGCAACTATTTTTGGTAGTAATCCCAAAGCGGTGATCTATTTCACAAATTAATAATTAAGGGGTAAAAACCAACACTTAAAGTGATCCAGATTACGGTAGAAATCCTCAAGCAGCATATGATCCCGGGTATTCGACTGATGCAGGGGATAATCGTCGGTCGAAAAACATTCGAAACCACATATATTCTGTGTGTTTAAAGCAAATCATTGGCAGCTTGAAAAAGAAGGTTCACATGTCAAACAACATTCGTATCGAAGAAGATCTGTTGGGTACCAGGGAAGTTCCAGCTGATGCCTACTATGGTGTTCACACTCTGAGAGCGATTGAAAACTTCTATATCAGCAACAACAAAATCAGCGATATTCCTGAATTTGTTCGCGGTATGGTAATGGTTAAAAAAGCTGCAGCTATGGCAAACAAAGAG
Source organism: Escherichia sp. E2748 (assembly GCF_005781125.1). Lineage (NCBI taxonomy): Bacteria > Pseudomonadati > Pseudomonadota > Gammaproteobacteria > Enterobacterales > Enterobacteriaceae > Escherichia > Escherichia sp. E2748. The sequence continues at coordinate 119,032 of NZ_VATP01000019.1, forward strand.
CTGCAAACCATTCCTAAAAGTGTAGCGAATGCAATCATTGCCGCATGTGATGAAGTCCTGAACAACGGAAAATGCATGGATCAGTTCCCGGTAGACGTCTACCAGGGCGGCGCAGGTACTTCCGTAAACATGAACACCAACGAAGTGCTGGCCAATATCGGTCTGGAACTGATGGGTCACCAGAAAGGTGAATATCAGTATCTGAACCCGAACGACCACGTTAACAAATGTCAGTCCACTAACGACGCCTACCCGACCGGTTTCCGCATCGCGGTTTACTCTTCTCTGATTAAACTGGTAGATGCTATTAACCAACTGCGTGAAGGCTTTGAACGTAAAGCTGTCGAATTCCAGGACATCCTGAAAATGGGTCGTACCCAGCTGCAGGACGCAGTACCGATGACCCTCGGTCAGGAATTCCGCGCTTTCAGCATCCTGCTGAAAGAAGAAGTGAAAAACATCGAACGTACCGCTGAACTGCTGCTGGAAGTTAACCTCGGCGCAACTGCAATCGGTACTGGCCTGAACACGCCGAAAGAGTACTCTCCGCTGGCAGTGAAAAAACTGGCTGAAGTCACTGGCTTCCCATGCGTACCTGCTGAAGACCTGATCGAAGCGACCTCTGACTGCGGCGCTTACGTTATGGTTCATGGCGCGCTGAAACGCATGGCTGTGAAGATGTCCAAAATCTGTAACGACCTGCGCTTGCTCTCTTCTGGCCCACGTGCCGGCCTGAACGAGATCAACCTGCCGGAACTGCAGGCTGGCTCTTCCATCATGCCAGCTAAAGTAAACCCAGTTGTTCCGGAAGTGGTTAACCAGGTTTGCTTCAAAGTCATCGGTAACGACATCACTGTTACCATGGCAGCAGAAGCGGGTCAGCTGCAGCTGAACGTTATGGAGCCGGTCATTGGCCAGGCCATGTTTGAATCCGTTCACATTCTGACCAACGCTTGCTACAACCTGCTGGAAAAATGCGTTAACGGCATCACTGCTAACAAAGAAGTGTGCGAAGGTTACGTTTACAACTCTATCGGTATCGTCACTTACCTGAACCCATTCATCGGCCACCACAACGGTGACATCGTGGGTAAAATCTGTGCCGAAACTGGCAAGAGCGTACGTGAAGTCGTTCTGGAGCGCGGTCTGTTGACTGAAGCAGAACTAGACGATATTTTCTCCGTACAGAACCTGATGCATCCGGCTTACAAAGCAAAACGCTATACTGATGAAAGCGAACAGTAATCGTACAGGGTAGTACACATAAAAGAGGCACGTCAGACGACGTGCCTTTTTTCTTGTGAGTAGTAACTTAAAAACAACAACCTGATATCAACTTGTTAAAAAACAAGGAAGGCTAATATGCTAGTTGTAGAACTCATCATCGTTTTGCTGGCGATCTTCTTGGGCGCCAGATTAGGGGGAATTGGTATTGGTTTTGCAGGTGGATTGGGGGTGCTGGTTCTTGCCGCTATCGGCGTCAAGCCTGGTAACATCCCATTCGATGTCATTTCCATTATCATGGCGGTTATCGCTGCTATTTCTGCTATGCAGGTTGCTGGCGGTCTGGACTATCTGGTTCACCAGACAGAAAAGCTGCTGCGCCGTAACCCGAAATACATCACGATCCTTGCACCGATCGTAACCTATTTCCTGACCATCTTTGCTGGTACCGGCAACATCTCTCTGGCGACACTGCCAGTTATCGCTGAAGTTGCGAAGGAACAAGGCGTTAAACCTTGCCGTCCGCTGTCTACTGCAGTGGTATCCGCGCAGATTGCGATCACCGCATCGCCAATCTCTGCGGCGGTGGTTTACATGTCTTCCGTGATGGAAGGTCATGGCATCAGCTACCTGCATCTGCTCTCTGTGGTCATCCCGTCTACCCTGCTGGCAGTTCTGGTGATGTCCTTCCTGGTAACCATGCTTTTCAACTCCAAACTGTCTGACGATCCGATTTATCGCAAGCGTCTGGAAGAAGGTCTGGTTGAACTGCGCGGTGAGAAACAGATTGAAATCAAACAAGGCGCGAAAGCATCCGTCTGGCTGTTCCTGCTGGGCGTAGTTGGCGTGGTTATCTATGCGATTATCAACAGCCCGAGCATGGGCCTGGTTGAAAAACCGCTGATGAACACCACTAACGCGATCCTGATTATCATGTTGAGCGTTGCAACCCTGACCACTGTTCTTTGTAAAGTGGACACCGACAACATCCTCAACTCCAGCACCTTCAAAGCAGGTATGAGCGCCTGTATTTGTATCCTGGGTGTTGCATGGCTGGGCGATACTTTCGTTTCCAACAACATCGACTGGATCAAAGATACCGCAGGTGAAGTCATTCAGGGCCATCCGTGGCTGCTGGCTGTTATCTTCTTCTTTGCTTCTGCTCTGCTGTACTCTCAGGCTGCAACTGCAAAAGCACTGATGCCGATGGCTCTGGCGCTGAACGTTTCTCCACTGACCGCTGTAGCTTCTTTCGCAGCCGTGTCTGGTCTGTTCATTCTGCCGACCTACCCGACGCTGGTTGCTGCGGTACAGATGGATGACACGGGTACCACTCGTATCGGTAAATTCGTCTTCAACCATCCGTTCTTTATCCCAGGTACTCTGGGTGTTGCCCTGGCCGTTTGCTTCGGCTTCGTGCTGGGTAGCTTCATGCTGTAATGACAAATCGCGGGGCGTTCACGCCCCGCTTTCTTTCCCGCCGACTAACATCCTTTCCCCGTCCGTTGTATAGTGACCTCTCTCTTGCGGTTCCATCTGTTCTTGCGAGGTGTTTATGCTTGATGAAAAAAGTTCGAATACCGCGTCCGTCGTGGTGTTGTGCACCGCGCCGGATGAAGCGACGGCCCAGGAATTAGCCGCCAAAGTGTTGGCGGAAAAACTGGCGGCCTGCGCGACCTTGATTCCTGGCGCTACCTCTCTCTATTACTGGGAAGGTAAACTGGAACAGGAATACGAAGTGCAGATGATTTTAAAAACCACCGTATCTCACCAGCAGGCACTGCTGGAATGCCTGAAGTCTCATCATCCGTATCAAACCCCGGAGCTTCTGGTTTTACCTGTTACACACGGAGACACAGATTACCTCTCATGGCTCAACGCATCTTTACGCTGATCCTGCTACTTTGCAGCACTTCCGTTTTTGCCGGATTATTCGACGCGCCGGGACGCTCACAATTTGTCCCCGCGGATCAAGCCTTTGCTTTTGATTTTCAGCAAAACCAACATGACCTTAATCTGAGCTGGCAGATCAAAGACGGTTACTATCTTTACCGTAAACAGATCCGCATTACGCCGGAACAAGCGAAAATTGCCGACGTGCAGCTGCCCCAGGGCGTCTGGCATGAAGATGAGTTTTACGGCAAAAGCGAGATTTACCGCGAGCGGCTGACGCTTCCTGTGACCATCAACCAGGCAAGTGCGGGTGCGACATTGACAGTCACTTACCAGGGCTGTGCTGACGCCGGTTTTTGTTATCCGCCAGAAACCAAAACCGTTCCGTTAAGCGAAGTGGTTACCAACAACGCGACGCCACCGTCTGCATCAGTTCCGCAGCAAGAGCACCCCGTCGCGCAATTGCCCTTTTCCGCGCTCTGGGCGTTGTTGATTGGTATCGGTATCGCCTTCACGCCATGTGTACTGCCGATGTACCCTCTAATTTCCGGTATCGTGCTGGGTGGTAAACAGCGGCTATCCACCGCCAGAGCATTGTTGCTGACTTTTATTTATGTGCAGGGGATGGCGCTCACCTACACGGCGCTGGGTCTGGTGGTTGCCGCCGCAGGATTACAGTTCCAGGCAGCGCTACAGCATCCTTACGTACTTATCGGCCTCGCTATTGTCTTTACCTTGCTGGCGATGTCGATGTTTGGCTTGTTTACCCTGCAACTCCCCTCTTCGCTGCAAACGCGCCTCACGCTAATGAGCAATCGCCAACAAGGTGGCTCGCCCGGCGGTGTGTTTGTTATGGGGGCGATTGCCGGGCTGATCTGTTCACCATGCACCACCGCACCGCTTAGCGCGATTCTGCTGTATATCGCCCAAAGCGGGAACATGTGGCTGGGCGGCGGCACGCTTTATCTCTATGCGCTGGGCATGGGCCTGCCGCTGATGCTAATTACCGTCTTTGGCAACCGTCTGCTACCGAAAAGCGGTCCGTGGATGGAACAGGTCAAAACCGCATTTGGTTTTGTGATCCTCGCACTGCCGGTCTTCCTGCTGGAGCGAGTAGTTGGTGATGTCTGGGGATTACGCTTGTGGTCGGCGCTTGGTGTCGCGTTCTTTGGCTGGGCCTTTATCACCAGCTTACAGGCCAAACGCGGCTGGATGCGTATTGTGCAAATTATCCTGCTGGCGGCAGCATTGGTTAGCGTGCGCCCACTCCAGGATTGGGCATTTGGCGCGACGCATACCGCGCAAACTCAGGCGTATCTCAACTTTACACAAATCAAAACGGTAGATGAGTTAAATCAGGCACTCGCTGAAGCCAAAGGCAAACCGGTGATGTTAGATCTCTATGCCGACTGGTGCGTCGCCTGTAAAGAGTTTGAGAAATACACCTTCAGCGACCCGCAGGTGCAAAAAGCGTTAGCAGACACGGTCTTACTTCAGGCCAACGTCACTGCCAACGACGCACAAGATGTGGCGCTGTTAAAGCATCTAAATGTCCTTGGCCTACCGACAATTCTCTTTTTTGACGGACAAGGCCAGGAGCATCCACAAGCGCGAATCACGGGCTTTATGGATGCAGAAACCTTCAGCGCACATTTGCGCGATCGCCAACCGTGAACGACACTTCAGTGGGAAAGACGGAGGAAAATAGCGTGCAACGTGAAGATGTACTGGGAGAAGCCCTGAAATTATTAGAGTTACAAGGGATTGCCAACACCACGCTGGAGATGGTTGCTGAACGTGTGGATTATCCACTGGACGAGCTGCGCCGCTTCTGGCCAGACAAAGAGGCGATCCTCTACGATGCCCTGCGCTATCTTAGCCAACAGATAGATGTCTGGCGTCGTCAGCTGATGCTGGACGAAACGCAAACCGCCGAACAAAAGCTGCTGGCACGTTATCAGGCGCTATCGGAGTGCGTTAAAAACAACCGCTATCCGGGCTGTCTGTTTATCGCTGCCTGTACGTTTTATCCCGATCCTGGCCACCCTATTCATCAATTGGCCGATCAGCAAAAAAGCGCGGCCTACGACTTTACCCACGAACTGTTAACCACGCTGGAAGTGGACGATCCGGCGATGGTAGCAAAGCAGATGGAACTGGTGCTGGAAGGTTGTTTAAGCCGAATGCTGGTGAATCGTAGCCAGGCGGATGTCGACACCGCACATCGGCTGGCGGAAGATATCCTGCGCTTCGCCCGCTGCCGCCAGGGTGGCGCACTGACCTGACAGAAACACAGAAAAGAAGCGATTTGCCGCAATCTTAAGCAGTTGAATCGCTTTTACTGAAATTAGGTTGACGAGATGTGCAGATTACGGTTTAATGCGCCCCGTTGCCCGGATAGCTCAGTCGGTAGAGCAGGGGATTGAAAATCCCCGTGTCCTTGGTTCGATTCCGAGTCCGGGCACCAAATTCATATAAACGGACCTCCACGGAGGTCCGTTTTTCGTTTCAGGACGCGACGATTTAACCGTTCTTCCTCCAAATCACGCCCACCAAACTCAACCAAATTCTCCCCACATCACCAGCATTTTGCGGGTATACCCCTGTTTGAGAAAATTTGTCCCTGAGCTATGACACTGACTGACGCGAAATATCGTGCGGCCCCGTGATGCTGTTGAACGTCAAATGACGTCATCAGGAGCGTAACGCATCCATAAACAGAACGCCGACTGATGAGATTTCCTGGATGCGAACAAAGAGAAATGTATCAGTCCGTTTGATCATGCAAAGACTAACAATCCATTAAAATAGTAAGCGTTCCAGGCAATTTTCCGGGGATTATTTTCTGAACGTTTTCTTTGGCAAAGATAATCAATCTTGGTGGTAAGGCAAATTACTTCTGATTCTCATTAAAGTCATTTCGTAAGGCGATGTAATCAAGAGGTTTACGGGTGGTAAAAATAACGTCTCACATTCACCTGTAATATGTAAACGCATCCATCTATAGATGGTAAAAATAGGTTATGGCAATTATCATTGCACCATTCCCTTTTCGAATGAGTTTTTATTATGCAACAACCTGTAGTTCGCGTTGGCGAGTGGCTTGTTACTCCGTCCATAAACCAAATTAGTCGCAATGGGCGTCAACTTACCCTTGAGCCGAGACTAATCGATCTTCTGGTTTTCTTTGCTCAACACAGTGGCGAAGTACTTAGCAGAGATGAACTTATCGATAATGTCTGGAAGAGAAGTATTGTTACCAATCACGTTGTAACGCAGAGTATCTCAGAACTGCGTAAGTCATTAAAAGATAATGATGAAGATAGTCTTGTCTATATCGCTACTGTACCAAAGCGCGGTTATAAATTAATGGTGCCGGTTATCTGGTACAGCGAAGAGGAGGGAGAAGAAATAATGCAATCTTCGCCTCCCCCTATACCAGAGGCGATTCCTGACACAGATTCTCCTTCCCACAGTCTTAACATTCAAAACACCGCAACGCCACCTGAACAATCCCCAGTTAAAAGCAAACGATTCACTACCTTTTGGGTATGGTTTTTTTTCCTGTTGTCGTTAGGTATCTGTGTAGCACTGGTGGCGTTTTCCAGTCTTGAAACGCGCCTTCCTATGAGTAAATCGCGTATTTTGCTCAATCCACGCGATATTGACATTAATATGGTGAATAAGAGTTGTAACAGCTGGACTTCCCCGTATCAGCTCTCTTACGCGATAGGCGTGGGTGATTTGGTGGCTACGTCACTTAATACCTTCTCCACTTTTATGGTTCATGACAAAATCAACTACAACATTGATGAACCGAGCAGTTCCGGTAAAACATTATCTATTGCGTTTGTTAATCAGCGCCAATACCGCGCTCAACAGTGCTTTATGTCGGTGAAATTGGTAGACAATGCAGATGGTTCAACCATGCTGGATAAACGTTATGTCATCACTAACGGTAATCAGCTGGCGATTCAAAATGATTTACTGGAGAGTTTGTCAAAAGCGTTAAATCAACCGTGGCCACAACGAATGCAGGAGATGCTCCAACAAATTTTGCCTCATCGTGGTGCATTATTAACTAATTTTTATCAGGCACATGATTATTTAATGCATGGTGATGATAAATCATTGAACCGTGCCAGTGAGTTATTAGGTGAGATTGTTCAATCATCTCCCGAATTTACCTACGCGAGAGCAGAGAAAGCATTAGTTGATATAGTACGTCATTCTCAGCATCCTTTAGATGAAAAACAATTAGCAGCACTGAACACAGAAATTGATAACATTGCTACACTGCCAGGAATGAATAATCTGGCCATTCTCTATCAAATAAAAGCGGTCAGTGCTCTGACAAAAGGAAAAACAGACGAATCTTATCAGGCGATAAATACTGGCATTGACCTTGAAATGTCCTGGCTAAATTATGTGTTGCTTGGCAAAGTTTATGAGATGAAGGGGATGAACCGAGAAGCTGCTGATGCATATCTCACCGCCTTTAATTTACGCCCAGGAGCAAACACCCTTTACTGGATTGAAAATGGCATATTCCAGACTTCTGTTTCTTATGTTGTTCCTTATCTCGACAAATTTCTCGCTTCAGAATAAACGAATCCTGGGTTGATTCATTCGCGGGGATTTTTAGCGTTAAACGCTTGTATATTTATTGACATAACATGTTGCAGCAATTTATTTGCTGCATAATTTTTTATTACATAAATTTAACCAGCAACTTTCTCGTAATTCATTGTAAATGTTGAATGTTTATCTTTTCATGATATCAACTTGCGATTCTGATCTGTTAATGAAGAGCTAAAATCCTCACTGACATAAACTTTTGTATTATTTCACCTAATCTTTAGGATTAATCTTTTTTTTTGAGTAGTCTTGTCGCCAGTTTGGTCTGGTCAGTAAATAGTTATACATCATGACCCGGACTCCAAATTCTAAAATGAAATTAGGAGAAGAGCATGAGTTCTGCCAAGAAGATTGGGCTATTTGCCTGTACCGGTGTTGTTGCCGGTAATATGATGGGGAGCGGTATTGCATTATTACCTGCGAACCTTGCAAGTATCGGTGGTATTGCTATCTGGGGTTGGATCATCTCTATTATTGGTGCAATGTCGCTGGCTTATGTATATGCCCGACTGGCAACAAAGAACCCGCAACAAGGTGGCCCAATTGCTTATGCTGGAGAAATTTCCCCTGCATTTGGTTTTCAGACAGGTGTTCTTTATTACCATGCTAACTGGATTGGTAACCTGGCGATTGGTATTACCGCTGTATCTTATCTTTCCACCTTCTTCCCAGTATTAAATGATCCTGTTCCGGCGGGTATCGCCTGTATTGCTATCGTCTGGGTATTTACCTTTGTAAATATGCTCGGCGGTACCTGGGTAAGCCGTTTAACCACTATTGGCCTGGTGCTGGTTCTTATTCCTGTGGTTATGACTGCTATTGTTGGCTGGCATTGGTTTGATGCTGCAACTTATGCAGCTAACTGGAATACTGCGGGTACCACTGATGGTCATGCGATCATTAAAAGTATTCTGCTCTGCCTGTGGGCCTTCGTGGGTGTTGAATCCGCAGCTGTAAGTACTGGTATGGTTAAAAACCCGAAACGTACCGTTCCACTGGCAACCATGCTGGGTACTGGTTTAGCAGGTATTGTTTACATTGCTGCGACTCAGGTGCTTTCCGGTATGTATCCGTCTTCTGTAATGGCAGCTTCCGGTGCTCCGTTTGCAATCAGTGCTTCAACTATCCTCGGTAACTGGGCTGCGCCGCTGGTTTCTGCATTCACCGCCTTTGCGTGCCTGACTTCTCTGGGCTCCTGGATGATGCTGGTAGGCCAGGCAGGTGTACGTGCCGCTAACGACGGTAACTTCCCGAAAGTTTATGGTGAAGTCGACAGCAACGGTATTCCGAAAAAAGGTCTGCTGCTGGCTGCAGTGAAAATGACCGCCCTGATGATCCTCATCACTCTGATGAACTCTGCCGGTGGTAAAGCATCTGACCTGTTCGGTGAACTGACCGGTATCGCAGTACTGCTGACTATGCTGCCGTACTTCTACTCTTGCGTTGACCTGATTCGTTTTGAAGGCGTTAACATCCGCAACTTTGTCAGCCTGATCTGCTCTGTACTGGGTTGCGTGTTCTGCTTCATCGCTCTGATGGGCGCAAGCTCCTTCGAGCTGGCAGGTACCTTCATCGTCAGCCTGATTATCCTGATGTTCTACGCTCGCAAAATGCATGAGCGCCAGAGCCACTCAATGGATAACCACACAGCATCTAACGCACATTAATTAAAAGTATTTTCCGAGGCTCCTCCTTTCATTTTGTCCCATGTGTTGGGAGGGGCCTTTTTTACCTGGAGATATGACTATGAACGTTATTGCAATATTGAATCACATGGGGGTTTATTTTAAAGAAGAACCCATCCGTGAACTTCATCGCGCGCTTGAACGTCTGAACTTCCAGATTGTTTACCCGAACGACCGTGACGACTTATTAAAACTGATCGAAAACAATGCGCGTCTGTGCGGTGTTATTTTTGACTGGGATAAATATAATCTCGAGTTGTGCGAAGAAATTAGCAAAATGAACGAGAACCTGCCGTTGTACGCGTTCGCTAATACATATTCCACACTCGATGTAAGCCTGAACGATCTGCGTTTACAGATTAGCTTCTTTGAATATGCGCTGGGTGCTGCTGATGATATTGCTAACAAGATCAAGCAGACCACTGACGAATATATCAACACTATTCTGCCTCCGCTGACCAAAGCGCTGTTTAAATATGTTCGTGAAGGTAAATATACTTTCTGTACTCCTGGTCACATGGGCGGTACTGCATTCCAGAAAAGCCCGGTAGGTAGCCTGTTCTATGATTTCTTTGGTCCGAACACCATGAAATCTGATATTTCCATTTCAGTATCTGAACTGGGTTCCCTGCTGGATCACAGCGGTCCACACAAAGAAGCAGAACAGTATATCGCTCGCGTCTTTAACGCAGAGCGCAGCTACATGGTGACCAACGGTACTTCCACTGCGAACAAAATTGTTGGTATGTACTCTGCTCCGGCAGGCAGCACCATTCTGATTGACCGTAACTGCCACAAATCGCTGACCCACCTGATGATGATGAGCGATGTTACGCCAATCTATTTCCGCCCGACCCGTAACGCTTACGGTATTCTTGGCGGTATCCCACAGAGTGAATTCCAGCACGCTACCATTGCTAAGCGCGTGAAAGAAACACCAAACGCGACCTGGCCGGTACATGCCGTAATTACTAACTCTACCTATGATGGTCTGCTGTACAACACCGACTTCATTAAGAAAACGCTGGATGTGAAATCCATCCACTTTGACTCCGCGTGGGTGCCTTACACCAACTTCTCACCGATTTACGAAGGTAAATGCGGTATGAGCGGTGGCCGTGTCGAAGGGAAAGTGATTTACGAAACCCAGTCCACTCACAAACTGCTGGCGGCGTTCTCTCAGGCTTCCATGATCCACGTTAAAGGTGACGTAAACGAAGAAACCTTTAACGAAGCCTACATGATGCACACCACCACTTCTCCGCACTACGGTATCGTGGCGTCCACTGAAACCGCTGCGGCGATGATGAAAGGTAATGCCGGTAAACGCCTGATCGACGGTTCCATTGAACGTGCGATCAAGTTCCGTAAAGAGATCAAACGTCTGAGAACGGAATCTGATGGCTGGTTCTTTGATGTATGGCAGCCGGATCATATCGATACTACTGAATGCTGGCCGCTGCGTTCTGACAGCACCTGGCACGGCTTCAAAAACATCGATAACGAGCACATGTATCTTGACCCGATCAAAGTCACTCTGCTGACTCCGGGGATGGAAAAAGACGGCACCATGAGCGACTTTGGTATTCCGGCCAGCATCGTGGCGAAATACCTCGACGAACATGGCATCGTTGTTGAGAAGACCGGTCCGTATAACCTGCTGTTCCTGTTCAGCATCGGTATTGATAAGACCAAAGCACTGAGCCTGCTGCGTGCTCTGACTGACTTCAAACGTGCGTTCGACCTGAACCTGCGTGTGAAAAACATGCTGCCGTCTCTGTATCGTGAAGATCCTGAATTCTATGAAAACATGCGTATTCAGGAACTGGCTCAGAATATCCACAAACTGATTGTTCACCACAATCTGCCGGATCTGATGTATCGCGCATTTGAAGTGCTGCCGACAATGGTAATGACTCCGTATGCTGCGTTCCAGAAAGAGCTGCACGGTATGACCGAAGAAGTTTACCTCGACGAAATGGTAGGTCGTATTAACGCCAATATGATCCTTCCGTATCCGCCGGGAGTTCCTCTGGTAATGCCAGGTGAAATGATCACCGAAGAAAGCCGTCCGGTTCTGGAGTTCCTGCAGATGCTGTGTGAAATCGGCGCTCACTATCCGGGCTTTGAAACCGATATTCACGGTGCATACCGTCAGGCTGATGGCCGCTATACCGTTAAGGTATTGAAAGAAGAAAGCAAAAAATAATTAGCTAGTACAAGGGAAGTGGCTTGCCACTTCCCTTTTTTGCTCATAAGGAGAACACATGAAAACACCCTCACAGCCGCGCGCGATATACTATATCGTGGCGATCCAGATCTGGGAGTACTTCAGTTTTTACGGCATGCGTGCCTTACTCATTCTCTATCTCACCCATCAGCTTGGTTTTGATGATAACCATGCCATCAGCCTGTTCAGCGCATACGCTTCTTTGGTTTACGTTACCCCTATTCTCGGCGGCTGGCTTGCCGACCGCCTGCTCGGCAACCGCACTGCGGTGATTGCCGGCGCGCTGTTAATGACCCTTGGCCATGTGGTGCTGGGCATTGATACAAATTCAACCTTTAGCCTGTATCTGGCGCTGGCAATCATTATTTGTGGCTACGGTTTATTCAAATCAAACATCAGCTGTTTGCTTGGCGAGCTCTACGACGAGAACGATCATCGACGTGATGGCGGTTTTTCGCTGCTGTATGCTGCGGGCAATATCGGTTCTATCGCAGCCCCCATCGCCTGCGGCCTGGCTGCTCAGTGGTATGGATGGCATGTTGGCTTTGCCCTTGCGGGTGGCGGCATGTTTATCGGTTTGTTGATTTTCTTAAGCGGTCATCGTCATTTCCAGTCCACGCGTAGTATGGATAAAAAAGCGCTCACTCGCGTGAAGTTTGCCTTACCGGTATGGAGCTGGTTAGTGGTGATGCTCTGTTTAGCCCCAGTATTTTTTACCCTGCTGCTGGAGAACGACTGGTCCGGATATTTGCTGGCGATTGTTTGCCTTATTGCTGCACAAATCATTGCCCGCATGATGATCAAATTCCCCGAACACCGCCGTGCTCTTTGGCAAATTGTATTGTTGATGTTTGTCGGGACGTTGTTCTGGGTACTGGCACAACAGGGCGGCAGTACCATCAGCTTGTTTATCGATCGCTTTGTGAATCGTCAGGCATTCAATATTGAAGTACCTACTGCGCTATTCCAGTCAGTGAATGCAATTGCGGTGATGCTCGCTGGAGTTGTACTTGCCTGGCTGGCGTCGCCAGAAAGCCACGGCAACTCAACATTGCGCGTCTGGCTGAAGTTTGCCTTTGGCTTACTGCTGATGGCTTGTGGCTTTATGTTGCTAGCATTTGATGCCCGACATGCAGCGGCTGGCGGTCAAGCGTCAATGGGTGTGATGATATCCGGGCTGGCGCTAATGGGCTTTGCCGAACTCTTTATTGACCCGGTGGCGATTGCGCAAATCACGCGTCTGAAAATGTCTGGCGTATTAACCGGTATTTATATGCTGGCAACAGGCGCGGTCGCCAACTGGCTGGCAGGCGTAGTGGCACAACAGACGACAGAGTCGCAAATTAGCGGTATGGCAATTGCAGCTTACCAGCGATTCTTTTCCCAGATGGGAGAGTGGACGTTGGCTTGTGTCGCGATCATCGTGGCATTGGCCTTTGCTACCCGATTTCTGTTTAGCACTCCGACGAATATGATACAGGAAAGCAACGATTAACTTCCGTAAAAACAATTAGTTATGAATCAATTTACTTTCAGTTAATCACACTAGCAAATCCCAGATTAATAAGATATTTAAACCATTTTTATGGTTATTTATTAGTGATATCAACTTGAGGTAAGCGTTGGTTTAGATAAGATGAACTGAGTTACTAATAGTCGAGGCAGATAATACAGTGTACCGATCTGTCTCTTTATCTACGCTAAATTGAAAGCTGGATTAAGAGGAACCAAAATGTCTGAACGAGAAACACAGGGAGCCAATGAGGCTATTGATTTTAACGATGAAATGAGAAATCGTCGCGAAAAACTGGCAGCGCTGCGTCAGCAAGGTGTGGCGTTTCCCAATGATTTTCGCCGCGACCATACTTCTGACCAGTTGCACGAAGAGTTTGATGCGAAGGATAACCAGGAACTGGAATCCTTAAACATTGAAGTCTCGATTGCTGGCCGAATGATGACCCGTCGAATCATGGGGAAAGCCTCCTTTGTAACATTGCAGGATGTCGGTGGCCGTATTCAACTGTACGTTGCACGAGATAGCCTGCCAGAAGGTGTTTATAACGATCAGTTTAAAAAATGGGACCTGGGTGACATTATCGGCGCCCGCGGTACGCTGTTTAAGACGCAAACTGGTGAGCTTTCCATTCACTGTACTGAGTTACGCCTGCTGACTAAAGCACTACGTCCTTTACCAGATAAATTCCATGGTCTGCAGGATCAGGAAGTCCGTTATCGTCAACGTTATCTGGACCTCATCGCTAACGATAAATCCCGTCAAACGTTTGTTGTCCGTTCAAAAATTCTGGCCGCTATCCGCCAGTTCATGGTCGCACGCGGCTTTATGGAAGTAGAAACCCCGATGATGCAGGTAATTCCAGGTGGGGCATCTGCTCGCCCGTTTATTACCCATCATAATGCTCTGGATTTAGATATGTATCTGCGTATCGCGCCGGAGCTGTATCTGAAACGTCTGGTTGTAGGTGGTTTTGAACGGGTATTCGAAATCAACCGTAACTTCCGTAATGAAGGTATTTCTGTTCGTCATAACCCTGAGTTCACGATGATGGAACTCTACATGGCGTATGCGGATTACCACGATTTGATTGAACTGACAGAGTCACTGTTCCGCACCCTGGCACAAGAGGTACTGGGTACCACTAAAGTCACTTATGGCGAGCATGTGTTTGATTTCGGCAAACCGTTTGAAAAACTCACCATGCGCGAAGCAATCAAAAAATATCGTCCAGAAACCGATATGGCCGACCTGGATAATTTTGATGCCGCTAAAGCATTAGCTGAATCTATCGGTATTACAGTAGAGAAAAGCTGGGGACTGGGACGTATTGTCACCGAAATCTTTGATGAAGTTGCAGAAGCACATCTGATTCAGCCAACCTTTATTACTGAGTATCCGGCTGAAGTGTCACCGCTGGCGCGCCGTAATGATGTTAACCCGGAAATCACCGACCGTTTTGAATTCTTCATCGGTGGTCGTGAAATCGGTAATGGTTTTAGCGAATTAAACGACGCAGAAGATCAGGCTGAACGTTTCCAGGAACAGGTTAACGCCAAAGCTGCAGGTGACGACGAAGCGATGTTCTACGACGAAGATTACGTGACTGCGTTGGAATATGGTCTGCCGCCAACCGCAGGTCTGGGAATTGGTATCGACCGAATGATTATGCTGTTTACTAACAGTCATACTATTCGCGACGTTATTCTCTTCCCGGCGATGCGTCCACAGAAATAAGTTTCACTTTAATGAACGAAGCAGCCAGGCGACTGCTTCGTTCGTCGTTCCGCAAATCAAGTTTTGAGGAGAGACGCTTCGTTTCAAGATAACCAGCGGATCCACTCAACCACAGCTCCTAAAAGAGAGAAAAAAGTAATGCCACAGGCAGACTCATTGGCCAGGTTATTCCTACCAGGAATGCACTAAGTAAACGAATATGTGTTTTCTCATGTGAGATAAACCAGATAATGACAAAGGATATGTTCACACCAATCACATAAAAAATTAATATTTTATAGAATAGTGTCATTTTGAATATCTTCTTATCCCTTCCATCTATTTGTAAAACTGACGGAAATAGTCATCAACTATCATAATGTTGAGGTCAAAATCAATATCTGGCAAGTCTAAGCATTTGATTCTGATTAAATCTTCAATTTCACTTGCGGCTAATGATGTCGTTATTGCGAAAGAATTCTCATTCAATTGTCGTGGTATTCCATATTCATCAGCCACTATAGAGGAGAAGTTCATATCATGCATCAATGATCTTAACCTTAAGAAAACTGAGGAATAAGATGATGGATAATCAAAAGAAACGACATAAGTATTGAACTTTTTTTTACCTTCCATAATAAGACTCCTATCAATATTAAATGCCCTGGGGATGCAAAGTTTATTAACCCCGATTGATGATTCTCATATAGGAGATATTCTTTTTTTTTTGCTCACTAAAGGGGATGACTTGGGACAAGAAAAAGCTCTCTCTGACCATTCTTTGTGCATCCCCCGACCCTTCAGATACTCCCCTGCATCGCATTACGCAGAGCATGAAAAATATCGTTACTCATCAACTGCGAATATCATCATACTCACGCGTTTTATCAAATTCGTGTTTCGCAAATGGGCACAGTGGGATAATTTTTCGTTTTTCCCGGCGCATTTTTTCCACGACTTTCGCAACCAACTGTTTACCAATCCCTTGCCCTTTCAGGCTTTCATCAACATCGGTATGTTCGATAATCGCTAAATTCTCTCCAGTCGGCACAAAGACAATTTCAGCGATTTGCTTACCCTGTTCGTCATTGATGTAAAATTTATTGTGACCTTCACGTATTTCCATTTTTCCCTCGCTTATTTATGACGGTATTTCAGTGCGCCGCTCGGGCACGTATCAATCACTTTCACTACAGTGGCGACGTCCACTTCATCCGGCATGATCCACGGCTTACGTTTGAGATTAAATAACTTGCCGTTGCCACGTACGCAATTGCCAGAATGCTGACATATTGCAGTGTTGAAATAGACATCGATCTTTTCGCCGGTATAGCAGCGATAACCACCGTCCAGTAGATCCTGATCCATGACCTTCCCTCTCTCATCAGTATGGTTTTCGCAATAAGCATAGCCCGGAATCTTCATACAGCACCGGCAGTTTCAGTTTCCAGAGTCTCTCCCCCTATATAGCCAATTATTCTTACTCCCTTTGAATTACCTGCCTCATCAGAGATAATGCTTAAGAAATTTGTCACACAAGGAAGCTGATGAGACATCCATTGCCCTACCGCAAGTTACGCAAACGTCCGATGAACTTGAGTACCACAGTAATCTTAATGGTCAGCGCGGTGCTGTTCTCGGTGCTGTTGGTGGTGCATCTGATTTACTTCTCGCAAATCAGTAATATGACGCGTGACGGACTGGCCAACAAGGCGCTGGCGGTAGCGCGTACCCTTGCCGATTCGCCGGAAATCCGTCAGGGCTTGCAGAAAAAACCGCAGGAGAGCGGGATCCAGGCCATCGCGGAAGCCGTGCGCAAACGTAACGATCTGCTATTTATTGTCGTTACCGATATGCAAAGTCTTCGCTACTCGCATCCTGAAGCCCAGCGTATTGGTCAGCCATTTAAAGGTGATGACATCCTTAAAGCGCTGAATGGCGAAGAAAATGTCGCTATCAATCGCGGTTTTCTGGCGCAGGCTTTACGCGTATTTACCCCCATCTATGATGAGAATAATAAACAGATTGGCGTGGTGGCGATCGGCCTTGAATTAAGCCGCGTGACCCAACAAATCAATGACAGTCGCTGGAGCATTATCTGGTCGGTGTTATTTGGCATGCTGGTCGGCCTCATCGGCACCTGCATTCTGGTTAAGGTGCTGAAAAAAATCCTTTTCGGCCTGGAACCCTACGAAATATCCACACTGTTTGAGCAACGCCAGGCCATGTTGCAGTCTATCAAAGAAGGCGTCGTTGCCGTGGACGATCGCGGCGAAGTCACGCTGATCAACGATGCCGCACAAGAATTGCTGAATTACCGTAAGTCGCAGGACGATGAGAAACTGTCGACGCTAAGCCACTCGTGGTCACAGGTAGTAGATGTCTCGGAAGTGTTACGCGACGGTACGCCGCGCCGCGACGAAGAGATTACCGTCAAAGATCGGCTATTACTGATCAACACCGTTCCGGTGCGCAGTAATGGCGTTATCATCGGTGCCATTTCAACCTTCAGGGATAAAACTGAAGTACGTAAACTGATGCAGCGACTGGATGGTCTGGTCAACTATGCTGACGCACTTCGTGAACGATCCCACGAATTTATGAATAAATTGCACGTGATTCTCGGATTATTGCATCTGAAGAGTTATAAGCAGTTGGAAGATTACATTCTCAAAACAGCCAATAACTATCAGGAAGAGATTGGCTCTCTGTTGGGCAAGATCAAATCGCCGGTTATCGCTGGTTTTTTAATCAGCAAGATTAACCGCGCGACCGATTTAGGCCATACGCTGATTTTAAACAGCGAAAGCCAGTTGCCCGACAGCGGCAGTGAAGACCAGGTCGCGACGCTGATTACCACGTTGGGAAATCTGATAGAAAACGCGCTGGAGGCATTAGGGCCGGAAGCTGGAGGCGAAATTAGCGTAACATTGCACTACCGTCACGGCTGGCTGCACTGTGAAGTTAACGATGATGGACCGGGGATCGCACCCGACAAAATCGATCACATTTTTGACAAAGGTGTCTCGACAAAAGGAAGCGAACGAGGCGTCGGTTTAGCTCTTGTCAAACAACAGGTAGAAAATCTCGACGGCAGTATAGCCGTAGAATCGGAACCCGGGATTTTCACACAATTTTTTGTCCAGATACCCTGGGACGGGGAGAAGTCGAGCAAATGATCAATGTATTAATTATCGATGACGACGCAATGGTGGCGGAGCTGAATCGCCGATACGTGGCGCAGATCCCGGGCTTTCAATGCTGCGGAACGGCCTCGACACTGGAAAAAGCCAAAGAGATAATTTTCAACAGCGACACGTCTATTGACCTGATATTGCTCGATATCTATATGCAGAAGGAGAACGGGCTCGATTTACTTCCGGTACTGCATAACGCTCGCTGCAAAAGCGATGTGATAGTCATCTCTTCCGCCGCCGATGCCGCGACGATTAAAGATTCGCTGCATTACGGCGTTGTTGATTACCTGATAAAACCCTTCCAGGCATCACGCTTTGAAGAGGCACTCACCGGCTGGCGACAAAAGAAAATGGCGCTGGAAAAACATCAGTATTATGACCAGGCCGAGCTGGATCAGCTAATCCACGGCAGCAGCGCCAACGAGCAGGATCCTCGTCGCTTGCCAAAAGGCTTAACGCCGCAGACGTTACGCACGCTGTGCCAGTGGATTGACGCGCATCAGGACTATGAGTTTTCAACCGACGAGTTGGCCAACGAGGTGAACATCTCGCGCGTTTCCTGCCGCAAGTACCTGATCTGGCTGGTCAACTGCCACATCTTATTTACCAGCATCCATTATGGCGTCACGGGTCGTCCGGTTTACCGTTACCGTATTCAAGCGGAACATTACTCATTGCTGAAACAATATTGCCAATAACGCACCATTGGTTATCCGCAAGTAACAATTATTGCAGTAATGCAAAAGAGCACTGGCACAAGTTACATCGTCCATCAGTAAAACTTGTGCCAGATCAAATATAATTATCCCCTTCTCATTTCATCGATTTAATATTCTTTAGGATAAATAGTGTTTTTAATTTCAAAACGCTAACAAAAGTTAATTAACTATTATGTCACCCGCATTATGTGTATTTTTACCCATAAATGGGTAGATCAGAATAATCTATAACCGTCATTAGAACAAAAAATATACCAATAAATATCAATAAGATAGTAGAAAACAAACTATTAACATCTGCGCAGCACAAACTATAACCCCATCGCCAGAGAGTATTTTTCTCTGAAAAAGTCGCTTATCACAGTGTATTAATTTATTGCTGCCTGAATCAGCCAATATTCACTGTGAAGTAATTACTCAGGCCAGTAACGACCAAAAGGATATTAGTCAGGCTCTGAAAAAAGTTCATACAAACAGAACGAGACTGCGTTCTATTCAGTAGAAATTTAAATGGGATTATCGCGAGGGTTCACAAATGTTATTTACTATCCAACTTATCATAATATTGATATGTCTGTTCTATGGCGCCAGAAAGGGCGGTATCGCGCTAGGTCTATTAGGCGGTATCGGCCTCGTCATTCTGGTATTCGTCTTCCATCTTCAGCCAGGTAAACCACCGGTTGATGTTATGCTGGTTATCATCGCGGTGGTGGCGGCATCGGCCACGTTGCAAGCCTCGGGCGGCCTTGACGTCATGCTGCAAATTGCCGAGAAACTGCTGCGCCGCAATCCGAAATATGTCTCCATTGTCGCGCCGTTTGTTACCTGTACGCTGACCATTCTTTGCGGTACAGGTCACGTGGTTTACACCATCCTGCCAATCATCTACGACGTGGCAATTAAGAACAATATCCGTCCGGAACGTCCGATGGCGGCAAGTTCTATCGGTGCACAGATGGGGATTATCGCCAGTCCGGTGTCGGTTGCGGTAGTGTCACTGGTCGCGATGCTGGGTAACGTTACCTTTGATGGTCGTCACCTTGAGTTCCTCGACCTGCTGGCAATCACCATTCCATCGACGTTACTCGGTATCCTGGCGATCGGTATTTTCAGTTGGTTCCGCGGTAAAGATCTGGATAAAGACGAAGAGTTCCAGAAATTCATCTCCGTACCGGAAAACCGTGAGTACGTTTACGGTGACACCGCGACGCTGCTGGATAAAAAACTGCCGAAAAGCAACTGGCTGGCAATGTGGATCTTCCTCGGGGCAATTGCCGTGGTCGCACTTCTCGGTGCTGATTCGGACCTGCGTCCGTCCTTCGGCGGCAAACCGCTGTCGATGGTCTTGGTTATTCAGATGTTTATGCTGCTGACCGGGGCGCTGATTATTATCCTGACCAAAACCAATCCCGCGTCTATCTCAAAAAACGAAGTATTCCGTTCCGGTATGATCGCCATCGTGGCGGTGTACGGTATCGCATGGATGGCAGAAACCATGTTCGGTGCGCATATGTCTGAAATTCAGGGCGTACTGGGCGAAATGGTGAAAGAGTATCCGTGGGCCTATGCCATTGTTCTGCTGCTGGTTTCCAAGTTTGTAAACTCCCAGGCCGCGGCGCTGGCGGCGATTGTTCCTGTCGCACTGGCGATTGGCGTTGACCCGGCTTACATCGTGGCTTCAGCACCGGCTTGCTACGGTTATTATATCCTGCCGACCTATCCGAGCGATCTGGCAGCGATTCAGTTTGACCGTTCCGGCACCACCCACATCGGTCGCTTCGTCATCAACCACAGCTTTATTCTGCCAGGGTTGATTGGCGTGAGCGTATCTTGCGTCTTTGGCTGGATCTTCGCCGCGATGTACGGGTTCTTATAAATGCACTTTGCGTGCCGCCCGTCGCTGTGCGGCACGCCATTTTCGTATAACAAATACAGAGTTACAGGCTGGAAGCTATGTCAAACAAACCATTTATCTACCAGGCGCCTTTCCCGATGGGGAAAGACAACACCGAATACTATCTGCTCACTTCCGATTACGTTAGCGTTGCCGAATTCAACGGCGAAACCACCCTGAAAGTGGAACCAGAAGCCCTGACCCTGCTGGCGCAGCAAGCCTTCCACGACGCCTCTTTCATGCTCCGCCCAGCACACCAGAAACAGGTTGCTTCTATTCTTCACGACCCAGAAGCCAGCGAGAACGATAAGTACGTGGCGCTGCAATTCTTGAGAAACTCCGAAATCGCCGCCAAAGGCGTGCTGCCGACCTGCCAGGATACTGGCACCGCGATCATTGTTGGTAAAAAAGGTCAGCGCGTATGGACCGGCGGTGGTGATGAAGAAGCGCTGTCGAAAGGCGTCTATAACACCTATATCGAAGATAACCTGCGCTATTCACAGAACGCGCCGCTGGACATGTACAAAGAGGTCAACACTGGCACTAACCTGCCTGCGCAAATCGACCTGTACGCGGTAGATGGCGATGAATATAAATTCCTCTGCATCGCCAAAGGCGGCGGTTCTGCCAACAAAACGTATCTCTATCAGGAAACTAAAGCCCTGCTGACTCCGGGTAAACTGAAAAACTTCCTCGTCGAGAAAATGCGCACCCTCGGGACCGCAGCCTGCCCGCCGTACCATATCGCGTTTGTGATTGGCGGCACGTCTGCGGAAACCAACCTGAAAACCGTCAAGTTAGCAAGCGCTCACTATTACGATGAACTGCCGACCGAAGGGAACGAACACGGTCAGGCGTTCCGCGATGTCCAGCTGGAACAGGAACTGCTGGAAGAAGCCCAGAAACTCGGCCTCGGCGCGCAATTTGGCGGTAAATATTTTGCTCACGATATCCGCGTAATCCGCCTGCCGCGTCACGGCGCTTCCTGCCCGGTCGGTATGGGCGTGTCCTGTTCCGCTGACCGTAACATCAAAGCGAAAATTAACCGCGAAGGTATCTGGATCGAAAAACTGGAACACAACCCAGGCCAGTACATTCCGGAAGAACTGCGCCAGGCGGGTGAAGGCGAAGCGGTGAAAGTCGATCTCAACCGCCCAATGAAAGAGATCCTCGCCCAGCTTTCGCAATATCCGGTTTCCACTCGTTTGTCGCTCACCGGCACCATTATCGTGGGTCGCGATATTGCACACGCCAAGCTGAAAGAGCTGATCGACGCCGGTAAAGAACTGCCGCAGTACATCAAAGATCACCCGATCTACTACGCGGGCCCGGCGAAAACGCCTGCCGGTTATCCATCAGGTTCACTTGGCCCAACCACCGCAGGTCGTATGGACTCCTACGTGGATCTGCTGCAATCCCACGGCGGCAGCATGATCATGCTGGCGAAAGGTAACCGCAGTCAGCAGGTTACCGACGCGTGTCATAAACACGGCGGCTTCTACCTCGGTAGCATCGGCGGTCCGGCAGCGGTACTGGCACAGCAGAGCATCAAGCATCTGGAATGCGTTGCTTATCCGGAGCTGGGTATGGAAGCTATCTGGAAAATCGAAGTAGAAGATTTCCCGGCGTTTATCCTGGTCGATGACAAAGGCAACGACTTCTTCCAGCAGATCGTCAACAAACAGTGCGCGAACTGCACTAAGTAACCTCTTCGGCCCAGCGCCTGGCAGCATGCTGCCAGGTGATCCCCCTGGGCCACCTCTTTTGCGATTGTAATTTCACGCTTGCTGGTGAATAGTCAGTATTTTCCCTGACTTGCGAACTCACCATGACCCGCACACTCAAGCCGTTAATTCTTAACATCGGCGCACTGGCGCTAACGTTAATCCTGATTTATACCGGCATTTCGGCCCATGACAAACTCACCTGGCTGATGGAAGTAACACCGGTGATTATTGTCGTGCCGCTACTGCTTGCCACCGCCAGACGTTACCCGTTAACGCCGCTGCTCTATACGCTCATTTTCTTTCACGCCATCATCCTGATGGTCGGCGGGCAGTACACCTACGCGAAAGTTCCCATCGGTTTTGAGGTGCAGGAATGGTTAGGGTTGAGCCGTAATCCGTATGACAAGCTGGGGCATTTTTTCCAGGGGCTGGTGCCTGCACTGGTGGCACGAGAAATTCTCGTGCGCGGAATGTACGTTCGTGGACGGAAAATGGTGGCGTTCCTGGTCTGCTGCGTAGCGCTGGCAATAAGCGCCATGTATGAGTTGATCGAGTGGTGGGCGGCGCTGGCGATGGGCCAGGGAGCGGAGGATTTTCTCGGTACGCAAGGCGACCAGTGGGACACGCAATCCGATATGTTCTGTGCGTTGCTTGGCGCATTAACGACAGTGATATTGCTCACTCGCCTTCACTGTCGCCAGTTACGGCGCTATGGCTTAATCACCAGAGCGCCGGAAGCGATTACACCTTAGCGGTGCAACCAGCCAGGTAGCCAGTCGCCGTGAGTGGTAATCAGGTCGTCAACCAGGGCATAAATTTCGTCAATGCCCAGCACGGCGGCGGTGTGCGGGTCCATCATTGCGGCGTGGTAAACACGGTCACGATTTTCGGTAAGAATGGCTTCGGTCAGCAGCGTCTGTACGTTGATGTTGGTTTGCATCAGGGCGGCCAGATGCGAAGGCAGTGCACCAACTTTGGTTGGCTGAATACCATTGGCGTCAACCAGACAGGCCACTTCCACACAGCATCCTTGTGGCAGGTTATCAATCAAACCATCGTTACGGACGTTGCCGTAAATCACACTCGGCTCACCGGTCCAGATAGCGTTCATAATCGTGCTGGCATATTCCCGTGACGGTTTAATATCAATCCGGGAGGCGTTCTTATACTCCTCCAGCTCTTTATGCCAGTTCGCCAACTGTTCAACACAGCGTTTCGGGTACTCATCCAGCGGCACTTTATAACGCTCAATCAAATCCTCGCGACCTGGCTTAATAAACCACGGCGTATATTCGGCAAAATGTTCTGACGACTCCGTGACGAAGTAGCCCAGCTTTTTGAACATTTCATAGCGCACAATATTCTGGCAACGAGTATTGCCATGAATATTCGGTTTCGGTGCCTGGCCTGCGTCATACGCTGCCAGCAGTTCCGGGTAGAGATTCACGTAACTGCCGTCTGCGGTTTTGCGCTCCAGCTCCAGGTAGAACGCCATATGGTTGATACCAGCGCAACGATAACGCAGCGTGGACGGATCGATATTCAGGTCGCGGGCCAGCTCTTCCGCCGTTCCCTGCACCGAGTGGCACAGCCCCACCTGTTTGATATGCGGATAGCGGGCATACATCGCCCAGGTATTCATCGCCATCGGGTTAACGTAATTGAGCATGGTGGCATCGGGGCAAACTTCCGTCATGTCCTCGCAAATCTGCCACAAGTGCGGAATGGTACGTAGCGCACGCATAATGCCGCCAGGCCCCAGCGTATCGGCAATGGTTTGTTCCAGACCGTGGCGCTTACAGACCTCAAAATCAGTCACCGTGCAGGGTTCATAACCGCCAATCTGAAACGCCACCACCACAAAATCGGCGCCCTGTAAGGCTTCTTTCTGTTCGCTGTGGCAGGTGATTTTGCCGCTGGCTCCTGCTGAATCCATCAGCTTGCGCACCACGATGTGTGACTCTTCCAGCCGTGTGGGATCGATGTCCATCAGAGCGATATGCGCCGTTTTCAGTGCCTCACGGTGAAACACATCACCAAGAATATTTTTAACGAAAATTGTCGAACCAGCGCCGATAAATGTAATTTTGGGTGCAGACATCATGCAGATCTCCTGGCTTGCTTGAATAACTTCATCATGGCAGGCGATACCGCAGAAAACTTCCGGCTTCCCCGTCGAGTATTCCCATAAACTCAGATCCTGAGTGAAGTATCAGTAAATCTGAGTTTATGGGAATAAATTAGCTGAAAAGCAGAGATTTCGGCCTCCTTATCCTTGGACGCTCCCCGCGTCCCTCTGGGAAGAGGGTGAAAACCGTGCTCCCATTCGCAGTCATCCTCCCCCACTCATGTCATAATTCTGATAATCCAGGAAAGAGAGCCATCCATGAATACTGATAACTTTATGTGTAGCAGCGATGAAAAGCAGACCCGCAGCCCGCTATCACTGTATTCAGAATATCAGCGAATGGAGATTGAGTTTCGCGCACCGCATATCATGCCCACCAGCCACTGGCATGGTCAGGTCGAAGTGAATGTGCCTTTCGATGGCGATGTGGAATACCTGATCAACAATGAAAAAGTGAAGATCAACCAGGGGCATATCACGCTGTTCTGGGCCTGTACGCCACATCAGCTAACAGATACCGGAACCTGTCAGAGCATGGCAATTTTTAATCTGCCGATGCATCTGTTTCTCTCCTGGCCGCTGGATAAAGACCTTATAAACCACGTCACTCACGGTATGGTGATCAAATCACTGGCGTCACAGCAGCTTAGTCCGTTTGAAGTGCGTCGCTGGCAGCAGGAGCTCAACAGCCCAAACGAGCAAATTCGCCAACTCGCTATTGATGAAATTGGCCTGATGCTCAAGCGATTTAGCCTCTCTGGCTGGGAGCCGATTCTGGTCAATAAAACCTCGCGTACGCACAAAAACAGCGTCTCGCGTCATGCACAGTTTTATGTCAGCCAGATGTTGGGCTTTATTGCAGAAAACTATGATCAAGCGCTAACCATCAACGACGTGGCCGAGCACGTCAAACTTAACGCCAACTATGCGATGGGGATCTTCCAGCGGGTCATGCAATTGACGATGAAACAGTACATTACGGCGATGCGCATCAACCACGTTCGCGCGTTACTGAGCGATACCGATAAAAGTATTCTCGATATTGCCCTGACAGCAGGCTTTCGTTCGAGCAGTCGCTTTTACAGTACGTTCGGCAAATATGTCGGCATGTCGCCGCAAAAATACCGCAAACTTAGCCAACAACACCGCCAGACACTTCCCGGATAAAGATGATATCAGTATCAGCCAAAAAAATAGTTTAGCTGTCGATAATAAGCAGTGAAAACAACTTTAGAAATCAATGTAATTGTTTGTTTATAAAAATAAAAAAAACAAAAGCGACTGTTTTTTACTCGCTTTACAGCCTGAAATACCCAGAAGATACTTGCCCGCAACGAAGATTCCTTCATAACCGGGTAAGCAATGATGAAAGTATTAATTGTTGAAAGCGAGTTTCTCCATCAGGACACCTGGGTCGGTAACGCCGTTGAGCGTCTGGCGAATGCCTTAAGCCAGCAAAATGTCACTGTCATTAAATCAACCTCATTTGATGACGGCTTTGCCATTCTCTCTTCAAATGAGGCCATTGATTGTCTGATGTTCAGCTATCAAATGGAACATCCGGACGAACATCAAAACGTCAGAGAATTGATCGGTAAGCTTCACGAACGCCAGCAAAATGTGCCGGTCTTCCTGTTGGGCGATCGGGAAAAAGCCCTCGCCGCAATAGATCGCGACCTGCTGGAGCTTGTCGATGAATTCGCCTGGATTCTGGAAGATACCGCCGACTTTATCGCCGGACGCGCCGTTGCCGCGATGACCCGCTATCGTCAGCAACTGTTGCCGCCACTGTTCAGCGCGCTGATGAAATATAGCGACATCCACGAGTATTCCTGGGCCGCACCGGGCCACCAGGGCGGCGTTGGCTTCACCAAAACGCCAGCCGGGCGTTTCTACCATGACTATTATGGTGAAAATCTGTTCCGTACCGACATGGGCATCGAAAGAACTTCCCTCGGTTCTTTACTCGACCATACTGGCGCATTTGGCGAAAGCGAAAAATATGCCGCGCGCGTATTTGGTGCCGATCGCTCCTGGTCGGTCGTCGTCGGGACTTCCGGCTCTAACCGCACCATCATGCAGGCTTGCATGACCGATAACGATGTGGTGGTCGTTGACCGTAACTGCCACAAATCCATCGAACAAGGCTTAATGCTGACTGGCGCGAAACCGGTCTACATGGTGCCAAGCCGCAACCGCTACGGCATTATCGGGCCAATCTACCCGCAGGAAATGCAGCCTGAAACTTTACAGAAGAAAATCAGCGAAAGCCCGCTGACCAAAGATAAAGTTGGGCAAAAACCCTCTTACTGCGTGGTAACCAACTGCACCTACGACGGCGTATGCTACAACGCCAAAGAAGCACAGGATCTGCTGGAAAAAACCTCCGATCGTCTGCACTTCGACGAAGCCTGGTACGGCTATGCGCGCTTTAATCCGATCTATGCCGATCACTATGCCATGCGCGGTGAACCGGGCGATCATAACGGCCCAACCGTTTTTGCTACCCACTCCACTCACAAACTGCTGAATGCGCTGTCGCAGGCATCTTACATTCATGTGCGTGAAGGCCGTGGCGCGATCAACTTCTCCCGCTTTAATCAGGCATATATGATGCATGCCACCACTTCCCCGTTGTATGCCATCTGCGCATCAAACGATGTGGCAGTATCGATGATGGACGGCAACAGCGGCCAGTCTCTGACGCAGGAAGTGATCGACGAAGCGGTCGATTTCCGTCAGGCAATGGCGCGGTTGTATAAAGAATTTACCGACGAAGGAAACTGGTTCTTTAAACCGTGGAATAAAGAAGTGGTTACCGACCCGGAAACTGGCAAAACCTATGACTTTGCCGACGCGCCGAGCAAACTGCTGACCACCGTTCAGGACTGCTGGGTAATGCACCCTGGCGAAAGCTGGCACGGCTTTAAAGATATCCCGGACAACTGGAGCATGCTCGACCCGATTAAAGTCAGCATCCTCGCACCGGGGATGGGAGAAGACGGCGAACTGGAAGAGACTGGCGTACCTGCCGCACTGGTCACCGCCTGGCTTGGTCGTCACGGCATTGTGCCAACCCGCACCACTGACTTCCAGATTATGTTCCTGTTCTCTATGGGCGTAACCCGAGGGAAATGGGGAACTCTGGTTAACACACTTTGCTCTTTCAAACGCCACTACGATGCTAATACACCGCTGGCACAGGTGATGCCGGAACTTGCTGAACAATATCCTGACACTTACGCGAATATGGGTATTCACGATCTGGGTGACAAAATGTTTGCCTGGCTGAAAGAAAACAACCCAGGCGCACGGTTGAACGAAGCCTATTCTGGCCTGCCGGTGGCTGAAATCACCCCGCGTGAAGCCTACAACGCAATTGTCGATAACAACGTCGAACTGGTATCCATTGAAAACCTACCGGGACGTATTGCGGCGAACTCTGTTATCCCGTATCCGCCAGGAATCCCAATGCTGCTCTCTGGCGAAAACTTCGGCGATAAAAACAGTCCGCAGGTAAGCTATTTACGCTCACTACAATCCTGGGATCATCATTTCCCTGGTTTCGAACACGAAACTGAAGGTACCGAAATTATTGACGGTATTTACCACGTGATGTGTGTGAAAGCGTAACCACTATTCCGCTGAAGGCGTAATTGTTTAAATAACATTACGCCGCCTGGCCTGAGGCCTTTTGAGTATGGCAACGTTTTCATAAAAATTGCTGCAAACAAAAATGTCATACTTTTTGCGCGGCCCCACCCCGCGCTTTTTTTTGCCTGTTATTTACACTTTTTCAGCATGTAAAATTTTTTGTACATGAGAAATTACTATAAAAATTTGTAATATTAGTAAAACACGTTATTTTTATGCATGTTTTGATTCGTCATACAATTATATAACCATTTCCCCGTATCGCTCTTCCTGGCGAAAACGGGTCTTTTATTTGCATTCAGGAGTACATGTATGAGGATTTGCAGCGACCAACCTTGTATTGTTTTATTGACTGAAAAAGATGTCTGGTTAAGGGTGAATGGGAAAGAACCTATAAGCCTGAAGGCTAACCACATGGCGTTATTAAGTTGTGAAAATAATATTATTGATGTCTCCTCACTTAATAACACTTTGGTTGCGCATATTAGTCATAACATCATCAAAGATTACCTCCGTTTTCTGAATAAAGATCTCTCAAAAATACCCGTCTGGCAACGAAGCGCCACCCCAGTCCTGGCCTTACCATGCCTGACACTGGACCTCTTTCGCGTCGCTGCTCAACATAGCATGATGCCCGCTGAAACAGAGTCAGAAAAAGAACGCACTCGTGCATTATTATTCACTGTGCTATCACGCTTTCTCGACAGTAAAAAATTCCTTTCTCTTATGATGTATATGTTACGTAATTGTGTAAGTGATAGCGTTTATCAAATAATTGAAAGCGATATTCATAAAGACTGGAATCTTAGTATGGTAGCCAGCTGTTTATGTCTAAGCCCCAGCCTGTTAAAGAAAAAACTGAAAAGTGAAAACACCAGTTATAGCCAAATAATCACCACCTGCCGTATGCGTTATGCCGTAAATGAATTAATGATGGACGGCAAAAATATCTCACAGGTATCACAATCCTGCGGCTACAACAGCACTTCCTATTTTATATCTGTATTTAAAGACTTCTATGGTATGACGCCTCTCCATTATGTTAGTCAGCACAGAGAACGTTCTGTCGCCTGATTTATAACCTGAACGAAGAGCTATATTAATAACAGCATCAGCGATAACCCGGTTGAGGATAATTCAACGCGCGAGTGTAGGCGTATGATATGACGTAATTTATTGTCACGAAGCTCGCCTTCGCAGGAGTTTAATTATGTCTTCGGATGCTGACGCTCACAAAGTGGGCTTAATCCCCGTCACCCTGATGGTGTCGGGGAATATTATGGGGTCAGGTGTTTTTCTGTTACCTGCAAACCTGGCCTCGACAGGCGGGATAGCCATATATGGTTGGTTGGTGACGATTATCGGTGCGCTGGCTTTGTCGATGGTCTACGCCAAAATGTCTTTCCTTGATCCCAGCCCTGGCGGTTCATATGCCTACGCGCGCCGCTGCTTTGGCCCTTTCCTCGGGTATCAAACAAACGTTCTCTACTGGCTGGCCTGCTGGATCGGCAATATTGCCATGGTGGTCATTGGCGTGGGGTATTTAAGCTACTTCTTCCCTATCCTCAAAGATCCGTTGGTATTAACCATCACCTGTGTGGTGGTGCTGTGGATCTTCGTTCTGCTTAATATCGTCGGTCCAAAAATGATCACCCGCGTGCAGGCTGTCGCCACTGTGCTGGCGCTGATCCCCATTGTCGGAATTGCAGTATTCGGCTGGTTCTGGTTCCACAGTGAAACGTATATGGCAGCCTGGAACGTGAGTGGTCAGGGTACTTTCGGTGCGATTCAAAGTACCTTAAACGTCACGTTGTGGTCGTTTATCGGGGTAGAAAGTGCTTCCGTTGCGGCGGGCGTAGTGAAAAACCCGAAACGCAACGTGCCTATCGCCACCATTGGCGGGGTGTTGATTGCCGCCGTCTGCTATGTACTCTCGACCACGGCAATTATGGGGATGATCCCTAATGCCGCGCTGCGCGTTTCCGCCTCACCTTTTGGCGATGCGGCGCGGATGGCGCTGGGTGATACCGCTGGGGCCATTGTCTCCTTCTGCGCAGCGGCAGGTTGCTTAGGCTCGCTGGGCGGCTGGACACTACTGGCCGGGCAAACGGCGAAAGCGGCTGCCGATGACGGCCTGTTCCCCCCCATTTTTGCCCGCGTTAACAAAGCGGGTACTCCGGTTGCCGGGTTGATTATCGTTGGTATTCTGATGACTATCTTCCAGTTCAGTAGCATCTCGCCAAACGCCACCAAAGAGTTTGGTCTGGTGTCCTCCGTATCGGTAATCTTTACCCTCGTGCCTTATCTTTACACCTGTGCCGCTTTACTGCTTTTAGGTCACGGTCACTTTGGCAAAACGCGTCCGGCGTATGTGACCATCACGACTATCGCCTTCCTTTACTGTATCTGGGCGGTGGTCGGTTCTGGCGCAAAAGAGGTCATGTGGTCATTCGTCACTCTGATGGTGATCACTGCCATGTACACGCTGAACTACAACCGGATGCATAAAAACCCCTATCCTTTAGATGCACCGACCAGTAAAGATTAAGCCTCTCTTAATCCAGCAAACGCATAAGCCAACCTTAAGAACTTAAGGTTGGCTTAACTTTGCTTTGCGAACATATGCGCACTTTGTTCGATGGAAACACCGTGATGTTGAAGCGCCTTCTAAAAAGACCCTCTTTGAATTTACTCGCCTGGCTATTGCTGGCCTCTTTTTATATCTCTATCTGCCTGAATATTGCCTTTTTTAAACAGGTATTACAGGCGTTACCGCTGGATTCACTGCATAACGTGCTGGTTTTCTTGTCGATGCCGGTCGTCGCCTTCAGCGTGATTAATATTGTCCTGACACTAAGCTCTTTCTTATGGCTTAATCGCCCGCTGGCATGTCTGTTTATTCTTGTCGGCGCATCAGCGCAATATTTCATCATGACTTATGGCATCGTCATCGACCGTTCAATGATTGCCAATATTATGGATACCACAGCGGCGGAAAGTTATGCGTTGATGACGCCGCGGATGTTATTAACGCTAGGGTTAAGCGGCGTACTTGCCGCGCTGATTGCCTGCTGGATAAAAATCAAACCTGCCACCTCGCGCCTGCGCAGTGTTCTTTTCCGCGGAGCCAGCATCCTGATTTCTATACTGCTGATTGTGCTGGTCGCCGCACTGTTTTATAAAGACTACGCCTCGCTGTTTCGCAACAACAAAGAGCTGGTGAAATCCTTAAGCCCCTCTAACAGCATTGTTGCCAGCTGGTCATGGTATTCTCATCAACGACTGGCGAATCTGCCGCTGGTACGTATTGGTGAGGATGCTCGCCGCAACCCGTTAATGCAAAATGGAGATCGGAAAAACCTGACCATTTTGATCGTCGGTGAAACTTCACGGGCGGAAAACTTCTCGCTCAACGGCTACCCGCGTGAAACTAACCCGCGGCTGGCGAAAGATAACGTGGTCTATTTCCCAAATACTGCGTCTTGCGGCACAGCAACGGCTGTTTCTGTACCGTGCATGTTCTCGGATATGCCGCGCGAGCATTACAAAGAAGAGCTGGCACAACACCAGGAAGGCGTGCTGGATATCATTCAGCGGGCGGGTATCAACGTGCTTTGGAATGACAACGATGGCGGCTGTAAAGGCGTCTGCGACCGCGTGCCTCACCAGAACGTCACTGCGCTGAACTTGCCTGGTCAGTGCATCAACGGCGAATGCTATGACGAAGTGCTGTTCCACGGGCTGGAAGAGTACATCAATAACCTGCAGGGAGATGGCGTGATTGTATTACACACCATCGGCAGCCACGGCCCGACCTATTACAACCGTTATCCGCCGCAGTTCAGGAAATTTACCCCTACTTGCGACACCAACGAGATCCAAACCTGCACGAAAGAACAACTGGTGAACACTTACGACAACACGCTGGTCTACGTCGAC
Source organism: Escherichia sp. E2748 (assembly GCF_005781125.1). Taxonomy (NCBI): domain Bacteria; kingdom Pseudomonadati; phylum Pseudomonadota; class Gammaproteobacteria; order Enterobacterales; family Enterobacteriaceae; genus Escherichia; species Escherichia sp. E2748. The sequence continues at coordinate 151,189 of NZ_VATP01000019.1, forward strand.
TATATTGTTGATAAAGCGATTAATCTGCTGAAAGAACATCAGGATAAATTTACCACCAGCCTGGTTTATCTTTCTGATCACGGTGAATCGTTAGGTGAAAATGGCATCTATCTGCACGGCCTGCCTTATGCCATCGCCCCGGATAGCCAAAAACAGGTGCCAATGCTGCTGTGGCTGTCGGAGGATTATCAAAAGCGGTATCAGGTTGACCAGAATTGCCTGCAAAAACAGGCGCAAACGCAGCACTATTCACAAGACAATTTATTCTCAACGCTGTTGGGATTAACCGGTGTTGAGACGAAGTATTACCAGGCTGCGGATGATATTCTGCAAACTTGCAGGAGAACGACTGAATGAAAATTCTAATTGTTGAAGACGATACACTGTTATTGCAGGGATTGATTCTGGCGGCGCAAACGGAAGGCTACGCCTGTGATGGCGTCACAACCGCACGGATGGCGGAACAAAGCCTGGAAGCTGGTCATTACAGTCTGGTGGTGCTGGATTTAGGTTTACCTGACGAAGACGGGCTGCATTTTCTCGCCCGCATCCGGCAGAAAAAATACACCCTGCCGGTGCTGATCCTCACCGCCCGCGACACTCTGACCGACAAAATCGCCGGGCTGGATGTCGGGGCTGACGACTATCTGGTGAAGCCTTTTGCGCTGGAAGAGTTACACGCCCGCATTCGCGCCCTGCTGCGACGCCATAATAATCAGGGCGAAAGCGAGTTGATTGTTGGCAACCTGACGCTGAATATGGGTCGCCGTCAGGTATGGATGGGCGGTGAAGAACTGATTCTGACGCCGAAAGAATATGCTCTGCTGTCACGGTTGATGCTCAAGGCAGGCAGCCCCGTGCATCGGGAAATTCTCTACAACGACATCTATAACTGGGACAACGAACCCGCGACTAACACCCTGGAAGTGCATATCCACAACCTGCGCGATAAAGTGGGTAAGTCGCGCATCCGTACCGTACGCGGTTTTGGCTATATGCTGGTCGTAAATGAGGAGAACTAATTGAATCTGATGCGTTTTCTGCGTCGTCCAATATCGCTACGCCAGCGGCTAATATTGACCATCGGGGCCATTTTGCTGGTGTTTGAGCTGATCAGCGTCTTCTGGCTATGGCATGAAAGTACCGAGCAGATTCAGCTATTTGAGCAGGCGTTACGCGACAATCGCAACAACGATCGCCACATCATGCGTGAGATCCGCGAGGCGGTCGCCAGCCTGATTGTCCCCGGCGTGTTTATGGTCAGCCTGACGCTATTTATCTGCTATCAAGCGGTACGGCGCATCACCCGTCCGCTGGCGGAGTTGCAAAAAGAGCTGGAAGCGCGCACCGCCGACAACTTAACGCCCATTGCCATTCACAGTGCCACCCTCGAAATCGAATCGGTGGTTTCGGCTTTGAACGATCTGGTATCTCGCCTGACCAGCACGCTGGATAACGAACGCTTGTTTACCGCTGACGTCGCTCACGAACTGCGAACGCCGCTGGCGGGGGTACGTTTGCATCTGGAGTTGCTGGCGAAAACGCATCACATTGATGTAGCGCCGTTAGTGGCGCGGCTTGATCAGATGATGGAGAGCGTCTCCCAGTTGTTACAACTGGCGCGTGCGGGTCAGTCATTTTCATCCGGTAATTATCAGCATGTAAAACTGCTGGAAGATGTGATTCTGCCCTCGTATGACGAGTTAAGTACCATGCTCGACCAGCGTCAGCAAACCTTGCTGTTGCCAGAGAGCGCCGCCGACATCACCGTTCAGGGTGATGCAACCCTGCTGCGGATGTTATTGCGAAACCTGGTAGAAAACGCCCATCGTTACAGCCCACAAGGCAGCAACATTATGATTAAGCTGCAAGAAGATGGCGGTGCGGTAATGGCGGTTGAAGATGAAGGGCCAGGTATTGATGAGAGTAAATGCGGGGAGTTAAGCAAAGCGTTTGTACGAATGGACAGCCGTTATGGCGGAATTGGTCTGGGATTAAGTATTGTCAGCCGCATCACGCAGTTGCATCACGGGCAGTTTTTCCTGCAAAACCGGGAAGAAACCTCCGGCACGCGTGCCTGGGTACGGCTGAAGAAAGATCAGTACGTGGCAAACCAGATATAGAGAAAGCTGCTGACTACCAGCACGCTGAACACGGTAGTTAAACGTTCATAAATACGGTTTTTCATTGCACTCTCCTCCGTTAACCTGGAGGAGAGTATGCGCGCCAGAGATTAAGTGAACCTTAAGAGTTCGGTTGTAAGCCTGATAAGACAGCGTCGCATCAGGCCATCCATTTCAGATTACTCATCAATACGCGGATGTTGCTGCACCAGGCGAGAACGTTTCGCCTGCAAATCGGCAATCTCGTGGTCAATATCCTCGATTTTTTGCTCAATATTATCGTAATGCTCAACAAGAATTTCCTTCGCTTCCTGTAAATCTGACGCCGCTGGCGTCGCACCTTTCAATGGCTGATTCGCCGTCTCTTTCATGGTTACGCCGGTGATTAAACCAACCACCGCCACGACCATCAGGTAATAGGCAGGCATCATCAGATTCTGCGAGCTTTCGACCAGCCAGGCCGCCAGTGTTGGCGTCAGACCAGCAATCAGCACCGAAATATTAAATGCCGCCGCCAGTGCACTGTAACGGATATGCGTCGGGAACATCGCTGGCAGCGTTGAGGCCATAACACCCGTAAAGCAGTTAAGGATCACTGCCAGCATCAACAACCCGGCGAAAATCAGGCCGATGATATTACTGTTAATCAGGATGAACGCCGGGATCGCCAGCGCAAACAGCGCAACACTGCCGAGGATCACAAACGGACGACGGCCAAAACGGTCACTAAGCAGCCCCATCACCGGTTGCACAAACAGCATACCAATCATAATGGCGATAATAATCAGCACTCCGTGGTCTTCGGAGTAGTGCAGGTTATGCGACAAATAACTCGGCATATAGGTCAGCAGCATGTAGTAAGTGACGTTGGTGGCAATCACCAGGCCAATACACGTCAACAAACTGCGCCAGTGTTTGGTGGCAATCTCTTTAAACGAGACTTTCGGACCATCCTGCAAACCTTCCCGGTCGCCCTGCTCCAGTTTCTCAACATGTTGCTGGAAAGCTGGCGTCTCTTCCAGCGCATGGCGCAAGTAAAGCCCGATAATCCCTAAAGGCAGAGCGATAAAGAACGGAATACGCCAGCCCCAGTCGAGGAAGTTTTCTTCACCGACGATGGTCGAAATTAACACCACCACGCCCGCACCCAGCACAAACCCGGCAATAGAACCGAAATCCAGCCAACTGCCCATAAAGCCGCGTTTACGGTCAGGGGAGTATTCCGCAACAAATATCGACGCCCCGGTATATTCGCCCCCTACCGAGAATCCTTGCGCCATCTTACAGATCAACAACAGAATCGGTGCCCAAATACCAATAGAGGCGTAGGACGGTATTAAGCCAATACAGAACGTACTGATCGACATAATCACAATGGTGATCGCAAGGATCTTCTGGCGACCATATTTATCGCCCAACATACCGAAGAAGAGCCCGCCAAGCGGTCGAATCAGAAAGGGAACGGAGAAGGTGGCAAGTGCAGCAACCATCTGCACGCTGGGGTCAGCCCCCGGGAAAAAGACCTTACCTAATGCGTAGGCAACAAAACCATAAACACCAAAATCGAACCATTCCATTGCATTACCCAGCGATGCTGCGGTAATGGCTTTGCGCAGTTTACCGTCATCAATAATAGTGACGTCACGAAGGGTAATCGGTTTTACTTTTTTCCTTTTCAGCATAGCTTTCCTCGCAGAGTAAGCCCATTTCCGCACACGTCAGGCAAATAACGTGGCGCCCGCAAAAGGGAAGCGGGAATTGCAGGGTGCAATCTCTGTAACAAGCGTAGCGGGTTTACTTACACGTTCCGATTAAGAATTGTACAACCAAACCAGTTGACGCCTGAATTGGGCAGTTAATGACCTTTTTACCCTACCAGCGTTTAAATTTGTGATCAACTTCACATATGGATTTCGTTAAACACTCACCAATGTAACTGATTATTTACACGCAATTTACAGAGAAGATTTCCTCGACCATGGCCTCCACCAGGCGTTGTGCTGAACAGAGCCGTGGCATCCCTACCGCGACAGTTTGCCAACGTTGGGTCACCGACCAGCAAACGGGCTGTTTATCTGCATCGGACCACTTACCCAACCAACCTAAAAAGTCAGCATGATCACCACCGCTTAGAGCTGTGGGTGATGTGAACCATTGGTGGTAATAATGACGAGTAGTCGGTGCCGCGTTGATACTTTCAGCCAGATATTGCGTCGCTTTCACGCGCAAATCATCAAGCAACAACGCTGCCGCTTGCGGACTTCCCAGACGGCAGGCATCGCCAAACGCCCCCCAACGCAGTTCTTCCAGAACGATGAAACCACGTCCAGGCAGCGACCAACTGTCATACGCACCGGCACGCCAGCGAGTAAAAATTTGCTCGCTCTGTTCGCCCGCCTGCACCAGCAACCCTCGTTGCGTTAAGGCTTTTTCCTTCCAGTGACAACGGGCTGAAAACCACTCATATAAAGCGGTAATTTGCTGCTGGAGTTCCGGGAAAGCGGATTGTGGGCGGAGATCCCTTTTTTGCAGTAACGCCAGATATTGTGCGATCTGTGTCAACGCCAGATGACCGGGGTCAAGCATTGCCGCCAGTTTTTCCACCAATGCCAGGCGTAGACTAAGCGGCGCATTTAACATTCCGGCATTCGCCCACGTCTGAAGCTGTGTGCGAGCAAGGATCTCCTGCATCAGTCGTTCACGAAACTGCTGCTGATGGGCTTGCGGATGGCGGGTATCATCGCCCAGCGCCAGATCCACTAAAAAGCGGGGATGAATCGACTCCAGCACACGACCGGGGCCGTCCAGTAACGTCTTTGTCAATACTGTTCTGCCGTGAAAAGAGTTTGAATATCATCGCGTAACAACTGAGAGTCCGTATAAATCCAGCCGTGCGTTGTTGCAGTCTGCTGCAATTGCTGCTGCATAATTTTCACCACGGATTCATTTTGCTGTCGCAAAGCCAGACTTTCGCGTAAACGCGTGTGTAATTCCGTCAAACATACAGCGAAATCAGCGAAAAATGTGCTCATTCCTGCCGTGACAGAATCATCGACCTGAACCGCTAAAACTTTAGCCATTTGTTGGCAATAGAGGTCAATTTCTTCGGTTAACGTACGTTGTAGCACACTGTAATCAACGGTCTTCGTCGGGGATTTATCACTACTCCGTCCCCAGTCTGGTTGATTCAACCAGCGCGAGAAAGTCTCACGTACAACACCTAAACGGGTGACTTGCTCATCCGGTATTTCCTGGAGTGATATTGCATCGCTGAATAGCTGGCGAGTATTGAAGTGGGGAACCACGCTGCGAAAAACAGGAAACTCAAATCCAGGGCGAAACCCAGACTCACTCAATGCCACTTTAACCCGTTGTTCAATGGGACGAATAACATCGGTTAGTACCCGGCAAAGGGTTGATTCCAGTTCAGCAAAACGCAGCGTGAAATCCCGGCTGATTTGGGTCTGTGCCGTCTGTAACAGTGTCTCGCAGCGAGTACGAATCTCGCTTAATGGCCACGAATCATGTTGAAACAGCACGGCTAACTGGGCATTCACCTGCTCTTGCTGCTGACGCAAAAAGTCGTTGGCTGATGTCAGGGCCAGCTCTATTTCATGTTGAATCTCACCGCTCACCTGCGTCTGATTGAGTTGCAATAGCTGCAAATTTTCTTCGAGTTGGTGGATATTTTGCCGCAATAGCTCGCAGGCGACAGTCAGGCCGTGGGCGCGAAAATCAAGGTACTCCCGCGCCTGCTGGGCGTAATTCAACAATTTATGCGAGGCAGAACGCAGAGCGTACAACGACGCGTTGGCATACGCGGCATGAAGCAACGCCTGCACCGGCTGTTCAAATAACGAGTCTTCCCACAATTGCTCAACTGCATGGCGAATATGGTCGATATCCTCCAGATCCGCGTTACACCAGCGCCTGCCGAGCGCCGCATGAGCAAAATCCTCCACCCAGCGTTGCTGTTGAGGATCGGGCAACCTGCCGCTGCTGGCTAACTCATGGCGCGCCCGATTCGCCAGATAGCCCCACATCGACGATACCGGAAATATCTGCCCTGGCGTAACACAGCCTTTCATCAACGTCCCGGAAATCAGCGCCCGCACCTGTTCGGCATCGTCGCTGTTACGATCCTGCTGATCGAATTTATTGACCAATACATACAGCGGTACTGACTTGCCGACGGCCATAACCGCCGCGCGCACCTCTTCATCGGAGATCGATTTCAGTTGCGTATAATCCATCACTGCCAGCACCGCAGAAGCGTGCGCCAGCTGCTCATTAAGCATTTTTTGCAGATGTGGTTGTCCGGCTTCGTTTGGCCCGGGAGTATCCAGTAATGTTAACTGCCCCGGATAACTTTCCAGTCCCGCCAGATGGACGAACTCCACTTCAATCACCGGAATATGTTCAATGGCGGCGTAAGCAGAAAAAGGAAAATCAACGTCCAGCGCTTTCGCCATGCGCACCAAATCATTCAAACTTTTCAGACAATGAAAAATAGGCTGGGCGCCCAGGTAATATTTTTCGAAAGCGACGCCATTTTCGATCCGCTGCATAAGTGCACGCATATCTTTATCTATTTCCAGCAGATCGGTCAGATGCTTAATATCGCAATCACGCAGGCGTTGTTGTAATTGTTGAATTAAACAATCGATTGGCGCGACATGTGAAAAATGCAGCACGGGTTCTTTTTGCCCCGGAGTATGGCGAATAAGCGTTGGCAGCGCAGTCATAGGGCGATTGCGATTAGGAAGAACTTCAGTGCCAACAATGGCATTAATGGTGGTTGATTTCCCTGCTTTCATTGTGCCGACAATCGCCAGCACCATTTCCAGACGGGAAATTTTACGCAGCTCATTATTCAGCATCGCGTGGCGCTCGACGATATTATGCTGACTCCAGGGTAAAGTCAGAGGCGGCGCCACTTCTCCAGCAGGTACAGTGAGAGGCATTTTTTCCAGTAACTGCAACTGTTGTCGGGAAAGCAGTAACAGACGTTCCGCCTCCTGACTTAACTCATATATTGTCTGTGTGCACATGGAAAGTTCTTCCTTAAAGCAAATTTTATTACTTTTATTTAGCCAGTTCGTTTTTTAGTTCTGTTTTCGGCTTTTATAATTACTGCGGGAAATAATTTATATTTAATTTGTTGTTTTTATTAGAATGACGACGTCTCTTCCGACACGTTTAAAAGTCAGAAAGATAAAAAACAATTAAATAAAAAAAAGAACAAGAATAAAGTTAACCTTATCTCAAATAATAAACTGAGGCAAAAAGATTATTTTCTTTTTGCCTTCTCTTTCAAATGAAAACGATCGTCGTCTAAAATCAGCAGTACCCCCGACAAACTCAGGGATTTTGTGTATAATTGCGGCCTTTTTCGGCAATCTGCCGTTTTTTGGCGCTTTTGCCCCGCTGACTTTTGAGGAAATCCACATGTCATTACCACACTGCCCAAAATGCAACTCCGAATACACTTACGAAGATAACGGCATGTATATCTGCCCGGAATGCGCCTACGAATGGAACGACGCAGAACCTGCACAGGAAAGTGACGAGCTGATCGTTAAAGATGCTAACGGCAACCTGCTGGCTGACGGCGACAGCGTTACCATCATTAAAGATCTGAAGGTGAAAGGTAGCTCTTCGATGCTGAAAATTGGCACCAAAGTGAAAAACATCCGCCTGGTTGAAGGCGACCATAACATCGATTGCAAAATCGACGGTTTTGGTCCGATGAAACTGAAATCTGAGTTCGTGAAAAAGAACTGATTGTATTGCTCAATGTAATGTTGGCACATGATCGGTAGGCCGGATAAGGCGCTCGCGCCGCATCCGGCAACGGTGCCAGATGCCTGATGCGACGCTCGCGCGTCTTATCAGGCCTACAAATTCCCGCACACCCGCACCATCCGTAGGCCGGATAAGGCGTTCACGCCGCATCCGGCAACAGTGCGACTGCCTGATGCGACGCTCGCGCGTCTTATCAGGCCGCCTCTCACCTGTACAAATTTCGAACTACACTTAACTGGCTTCTCTTAACTGAGGTCACCATCATGCCGTTAAGTCCCTACCTCTCTTTTGCCGGTAACTGTGCCGACGCAATTGCTTATTATCAACGCACATTGGGCGCGGAACTGCTCTATAAAATCAGCTTCGGCGAAATGCCGAAATCAGCGCAGGACAGCGCCGAAGGCTGCCCTTCCGGGTTGCAATTTCCCGATACCGCCATCGCCCATGCTAACGTGCGTATTGCCGGAAGCGATATCATGATGAGCGATGCCATGCCGTCAGGAAAAGCCAGCTACTCCGGCTTTACGCTGGTGCTCGATTCGCAACAGGTCGAAGAAGGAAAACGCTGGTTTGATAACCTTGCAGCTAACGGAAAAATCGAAATGGACTGGCAGGAAACCTTCTGGGCGCATGGCTTCGGCAAAGTCACCGATAAATTTGGCGTACCGTGGATGATTAATGTCGTCAAACAACAACCAACGCAATAACCCGCCGGGAGGCCCGCCCTCCCGCACTGTCATCGAATTCCCGTTAACTCTTCATCTGTTAGTCACTTTTAATTAACCAAATCGTCACAATAATCCGCCACGATGGAGCCACTTTTTTAGGGAGGCTGCATCATGCAAACGATTATCCGTGTCGAGAAGCTCGCCAAAACCTTCAATCAGCATCAGGCGCTGCACGCGGTTGATCTGGACATTCATCATGGTGAAATGGTGGCTCTGCTTGGGCCGTCGGGTTCCGGCAAATCCACCCTTTTACGTCACTTAAGCGGTTTGATTACCGGCGATAAATCTGTCGGTAGCCATATCGAGCTGCTGGGCCGCACTGTCCAGCGCGAAGGCCGTCTGGCGCGCGATATCCGCAAAAGCCGCGCCCATACCGGCTACATCTTCCAACAATTCAACCTGGTGAATCGCCTGAGCGTACTGGAGAACGTGCTGATTGGCGCGCTCGGCAGCACGCCGTTCTGGCGCACCTGTTTTAGCTGGTTCACCGGCGAGCAGAAACAGCGCGCGTTACAGGCGCTGACCCGCGTTGGCATGGTGCACTTTGCTCATCAGCGCGTTTCCACCCTCTCCGGCGGCCAGCAGCAACGTGTGGCGATTGCCCGTGCGCTGATGCAGCAGGCGAAGGTAATTCTGGCGGACGAACCGATCGCCTCGCTGGACCCGGAATCAGCGCGCATCGTGATGGACACCCTGCGCGACATCAACCAGAACGACGGCATCACCGTGGTCGTCACGCTGCATCAGGTGGATTACGCCCTGCGCTACTGCGAACGCATCGTCGCCCTTCGTCAGGGGCACGTCTTCTACGACGGCAGCAGCCAACAGTTTGATAACGAACGTTTTGACCATCTCTACCGCAGCATTAATCGCATCGAAGAGAACGCGAAAGCTGCCTGACATCCCCATCATTGAGGAAAACGAATGAACGCTAAGATAATTGCCTCGCTGGCCTTCACCAGCATGTTCAGCCTCAGCACCCTGTTAAGCCCGGCGCACGCCGAAGAGCAGGAAAAGGCACTGAATTTCGGCATTATTTCAACGGAATCACAGCAAAACCTGAAACCGCAATGGACGCCATTCTTACAGGATATGGAGAAGAAGCTGGGCGTGAAAGTGAACGCCTTCTTTGCCCCGGACTACGCGGGCATTATCCAGGGAATGCGCTTCAACAAAGTGGATATCGCCTGGTACGGCAACCTGTCGGCAATGGAAGCGGTGGATCGCGCCAACGGCCAGGTCTTCGCCCAAACGGTCGCGGCGGATGGATCGCCGGGTTACTGGAGCGTGTTGATCGTCAACAAAGACAGCCCGATCAACAACCTGAACGATCTGCTGGCGAAGCGAAAAGATCTCACCTTCGGCAATGGCGATCCTAACTCCACCTCTGGCTTCCTCGTCCCCGGTTACTACGTCTTTGCCAAAAACAATATCTCCGCCAGCGACTTCAAGCGCACCGTCAACGCCGGACATGAAACCAATGCGCTGGCCGTCGCCAACAAGCAGGTGGATGTGGCGACCAACAACACCGAAAACCTCGACAAGCTGAAAACCTCCGCACCGGAGAAGCTGAAAGAACTGAAAGTGATCTGGAAGTCGCCACTGATCCCAGGCGATCCGATCGTCTGGCGCAAAAATCTGTCCGAAACCACCAAAGACAAGATCTACGACTTCTTTATGAACTACGGCAAAACGCCGGAAGAGAAAGCGGTGCTGGAGCGTCTGGGCTGGGCGCCGTTCCGCGCCTCCAGCGACCTGCAACTGGTACCCATTCGCCAGCTCGCGCTGTTTAAAGAGATGCAGGGCGTAAAAGGCAATAAAGGACTGAATGAGCAGGACAAGCTGGCGAAAACCACCGAGATTCAGGCACAGCTGGATGACCTGGACCGCCTGAACAACGCGTTAAGCGCGATGAGTTCGGTGAGTAAAGCGGTGCAGTAATGTGCTCGATCGGTCCCCTCTCCCACAGGGAGAGGGAGAAAACATTAAACGGAGCCAAACATGCAAACCATCACCATCGCCCCACCCAAGCGCAGCTGGTTCTCGATCTTCAGCTGGGCCGTTGTTCTCGCCGTGCTGGTCGTCTCGTGGCAGGGCGCGGAAATGGCCCCGCTCACGCTGATTAAAGATGGCGGCAACATGGCGACGTTCGCCGCCGACTTCTTCCCGCCCGATTTCAGCCAGTGGCAGGATTACCTCACCGAAATGGCCGTCACGCTGCAAATCGCCGTCTGGGGAACTGCGCTGGCCATCATTCTCTCCATTCCCTTCGGTCTGATGAGCGCCGAAAATCTGGTGCCCTGGTGGGTTTACCAGCCCACGCGCCGCCTGATGGACGCCTGCCGCGCCATTAACGAAATGGTCTTCGCCATGCTGTTCGTGGTCGCCGTCGGCCTCGGTCCGTTCGCTGGCGTGCTGGCGCTGTTTATCCACACCACCGGCGTGCTCTCCAAACTGCTTTCCGAAGCAGTGGAAGCGATTGAACCCGGCCCGGTGGAAGGCATTCGCGCCACTGGCGCCAACAAGCTCGAAGAGATCCTCTACGGCGTACTGCCACAGGTGATGCCACTGCTGATTTCCTACTCCCTCTATCGCTTCGAATCCAACGTCCGCTCGGCGACCGTCGTCGGCATGGTCGGCGCGGGCGGGATCGGCGTCACGCTGTGGGAAGCGATTCGCGGTTTCCAGTTCCAGCAAACCTGCGCCCTGATGGTGCTGATTATCGTCACGGTCAGCCTGCTGGATTTCCTCTCTCAACGGTTGCGTAAGCACTTTATCTGATTAGCGAGGCATTGATATCTATGCACTTGTCTACACATCCGACCAGCTACCCAACACGCTATCAGGAGATAGCCGCAAAACTTGAGCAGGAGCTTCGTCAACACTATCGCTGCGGTGACTATCTCCCCGCGGAGCAGCAACTGGCGGCGCGCTTTGAGGTGAACCGCCACACCCTGCGCCGCGCCATCGACCAACTGGTGGAAAAAGGCTGGGTACAGCGCCGTCAGGGCGTCGGCGTGCTGGTGCTGATGCGCCCGTTCGATTACCCGCTCAACGCCCAGGCGCGTTTTAGCCAGAACCTGCTGGATCAAGGTAGCCATCCCACCAGCGAAAAACTGCTGTCGGTGCTGCGCCCCGCCTCCGGTCACGTCGCTGATGCGCTGGGGATAACCGAGGGGGAGAACGTCATCCACCTGCGCACCCTGCGTCGGGTCAACGGCGTCGCGCTCTGTTTAATCGACCACTACTTTGCGGACCTCACGCTCTGGCCGACGCTGCAACGCTTCGACAGCGGCTCGCTGCACGATTTTCTGCGCGAGCAAACGGGGATTGCGCTGCGCCGCAGCCAGACGCGGATCAGCGCCCGCCGCGCCCAGGCCAAAGAGTGTCAGCGCCTTGAAATCCCGAATATGTCGCCGCTGCTGTGCGTGCGCACCCTTAACCACCGTGACGGTGAAAGCAGCCCGGCGGAGTACTCCGTCAGCCTGACGCGCGCCGACATGATTGAATTCACTATGGAGCACTGAATGCACGCAGATACCGCGACCCGCCAGCACTGGATGTCCGTGCTGGCGCACAGCCAACCGGCTGAACTGGCAGCCCGCCTGAAAGCGCTGAACATCACCGCCGACTATGAAGTGATTCGCACCGCTGAAACCGGCCTGGTGCAGATTCAGGCGCGGATGGGCGGCACCGGCGAACGCTTTTTTGCTGGCGACGCCACGCTCACCCGCGCCGCCGTACGCCTGACTGACGGCACGCTCGGCTACAGCTGGGTGCTGGGGCGCGACAAACAGCACGCCGAACGCTGTGCGCTGATTGACGCACTGATGCAGCAATCTCGCCACTTTCAAAACTTATCAGAAACCCTTATTGCCCCGCTGGACGCTGACCGTATGGCACGCATTGCCGCACGTCAGGCCGAAGTGAACGCCAGCCGGGTCGACTTCTTTACGATGGTTCGCGGAGACAACGCATGACCCTGGAAACCGCTTTTATTCTTCCCGTGCAGGATGCCCAGCACAGTTTTCGTCGCCTGTTAAAGGCCATGAGCGAACCGGGCGTGATTGTCGCCCTGCATCAGCTCAAACGCGGCTGGCAGCCGCTGAATATCGCCACCACCAGCGTGCTGCTGACGCTGGCCGATAACGACACGCCGGTGTGGCTTTCCCAGCCATTAAGTAACGATATCGTCAGCCAGAGCCTGCGTTTTCATACCAACGCGCCGCTGGTCAATCAGCCGGAACAGGCGACCTTTGCGGTGACGGATGAGGCGATTTCCAGCGAACAGCTCAACGCCCTTTCCACCGGCACCGCCGTTGCACCAGAAGCGGGCGCGACGCTGATTTTACAGGTCGCCAGCCTGAGCGGCGGGCGCATGTTGCGCCTCACCGGCGCGGGCATTGCCGAAGAACGGATGATTGCCCCGCAGCTGCCGGAGTGCATTCTGCACGAACTCACCGAGCGCCCGCACCCGTTCCCGCTCGGCATCGACCTGATCCTGACCTGCGGCGAGCGCCTGCTGGCTATCCCGCGAACCACTCATGTGGAGGTGTGCTGATGTACGTTGCCGTGAAAGGGGGCGAAAAGGCGATCGACGCCGCCCACGCTCTGCAAGAGAGCCGACGCCGGGGCAATACCGATTTGCCTGAACTGAGCGTCGCCCAGATTGAACAGCAGCTTAACCTTGCGGTGGATCGCGTGATGACCGAAGGCGGCATTGCCGACCGCGAACTGGCAGCGCTGGCGCTGAAACAGGCCAGCGGCGATAACGTTGAAGCAATTTTCCTGCTGCGCGCCTACCGCACCACGCTGGCAAAACTGGCGGTGAGCGAGCCGCTCGACACCACCGAGATGCGTCTCGAACGCCGTATCTCCGCCGTTTATAAAGACATTCCCGGCGGCCAGCTGCTTGGCCCAACCTACGACTACACCCATCGCCTGCTCGATTTCACCCTGCTGGCAAACGGCGAAGCGCCAACGCTGACCACCGCCGACAGCGAGCAACAGCCGTCGCCGCACGTTTTCAGTCTGCTGGCGCGTCAGGGGCTGGCGAAACAGGAAGAAGAGAGCGGCGCACAGCCGGACGACATCACCCGCACGCCGCCGGTTTACCCCTGCTCGCGTTCTTCCCGTTTGCAGCAGTTAATGCGCGGCGACGAAGGCTATTTGCTGGCGCTGGCCTACTCCACCCAGCGCGGTTACGGGCGCAATCACCCGTTCGCAGGCGAAATCCGCAGCGGCTATATCGACGTGTCGATTGTGCCGGAAGAGCTGGGATTTGCGGTGAACGTCGGCGAACTGCTGATGACTGAGTGTGAAATGGTCAACGGTTTTATCGACCCGCCGGATGAGCCGCCGCACTTTACGCGCGGCTACGGGCTGGTGTTCGGTATGAGCGAGCGCAAAGCGATGGCGATGGCGCTGGTTGACCGTGCGTTGCAGGCTCCGGAGTACGGCGAGCACGCGACAGGCCCGGCGCAGGATGAAGAGTTCGTGCTGGCGCATGCCGATAACGTCGAAGCCGCAGGCTTTGTCTCGCACCTCAAACTCCCGCACTACGTCGATTTCCAGGCCGAACTGGAGCTACTCAAACGTCTGCAACAGGAGCAGAACCATGGCTAATCTGAGCGGCTACAACTTTGCATACCTCGACGAGCAGACCAAACGCATGATCCGCCGCGCCATCTTAAAAGCGGTGGCGATCCCCGGTTATCAGGTGCCGTTTGGCGGGCGCGAAATGCCGATGCCGTACGGCTGGGGAACCGGCGGCATTCAGCTCACCGCCAGCGTGATTGGCGAAAGCGACGTGTTGAAGGTGATTGACCAGGGCGCAGACGACACCACCAACGCCGTGTCGATCCGCAACTTCTTCAAGCGCGTGACCGGGGTAAACACCACCGAGCGCACGGACGATGCGACGCTTATCCAGACGCGCCATCGCATCCCCGAAACGCCGCTGACCGAAGATCAGATCATTATTTTCCAGGTGCCGATCCCGGAACCGCTGCGCTTTATCGAGCCGCGCGAAACGGAAACCCGCACCATGCACGCGCTGGAGGAGTACGGCGTGATGCAGGTGAAGCTGTATGAAGATATCGCCCGCTTCGGTCATATCGCCACTACCTACGCCTATCCGGTGAAAGTAAACGGGCGCTACGTGATGGACCCGTCGCCGATCCCGAAATTTGATAACCCGAAAATGGACATGATGCCCGCCCTGCAGCTGTTCGGCGCGGGGCGCGAGAAACGCATCTATGCGGTGCCGCCGTTTACCCGCGTGGAAAGCCTCGATTTCGACGATCACCCGTTCACCGTCCAGCAGTGGGATGAGCCGTGCGCCATCTGCGGATCGACCCACAGCTATCTTGATGAAGTGGTGCTGGATGACGCCGGAAACCGCATGTTTGTCTGCTCCGATACCGATTATTGCCGCCAACAGAGCGAGGCCAAAAGCCAATGAATCAACCGTTACTTTCGGTCAATAACCTGACCCACCTTTACGCGCCGGGCAAAGGCTTTAGCGATGTCTCTTTTGATTTATGGCCGGGGGAAGTGCTGGGCATTGTCGGGGAATCCGGCTCCGGGAAGACCACGCTGCTGAAATCAATCTCCGCCCGCCTGACGCCGCAACAGGGGGAGATTTACTACGAGAACCGTTCCCTCTATGGCATTAGCGAAGCCGACCGCCGCCGCCTGCTGCGCACCGAATGGGGCGTGGTGCATCAGCATCCGCTCGACGGCCTGCGCCGCCAGGTCTCGGCGGGCGGCAATATCGGCGAGCGGCTGATGGCGACCGGGGCGCGTCATTACGGCGACATTCGCGCCACCGCGCAGAAATGGCTGGAAGAGGTGGAGATTCCCGCTAACCGGATCGACGACCTGCCGACCACCTTTTCCGGCGGCATGCAGCAACGTTTGCAGATCGCCCGCAACCTGGTGACGCATCCGAAGCTGGTGTTTATGGACGAGCCAACCGGCGGGCTGGATGTGTCGGTACAGGCACGCCTGCTCGATCTGCTGCGCGGTCTGGTGGTGGAGCTGAATCTGGCAGTGGTAATTGTCACCCACGATCTGGGCGTCGCCCGCCTGCTGGCGGACCGTTTGCTGGTGATGAAGCAGGGGCAAGTGGTGGAGAGTGGGTTAACCGACCGTGTGCTCGACGACCCGCATCACCCGTATACCCAACTGCTGGTGTCATCGGTTTTGCAGAATTGAGCCGGTGCCGGATGCGGCGTAAACGCCTTATCTGGCCTACAAATGCGCTCCCAGTAGGTCGGATAAGACGCATCAGCGTCGCATCCGACACCCGAACCACGAGGCGAAAAATGATTAACGTACAAAACGTCAGTAAAACCTTCATCCTGCACCAGCAAAACGGCGTGCGCCTGCCCGTCTTACAACGCGCCTCGCTCACCGTCAACGCGGGCGAATGCGTGGTGCTCCACGGCCACTCCGGCAGCGGCAAATCAACCCTGCTGCGCTCGCTGTACGCCAACTATCTGCCCGACGAAGGGCAAATCCAGATCAAACACGGTGACGAATGGGTAGACCTGGTCACTGCACCAGCGCGCAAAGTGGTGGAAATCCGCAAAACCACCGTCGGCTGGGTGAGCCAGTTTCTGCGCGTCATCCCGCGTATTTCGGCGCTGGAAGTGGTGATGCAGCCGCTGCTCGATACTGGCGTTCCGCGTGAAGCCTGCGCCGCTAAAGCCGCGCGTCTGCTCACGCGCCTGAACGTACCGGAACGCCTGTGGCACCTTGCGCCATCAACCTTCTCCGGCGGCGAACAGCAGCGCGTCAACATTGCCCGTGGCTTTATCGTCGACTACCCCATTCTGCTGCTCGACGAACCCACCGCCTCGCTGGACGCCAAAAACAGCGCCGCCGTAGTCGAGCTGATTCGCGAAGCCAAAGCCCGTGGCGCGGCCATCGTCGGCATCTTCCATGATGAAGCCGTACGCAATGACGTCGCCGACCGCCTGCACCCAATGGGAGCCTCTGCATGATTATCAATAACGTCAAACTGGTGCTGGAAAACGAAGTGGTGCACGGTTCGCTGGAAGTACAGGATGGCGAAATCCGCGCCTTTGCCGAAAGCCAGAGCCGCCTGCCAGAAGCGATGGACGGCGAAGGCGGCTGGCTGCTGCCGGGGCTGATTGAGCTGCATACCGACAACCTCGATAAATTCTTCACCCCGCGCCCGAAAGTTGACTGGCCTGCCCACTCGGCGATGAGCAGCCACGACGCACTGATGGTGGCGAGCGGCATCACCACCGTGCTGGATGCCGTAGCAATTGGCGACGTGCGCGACGGCGGCGATCGGCTGGAGAATCTGGAGAAGATGATCAACGCCATCGAAGAGACGCAGAAACGCGGCGTCAACCGCGCCGAGCACCGTCTGCACCTGCGCTGTGAACTGCCGCATCACACTACGCTGCCGCTGTTTGAAAAACTGGTGCAGCGCGAGCCGGTCACGCTGGTGTCGCTGATGGACCACTCACCGGGCCAGCGCCAGTTCGCCAACCGCGAGAAGTATCGCGAATATTATCAGGGCAAATACTCGCTCACCGATGCGCAGATGCAGCAGTATGAAGAGGAGCAGCTGGCGCTCGCCGCACGCTGGTCGCAGCCGAATCGCGAAACCATCGCCGCCCTGTGCCGCGCCCGACAAATTGCCCTCGCCAGCCACGATGATGCCACGCACGCGCACGTTGCCGAATCCCACCAGCTTGGCAGCGTGATCGCCGAATTTCCCACCACGTTCGAAGCGGCGGAAGCTTCGCGCAAGCATGGCATGAACGTACTGATGGGCGCGCCCAATATCGTGCGCGGCGGTTCGCACTCCGGCAACGTGGCGGCCAGTGAACTGGCGCAGCTTGGCCTGCTGGATATCCTCTCTTCCGACTACTACCCCGCCAGCCTGCTGGATGCGGCGTTCCGCGTCGCCGATGACCAGAGCAACCGCTTTACACTACCGCAGGCGGTGAAGCTGGTGACCAAAAATCCGGCCCAGGCGCTGAATCTTCAGGATCGCGGGGTGATTGGCGAGGGTAAACGCGCGGACCTGGTGCTGGCGCATCGCAAGGGCAATCACATTCATATCGACCACGTCTGGCGTCAGGGTAAAAGGGTGTTCTGATGATGGGAAAATTGATTTGGTTGATGGGGCCGTCCGGCTCCGGGAAAGACAGCCTGCTGGCGGAACTCCGCCTGCGGGAACAAACGCAGTTACTGGTGGCGCATCGCTACATCACGCGCGATGCCACTGCCGGAAATGAAAACCATATCGCCCTAAGCGAGCAGGAGTTTTTTTCCCGCGCGGGGCAACAACTCTTCGCGTTGAGCTGGCACGCCAATGGTTACTATTACGGCGTCGGGCTGGAGATCGACCTCTGGCTGCACGCCGGATTCGACGTGCTGGTCAACGGCTCACGTGCACATTTGCCGCAGGCGCGGGCGCGCTATGAATCGGCGCTGCTGCCCATCTGTTTACAGGTTTCGCCGGAGATCCTCCGCCAGCGTCTGGAAAACCGTGGCCGTGAAAACGCCAGTGAAATTAACGCCCGCCTGGCGCGCGCCGCCCGCTATACTCCGCAGGATTGCCATACGCTCAACAATGACGGCAGCCTGCGCCAGTCGGTCGACACGCTGCTGACGCTGATCCATCAGAAGGAGAAACACCATGCCTGCTTGTGAGCTTCGCCCGGCCACGCAGTACGATACCGACGCGGTTTACGCGCTGATTTGTGAGCTAAAACAGGCGGAGTTTGACCATCACGCGTTTCGCGTGGGCTTTAACGCCAACCTGCGCGACCCGAATATGCGCTACCATCTGGCGCTGCTGGATGGCGAAGTTGTCGGCATGATCGGCCTGCATTTGCAGTTTCATCTGCATCATGTCAACTGGATCGGCGAAATTCAGGAACTGGTGGTGATGCCGCAGGCGCGCGGTTTGAACGTGGGTAGCAAGTTGCTGGCATGGGCAGAAGAAGAAGCCCGCCAGGCCGGGGCCGAAATGACCGAGCTTTCCACCAACGTGAAGCGCCACGACGCGCACCGTTTCTATCTGCGCGAAGGCTACGAGCAGAGCCACTTCCGCTTCACGAAGGCGCTGTAACATGAGCCTGACCCTCACGCTCACCGGCACCGGCGGCGCACAGGGCGTTCCGGCATGGGGCTGCGAGTGCGCGGCCTGCGTCAGAGCACGGCGCTCGCCGCAGTATCGCCGCCAGCCGTGCAGCGGCGTAGTAAAGTTTAACGACGCAATCACCCTGATCGACGCCGGGCGGCACGATCTCGCCGATCGCTGGTCACCCGGATCGTTCCAGCAGTTTTTGCTGACGCATTATCATATGGATCACGTGCAGGGGCTGTTTCCGCTGCGCTGGGGCGTTGGCGATCCGATCCCGGTTTACGGCCCGCCGGATGAACAGGGTTGCGACGATCTGTTTAAACATCCGGGCCTGCTTGATTTCAGCCACACGGTGGAACCGTTTGTAGTGTTTGATTTGCAGGGGGTGCAGGCCACGCCCCTGCCGCTCAACCACTCAAAACTCACTTTCGGCTATTTACTGGAAACGGCACATAGCCGGGTGGCGTGGCTGTCTGACACCGCTGGCCTGCCGGAAAAAACGCTGAAATTTTTACACAATAACCAGCCGCAAGTGATGGTGATTGATTGCAGCCACCCGCCGCGCGAGGATGCGCCGCGTAATCACTGCGATTTAAACACCGTGCTGGCGCTGAATGAAGTTATCCGCTCACCGCGCGTGATTCTGACGCACATCAGCCACCAGTTTGATGCGTGGCTGATGGAGAACGCGCTGCCGTCGGGATTTGAGGCGGGGTTTGATGGGATGGAGATTGGGGTAGCGTGATGGGGAGAATGTGCGCACTGGCCCCCTCACCGCCCATACTCATCTTCCATTCTCCGCTCTTCATCTTCCAGTTGCCGACGCTCCCGATCAAGCTGGCGCTGGCGATCGTCCAGCTGCCTGCGGCGATCTTCAAACTGGCGGTGGCGGTCGTCATATTGTCTGCGCCGATCGTCGCTCACTTGACGCTGCCAGCCGTCGTCGCGCGAATCTTCATAGTCTCGCCCACGGTCAGGGTTATAAGCGTCGTTAATCGCCTGCTGAATATTGCCAATGGTGTCGTCGATAATATCGGCCTGGGCCGGAACGGTGGACAGCGTGAGCAGGGTGAAAAGAAAGAGCGTGGAGTAAGGT
The DNA here is from genome assembly GCF_005781125.1 of Escherichia sp. E2748. NCBI lineage: Bacteria > Pseudomonadati > Pseudomonadota > Gammaproteobacteria > Enterobacterales > Enterobacteriaceae > Escherichia > Escherichia sp. E2748. The sequence goes on from NZ_VATP01000019.1 coordinate 171,076, forward strand.
TTCATAAGCCAGTCTCTGCAATGGACTGGCTTAACGTTAGTTGAGTGTGAATGAGCGGAGTAGCGGAGTAATCTCAAATTCGGTAAGGCGCAGACTCTTCCATTAGCTGGTTAGCTCGCTGTTTATTTTCCGCCACCAGCACAATGCCATGACATTTTTGATCCGGTGAAATACTCCAGATACGCTCTTCCGGAATGCAACCGCCATCGTAGATCACTTTCGTGCTATCGTAAGGCCAAAATGCCCCTTGTTCAGTGTCTAATACAAACACGGAAATCTGATCGGACTCGCGCGCGATCTTCTGCCAGAGCATCTTCCCGCCATCATATTGATCAAAATCGCTGATTAGCGTGATACCGCATTGCAGAATTAGCGCTTCATACAGCCGAGTTGCCAGCCCCTTATCGCGCTCACCAGGAGAGACACAAATACCTTCCACCTGTACCAGATCCGAGTCTTCCCACCAGCGTTCAACGGCAATGATATCGCTGCCGAACTCTTTTTTACGCTGCAGATCGAGAGCGGCAAGTACCCGATGACGCGGCACGCCTGCAAAAACTTCAATGTCCGCTTCAATGATGGCCGCTCTTGGTGTCTGCTTGTCATAAATTACCTGTAACAGACGTCCAGAAAGCTCGATCTCTTCCACCACGCGAAAAGAACGAGCAACCGTCATAGGGCTATAGGTGGTTGGCATCACGATCATATGTAAATCACTTCAATTCAGAACAGAATTGCTCACAATAGCAGCACGTTTGCTTCAGGCCTCTTGATAAATTCTGAAAATCATCCCTCAATTTGCCCCAGCGCCTGCGCCAGCTGCGCGCGGGTAAAAGGTTTGCGCAGTAGCGCCACATCGGGCAGCGCGGGGTTATGGCTGGGGCGTAAATCCTGGCCGCTGATGAGTAGCAGCGTCAGGTGCGGGTAAAGTTTGCGGGCTGCATTGACCACTTCTGCGCCGCTCATACCGCCGGGGAGCATTAAGTCACTGATAAAGATATCGATTTCTGCTGATGCCGCCAGCAGGTCCAGCGCCTGTTCGCCGCTGCTCGCTTCCAGCGTCAAATAGCCCAACAGGTGCAACTGCTCGCAGATGGTCTGGCGCACCGCGGCTTCATCTTCCAGCACTAACACCAGTTTATCGCCGCTGACGGCTGTCTGCTCTACCACCGCTGGCAATACGTTTTTCTCCGCCACCAGCGCGCGGGGAAGCTGTAATCTGACCGTTGTTCCTTGCCCTGGCGCGCTTTCAATTTCCACGCGCCCGCCGGACTGGCGCACGAACCCATAGACCATCGACAAGCCCAGACCGCTGCCACTGCCCGTCTGTTTAGTGGTAAAGAACGGCTCGAACACCTGGCTTTTCACCGCCTGCGACATACCACAGCCATGATCGATAACCTCCAGCGCCACCATGTCCTGTCGCTGCCCACTGCTGCGGGTGACACGCTGATTCCAGGTGCGAATTTTGATGATTCCCGTCTGCCCTTCCATCGCATCGCGGGCGTTCACTACCAGATTGATGATGGCGTTTTCCAGTTGGCTGACGTCAATCCACGCGGGCCACGCCGGAGACTGCGCTTCAATCTCCAGCGCCAGGGTTGCCGGTAAGGAGTGGCGCATTAATTCGCTTAACTCTTCCAGCAGAGTTTTCAGTTCAACGGCTTGCGGATGTAAGGACTGCTTGCGAGAAAACGCCAGTAGCCGTTGGGTCAGTAGCGCCCCACGTTCGGCGGCTTGCAGCGCCCGCTGTATTCGCGGCGCGTCGGGCGAGTCCATGTTCACCAGCTCCAGGCTGCCGATAATCACTGCAAGTAGATTATTAAAATCATGCGCCAGCCCGCCCGTCAGTTGCCCGACCGCTTTCAACTTCTGGCTGTGCAATAGCGCCTCTTCCAGCCCCTGCCGCTCGGTTTGGGCAATCTCCATCTGCGTGGTTTTCTCTTTCAACAGCCGGGACGTTCGTTCGAGTGACGCGGTATTGCGGGCGAAGACGTTAAAGGCGCGCGCCAGTTCACCCAACTCATCGCGCCGCTGTAGCGCCGGAAAAGTGACGTCCGCTTCGCCGTGCGCCAGGCGGCTCATGGCGCGGGAAATTGCCGTCAGGTTAGAGCCGAGATTGCGATAGATATACCAGCCTGCAAACGCGGTGATCACCACCGCTAACAGAGCGAAAATCATGATCAGCCTCTCGCCGGAGCGCAGATCCTGGTAACTTTGCGCCACCCGCTGACCGGAGAGCGTCGCTACCTGTTCGGCGTAACGGTTAATGTCACTATTGAGGATCGCCACCAGCGCTTTGATGTGAAACATATACCAGCTGATTGCCAGATCGCTTTGCTCCAGAGCTTCCGAAAGTGGCGCCAGATTGCGCAGTTCACGATTAAAATCAGTGAGTAGCGTATTGACCAACGGCGTATCGCTGTGGGTCGGGAATGCAGACATCACCCCGACCAGTTGATGAATAATCGCCTGCGGCGCGGGCGTGGCAATAGCGGCAACAATCAGTCGGTTCATCTCGTTAAGCAAAATGTCATCTTCCGCGTGAGTGACTTTTTGCAAATGCCGCAGATAACTTAAGTTTTGATATAGCGAACTTAACAGCGCGTTACGCTCCAGATGCCGCCTTTGCCCGCGCTCCAGCATTCCGCCGACGCTGGTTTGCAGTTCGTTACTACGCGTGATGATGCGCGCCACTAGCCCGGCGTCCTGCTGCGCTAAAGGCGCGTCCGCCAGTTGCTCAAGCGAGCTTTTTAATGCCCGCTGTGTCTCCTGCAATCGCTCGGCTTCACCTTTGTATTCCAGCGCCCCCACCACCTGTGACAATCGCACCGCCGCCGTCGCCACGTTTGCCGTGTCGCGCGCCAGATTCAGGCTGCCGGTCATATCATCCACCGTTTGCTGCTGCACCTGCTCCTGCATCTGGCTGGCATGACGAAAACCCATTACCGCCACGCCGCTGACCATCAGCGTCACCGCCACCACCAGCAAATTTAAAAGCAGCAATCGCCCGCGCGCGCTGGCAAAAAAGTGACGTCCGGGGTGCGCCATATCACGCTCCGTAAAGAAAAATCGCAATATGACAAATATGAACGGCTTCTGACATTTTGCATTTACTTTCCTGTGATGGAGTGCTGATATCGACAACCTCGCAGGAGTCTGCCATGAACAGCACGCCGGTTCTGGAGATGCGCAATATTGCCAAAGCCTTCGGCAAATTTTATGCGCTCAAGGGGGTGGATTTGACGGTTTACCCTGGCGAGATCCATGCCCTGATGGGGGAAAACGGCGCGGGAAAAAGCACGCTGATGAAGGTGCTGGCGGGGGCTTATACCGCCACCAGCGGCGAGATCCTGATTGACGGCAAGCCCTTTCACATTCGCACGCCAAAAGATGCCTTAAGCGCCGGTATTACGCTGATTTATCAGGAGATGCAGCTGGCACCGAATCTGACGGTAGCTGAAAACATTTTCCTCGGCAGCGAGCTTTCCCACGGCGGGCTGGTGCAGCGCAAAGAGATGCTGATGCAGGCGCAAAAAGTGATCGACCGCCTCGGCGCGCAGTTTAACGCCAGCGATAAAGTCATGACGCTGACCATTGCCGAGCAACAACAGGTCGAAATCGCCCGCGCGCTGCATCGCAACAGCCGCATTCTGGTGATGGACGAACCCACCGCCGCCCTCTCCTCGCGTGAAACTCACCGCCTGTTTGAACTGATTATGCGGCTGCGCGATGAAGGGATGGCGATTATCTATATCAGCCACCGCATGGCGGAAGTGTATGAGCTTTCCGATCGCGTCAGCGTGCTGCGCGACGGGCAATACGTTGGCAGCCTGACCCGCGATAACCTCAACGCCGGGGAGCTGGTGCGGATGATGGTCGGCAGGCCACTGAGCGATCTGTTCAATAAAGAGCGCGATATCCCGCTCGGTAAAGCCCGCCTGAATGTTCACCACCTGACCGACGGTGGCAAAGTCCAGCCGAGTAGCCTGCTGGTGCGTTCCGGCGAAATTGTCGGCCTCGCCGGGCTGGTAGGAGCCGGACGTTCAGAGCTGGCGCAGTTGATCTTCGGCGTGCATAAAGCGACGGGCGGAATGATTGAAGTCGATGGTGAACCGGTGGTGATCCACTCCCCGCGTGAGGCCATCGATCTTGGCATTGGTTTTCTCACCGAAAATCGCAAAGAACAAGGTTTGTTCCTTGAAATGGCAGCAGCCGAAAACATCACCATGGCAACCCTGGAGCGCGATGCCAGCTGGGGAATACTCAACCGCAAAAAAGCACAAACCATCTCCGATGACGCCATCAAGTTGCTCAACATCCGCGTGCCTCATGCCCAGGTGCGAGCGGGCGGGCTTTCAGGCGGCAATCAGCAAAAACTGTTGATCTCCCGCTGGGTGGCGATTGGCCCGCGTATTTTACTGCTCGACGAACCCACGCGTGGTGTGGATGTCGGCGCAAAAAGCGAGATCTACCGGATCATGAACGAGATGGCGCGCAAAGGCGTGGCGATACTGATGATCTCCAGCGAACTGCCGGAGATAGTCGGGATGAGCGATCGCGTTTATGTGATGCGCGAAGGCAGCATTGCCGGCGAGTTAAACGGCAAAAACATCACCCAGGAAAACATTATGACCTTAGCGACTGGCGTCAACGACGCCCATTCCCAGGCGGTGCCCTCATGATGACCTCTGCAAAGACCTCTGCCAAAAAAATGCTGATGAGCGATCTGATGCAAACGGTCGGCATTTTGCCCATTTTGATTCTGATCGTGGCGGTATTTGGCTTTATCGCGCCAAACTTTTTTACCGAAAGCAACCTGCTAAATATTACCCGCCAGGCGTCGATCAACATTGTGCTGGCGGCGGGGATGACCTTCATCATTTTGACTGGCGGGATCGACCTTTCTGTAGGTTCAATTCTCGGCACCACGGCGGTAGCGGCGATGGTCGTCTCCCTTAGCCCGGAGTTCGCCATGCTGTCGATTCCAGCGGCGCTGATGCTCGGCCTGCTGCTGGGTTTGTTCAACGGCGCGCTGGTGGCCTTTGCCGGATTGCCACCGTTTATCGTCACGCTCGGCACCTATACGGCGCTACGCGGGGCGGCGTATCTGCTGGCGGACGGCACCACGGTCATCAACTCCAACATTAATTTCGAGTGGATAGGTAATAACTATCTTGGGCCTGTCCCGTGGCTGGTGGTGATTGCCCTCGCAGTGATTGTGCTGTGCTGGTTTATTCTGCGCCGCACCACGCTTGGCGTTCATATCTACGCCGTCGGCGGCAATATGCAGGCAGCGCGTCTTACCGGCATTAAGGTCTGGCTGGTGCTGCTGTTTGTTTATGGCATGAGCGGCCTGCTTTCAGGGCTTGGCGGGATTATGAGCGCCTCGCGGTTGTACAGCGCCAACGGCAACTTAGGCATGGGGTACGAACTGGATGCCATTGCGGCGGTGATCCTCGGCGGGACCAGTTTTGTCGGTGGTATCGGCACCATCACCGGCACGCTGGTTGGGGCGCTGATTATCGCCACGCTAAACAACGGCATGACCCTAATGGGCGTCTCTTACTTCTGGCAACTGGTGATCAAAGGGGCGGTGATCATCATTGCGGTGCTGATCGATAAATACCGTACCCGACATCATCAAAGCGCATAACAACAATACCCTACACATGAGGAATACAGCATGAGATTGAAGCCCTTAGTGACCGCGCTCTGTGCAGGCGCGCTGCTGGCCGCAGCTCCGTTCGCCCAGGCAAAAGAACTGAAGTCGATAGGCGTGACGGTAGGCGATCTGGCAAACCCATTCTTCGTGCAGATCACCAAAGGCGCGGAGCTGGAAGCGCGCAAACTGGCGGGCGATAACGTCAAAGTGACGCTGGTGTCCAGCGGCTACGATCTGGGCCAGCAGGTGTCGCAGATCGACAACTTTATCGCCGCTAACGTCGATATGATCATCCTCAACGCTGCCGATTCAAAAGGGATCGGCCCGGCGGTGAAACGGGCGAAAGACGCCGGGATCGTGGTCGTCGCAGTTGACGTAGCGGCAGAAGGCGCCGATGCCACCATCACTTCCGATAACACCCAGGCAGGCGAAATGGCCTGTAAGTACATCACCGATCGCCTGAAAGGCAAAGGCAACGTGGTGATCATCAACGGGCCTCCGGTGTCCGCCGTGCAAAACCGCGTTGAAGGCTGCCAGACTGAATTTAAACGCCATCCTGACATCAAGGTGCTCTCTGACAACCAGAACGCCAAAGGCAGTCGTGAAGGCGGGCTGGAGGTAATGACCGGACTGCTGGCGGCAAATCCGAAGATCGACGGCGTATTTGCCATTAACGATCCCACCGCGATCGGGGCCGATCTGGCAGCCAAACAGGCACAACGTAGCGAGTTCTTTATTGTCGGCGTTGACGGAAGCCCGGACGCCGAAGAGGCGCTGAAACGTGAGAACTCGTTGTTTGTCGCCACCCCTGCGCAAGATCCCCAGGTGATGGCAGCGAAAGCGGTGGAAATTGGCTACGACATTTTGCAGGGCAAACCCGCGCCGAAAGAGCCGGTGCTGATCCCGGTGACGATGATCGACAAAAACAACGTCGGCAATTACAAAGGCTGGACGGTGAAATAAGTCCACACGCCGGGCGGCGCAGCTGCCCGGCCACCGCTAAGGAGAACGCTTTCGATGAAACGCTCCGCTATAAACGACATTCTCGGCCATACACGGCAATTCTTTTCGCAACATGACGTGCATCTTCCGCCCTTTGCCAGTTTCACGCCTGCCCAATGGCAACAACTCGACTCCACTGCGTGGGAGGAAGTTTTTGAGCTCAAACTCGGCTGGGATGTTACCGCTTTTGGTGGCAACGACTTTGCTGCACAGGGGCTGACGCTGTTTACCCTGCGTAACGGCTCACCAAAAGGAATGCCGTATGTGAAATGTTACGCCGAGAAGATCATGCATGTGCGCGATGCGCAGGTAACGCCAATGCATTTTCACTGGCGTAAGCGTGAGGACATTATCAATCGCGGCGGCGGCAATTTGATTGTTGAACTGTGGAATGCCGATAGCAACGAGCAAACGGTTGATAGAGACGTTACGGTGGTGATCGACGGCTGCCGCCAGAAACATACCGCAGGCAGTCAGTTGCGCCTGTCTCCCGGCGAAAGTATCTGCCTGCCGCCTGGCCTTTATCACAGCTTTTGGGCAGAAGCCGGTTTTGGCGATGTGCTGGTTGGCGAAGTCTCTTCTGTTAATGACGACGACCACGATAACCACTTTTTACAGCCGCTGGACCGCTACAACCTGATTGACGAAGACGAACCGGCCCAGTTGGTGTTGTGTAACGAATACCGCCAGTTCCGCTGAATAAGGAGAACGTTATGCCGTTGATTTCTCTCGCTGAAGGGCTGGCTCATGCCCGCGAACATCACTATGCGTTAGGCGCGTTTAATGTGCTGGACTCACACTTTTTACGCGCGCTATTCGCTGCGGCCAGACAGGAACGCTCGCCGTTTATTATCAACATTGCCGAAGTACATTTTAAATATATCTCGCTGGATTCCCTGGTCGAAGCCGTGAAATTTGAAGCGGCGCGCCATGCCATTCCGGTGGTGTTAAATCTCGATCACGGGCTGCATTTTGAATCGGTGGTGCAAGCATTGCGGCTGGGATTCAGCTCGGTAATGTTTGACGGCTCCACGCTGGAGTATGAAGAAAATGTCCGCCAGACGCGGGAAGTGGTGAAAATGTGCCATGCCGTTGGCGTATCGGTAGAAGCTGAACTGGGCGCGGTAGGTGGCGACGAAGGCGGTGCGCTTTACGGTCATGCCGATGAATCTCTGTTTACCGATCCGCAACTGGCGCGTGATTTTGTCGACCGTACCGGCATTGACGCGCTGGCCGTGGCGATTGGCAATGCACACGGCAAATATCGCGGCGAACCGAAACTCGATTTCCCGCGCCTCGACGCTATCCGCCAGCAGGCGGCTATCCCGCTGGTGTTACACGGCGGCTCAGGGATTAGCGATGCCGATTTCCGCCGCGCCATCGAACTGGGTATCCACAAAATCAATTTCTACACGGGTATGTCGCAAGCGGCGCTGGCAGCCGTTGAGGCCCGAATGGCGCGCCGTCTGCCGATGTATGACGAGTTTGCCGAGTTACTGCTGGCAGTGGAAGCCGCCATCAGCTATACGGTTGCACAACAGATGCGTATTTTCGGCAGTGCGGGGCAAGCATGATGGAACGTAAAGGGATTATCGCCGCAGGCAATATGCTGGTTGACCACGTCCATCAGATTATCCAGTGGCCAGAGCGCGGCTGGCTGGCGGAAATCACCCACAGCGAACGCTCAACCGGAGGCGCGCCGCTTAACGTCCTGCTGACGCTGGCGAAAATGCGCACCGGGTTGCCGTTACAGGCGGTCGGGCTAATCGGTCAGGACAGCGACGGCGATTACATCATGGCGATGCTTGAGCAATATCACGTCAATCGCCAGCATGTGCAGCGCACCACCTTTGCCCCGACGTCGATGTCGCAGGTGATGACCGACCCCGGCGGGCAGCGCACCTTTTTCCATTCGCCGGGCGCTAACCGACTGCTTGATCTTCCGGCGTTCGATCAGCTTGATAACAGCATGAAGATTTTCCATCTCGGCTATTTACTGTTGCTCGATAGCCTGGATATGCCGGACGATGTTTACGGTACTCGTAGCGCGCGTCTGCTGGCGCAAATGCGTGATAATGGCTTTGAAACCTCGCTCGACCTTGTCTCCCGCAAGGGCGATCCGCGTTATCAGCCGATGGTGCTGCCCGCGTTGCGCCATCTGGATTATCTGATAATTAACGAACTGGAGGCCGGGGAGTTTAGCGGGCTGGAAATTCGCTTACCCAACGGCGAACCGCATATCGTGCATATTGCTGCCGCCGCGCGTGAACTGTTAGATGCGGGCGTACGCCAGCGAGTGGTGATCCACTGCCCGGAAGGTGCCTGGGGAGAGACACCGGAACAGGGCGGCGTGTGGATCCCTTCGCAAAAGTTAGAACAACGGGAAATTATCGGCAGCGTCGGCGCGGGCGATGCATTTTGTGCCGGATTTTTATATGGCTGCCATGAACGCTGGACGCTTACCGAGAGCATCAAACTGGCACACGCCTGCGCGCGGGCAAGCCTGTTATGTGCCAATGCTATCGACGGGGCAAAAACGCTGGAAGAACTACAAACAGAATTGTCGGATTAGTGCACGTCGGCAGCGAAGACATACCCCAGACCGCGCAGAGTTTTAATCAACATCGGCTGATGCGGGTTTAGTTCGATTTTGCGGCGTAAGCGCATGATTAATACGTCGATGGTGCGATCAAACACCTCCACGCTATCGCTGTGGGTGAACTCCAGCAACTGCTCGCGGCTCAATACCCGACGAGCGTTTTGCGCCAGGGCCAGTAACAAGCCATATTCGCCCTGGGTCAGCTCGACATGTTGTTGTAGCGGATTGTGCAACTGGCAGCGCGTGGTATCGAGATACCAGCCATTGAATGACAGCCCGGCGTTTTTCTCCTCATTGACTGCCAGCGCGCCAACGCGCCGTAGCACCGCTTTTAGTCGCGCGACCACGACCCGTGGGGTAAACGGCTTGCAGATGTAATCATCTGCGCCCATTTCCAGCCCGACCACCACATCAGACTCACTGCCCAGGCCGGTCAGCATCACCACCGGCAGTGCAGGACGCATTTTCTGTAATTGTTGCAATACCCTCAGGCCGTTGGTATCGGGTAGCATCATATCCAGCACCACCAGCGCGATATCAGGATCGCCCTCAACACGTGATATTGCCTCCTGCCCGGTATGGCAGACTGAAACCGTAAAGACATGTTCACTTAACACGTCCTGCAACAGTGCGCAGATAGCCGTGTCATCATCCACCACCAGCACAACAGGTTTCATGGTTATACTCCGAATTATTCACCTGATTAATCATTGTGCGGACTTCTTGCCGAAGTGAAAGAGAAAAGCAATATATATAATAAAAACATAAGTTAGGTCACATTATTGATGACAATAATAAATATGCCGTAATTTTCCCTCTTCAGCACAAATGCCTAATAAAATGGCTCGTTCCGCTCACACTTCCACTTATTAAAGTCGCAAATTCCCAATTATGATAACGCCAGCTTTAAATGACGTATTTTGCATGGATTACATATTTACGACATAAATGATAAATGGAGATTTATATGAATAACTCTCGGTTATTCCGTTTGAGCAGGATTGTTATTGCCTTAACCGCCGTCAGCGGCATGATGATAAATACCGCTTACGCAACAGATGAAGCGAAAGGCGCCACTCAATATACCCAGCAGGTTAATCAGAATTACGCCAAATCATTGCCGTTTAGCGATCGTCAGGATTTTGACGATGCCCAGCGTGGATTTATCGCCCCGCTGCTGGATGAAGGTATTCTGCGTGATGCGAACGGTAAAGTTTACTACCGCGCGAATGATTACAAATTTGATATTAATGCCGCTGCGCCGGAAACCGTAAACCCCAGCCTGTGGCGTCAGTCGCAAATCAACGGTATTTCTGGCCTGTTCAAAGTCACCGATAAAATGTATCAGGTGCGCGGCCAGGATATCTCTAACATTACGTTCGTTGAGGGCGAGAAAGGCATTATTGTTATCGACCCGCTGGTGACGCCGCCTGCCGCAAAAGCCGCACTTGACCTTTACTTCCAGCATCGTCCGCAAAAACCGATTGTTGCCGTTATCTACACTCACAGCCACGCCGACCACTATGGTGGCGTGAAAGGTATTATCTCTGAAGCCGATGTGAAATCCGGCAAAGTTCAGGTGATTGCCCCAGCTGGTTTTATGGACGAAGCCATCAGCGAAAACGTGCTGGCGGGGAACATCATGAGCCGCCGTGCGCTCTACTCTTACGGTCTGTTACTGCCGCACAACGCGCAAGGCAACGTGGGCAACGGCCTCGGTGTGACGCTGGCAACGGGCGACCCGAGCATTATTGCACCGACTAAAACTATCGTCAGAACTGGCGAGAAGATGATTATCGACGGCCTGGAGTTTGACTTCCTGATGACCCCAGGCAGCGAAGCGCCAGCCGAAATGCACTTCTATATTCCGGCCCTGAAAGCCCTGTGTACCGCCGAAAACGCCACGCATACCCTGCACAACTTCTACACTTTGCGCGGCGCGAAAACCCGCGACACCAGCAAGTGGACCGAGTATCTGAACGAAACGCTGGATATGTGGGGTAACGAAGCGGAAGTACTGTTTATGCCGCACACCTGGCCGGTCTGGGGCAACAAGCATATCAATGATTATATTGGTAAATATCGCGATACTATCAAGTACATTCACGACCAGACCCTGCACCTGGCGAACCAGGGCTACACCATGAATGAAATCGGCGACATGATTAAGCTGCCACCTGCGCTTGCCAATAACTGGGCCAGCCGCGGCTATTACGGTTCTGTCAGCCACAACGCCCGCGCGGTGTATAACTTCTATCTTGGCTATTACGACGGTAACCCGGCTAACCTGCATCCGTATGGTCAGGTGGAGATGGGTAAACGTTATGTGCAGGCGCTGGGCGGTTCTGCCCGTGTCATCAACCTGGCGAAAGAAGCGAACAAGCAAGGTGATTATCGCTGGTCCGCAGAGTTGCTGAAACAGGTGATCGCCGCCAACCCGGGTGACCAGGTGGCGAAGAATCTGCAAGCGAATAACTTTGAACAGCTGGGCTATCAGGCCGAGTCCGCTACCTGGCGCGGTTTCTACCTGACCGGCGCGAAAGAACTGCGCGAAGGGGTACATAAGTTCAGCCACGGCACCACCGGTTCCCCGGACACCATTCGCGGAATGTCGGTCGAAATGCTGTTCGACTTTATGGCCGTTCGCCTCGATAGCGCGAAAGCCGCGGGTAAAAATATCAGCCTGAACTTCAATATGAGCAACGGCGATAACCTCAACCTGACGCTGAACGATAGCGTGCTTAACTACCGTAAAACACTGCAACCGCAAGCCAACGCCTCTTTCTACATCAGCCGTGAAGATCTTCACGCCGTGCTGACCGGGCAAGCCAAAATGGCGGATCTGGTAAAAGCGAAGAAAGCCAAAATTATTGGCAATGGCGCGAAACTGGAAGAAATTATTGCCTGTCTGGATAATTTCGATTTGTGGGTGAATATCGTAACTCCCAATTAATGCCACTCGCTTTTGGGGGCGCTTAAGCCCCCAAAAGTATTTATTTTAAAAATACATACAACAAATTAATACATAAAATATATAAGTTATGAATGCGGTGGCTGAATAAAGCTATTTTTATTCATCGAGAAAATAGCCATACTGACGCCTTCAATGGATATTGATATTCACTACAGATATTGTTCGCAGCAGACAGGATGTATTTAATATGCCAACAGTTCTCTCTCGCATGGCGATGCAACTCAAAAAAACAGCCTGGATAATTCCCGTCTTCATGGTTTCGGGATGTTCATTATCTCCGGCAATCCCGGTGATCGGCGCTTATTATCCCAGCTGGTTTTTCTGCGCTATTGCCAGCCTTATTTTGACGCTCATCACGAGGCGAATTATTCAGCGGACAAATATCAATCTGGCATTTGTCGGAATTATTTATACCGCCCTTTTTGCTCTCTACGCCATGCTGTTCTGGCTGGCATTTTTCTAATCTATTTGAGACGCGCTCATGGAAAGTACGCCGAAAAAAGCTCCTCGCAGTAAATTCCCTGCTCTGTTAGTGGTTGCGCTGGCGCTGGTTGCCCTTGTTTTCGTTATCTGGCGCGTAGACAGTGCGCCATCAACTAATGACGCTTACGCGTCAGCAGATACCATTGATGTGGTGCCGGAAGTCAGCGGTCGCATTGTAGAACTGGCGGTCACCGACAACCAGGCGGTGAAACAGGGCGATTTGCTGTTCCGCATCGACCCGCGCCCGTACGAAGCCAATCTGGCGAAAGCTGAAGCCTCCCTCGCGGCGCTGGATAAGCAAATTATGCTCACCCAGCGTAGCGTTGACGCGCAACAGTTTGGTGCCGACTCGGTTAATGCCACGGTAGAAAAAGCCCGTGCCGCTGCAAAACAGGCCAGCGATACATTACGCCGCACCGAGCCATTACTGAAAGAAGGTTTTGTCTCAGCGGAAGACGTTGACCGTGCAAGAACTGCGCAGCGCGCCGCAGAAGCGGATCTTAATGCCGTATTGTTGCAGGCGCAGTCAGCCGCCAGCGCCGTCAGCGGCGTCGATGCATTAGTTGCCCAGCGTGCGGCAGTCGAAGCGGATATCGCGCTGACCAAACTGCATCTGGAAATGGCAACCGTTCGCGCGCCGTTTGATGGCCGGGTCATTTCCCTCAAAACCTCCGTCGGGCAATTTGCTTCTGCCATGCGCCCTATTTTCACCCTAATCGACACTCGTCACTGGTACGTTATCGCCAACTTCCGCGAAACTGATCTGAAAAACATTCATGCCGGTACACCCGCAACGATTCGCCTGATGAGCGACAGCGGCAAAACCTTCGAGGGTAAAGTGGATTCGATTGGCTACGGCGTGCTACCGGATGACGGCGGCCTGGTGCTGGGCGGCCTGCCGAAAGTGTCACGGTCTATTAACTGGGTCCGCGTCGCCCAGCGTTTTCCGGTCAAAATCATGGTTGATAAACCTGATCCGGAAATGTTCCGCATCGGTGCTTCGGCAGTCGCTAATCTTGAGCCGCAATAATGAGCGCGCTCAACTCCCTGCCATTACCGGTGGTCAGGCTGCTGGCGTTCTTTCATGAAGAGTTAAGCGAGCGGCGACCAGGCCGCGTGCCGCAGACCGTGCAACTCTGGGTAGGCTGCCTGCTGGTGATTCTGATCTCGATGACCTTTGAGATCCCTTTTGTGGCGTTATCGCTGGCAGTGCTGTTTTACGGTATTCAGTCGAACGCGTTTTACACCAAATTTGTGGCGATCTTGTTTGTGGTCGCCACTGTGCTGGAGATCGCCAGCCTGTTTTTGATCTACAAATGGTCATACGGCGAACCGTTGATCCGATTGATCATCGCCGGACCGATCCTGATGGGCTGCATGTTTTTGATGCGCACCCATCGGCTGGGGCTGGTCTTTTTCGCCGTCGCCATTGTCGCTATTTACGGGCAAACCTTCCCCGCCATGCTCGACTATCCGGAAGTGGTCGTGCGCTTAACGCTGTGGTGTATCGTTGTTGGCCTCTATCCAACCTTGCTGATGACGTTAATCGGCGTGCTGTGGTTTCCCAGTCGTGCCATTACGCAAATGCATCAGGCGCTTAATGATCGGCTTGATGATGCCATTGGTCACCTGACGGACAGCCTCGCACCGCTACCCGAAACGCGGATTGAAAGAGAGGCGCTGGCGCTGCAAAAACTCAATGTCTTTTGTCTCGCGGACGATGCCAACTGGCGAACTCAAAGCGCATGGTGGCAAAGCTGCGTGGCAACGGTAACCTACATTTACTCGACGCTGAATCGCTACGATCCCACCTCTTTTGCTGATTCTCAGGCAATCATTGAATTTCGGCAAAAATTAGCCTCAGAAATCAACAAGCTGCGACATGCCATTGCCAAAGGTCAGTGCTGGCAAAGCGACTGGCGACTTAGTGAAGATGAAGCGATGGCGGCACGGGAATGTAACCTGGAGAATATCTGCCAGACGTTATTGCAACTGGGTCAGATGGACCCGAATACGCCGCCAACGCCCGCAGCCAAACCGCCGTCAATGGTCGCCGATGCTTTTACCAATCCAGACTATATGCGCTACGCGGTAAAAACGCTGCTCGCCTGTTTGATCTGTTACACCTTCTACAGCGGCGTGGACTGGGAAGGCATTCACACCTGTATGCTGACCTGCGTGATCGTCGCTAATCCAAATGTCGGTTCGTCGTACCAGAAGATGGTGCTGCGTTTTGGCGGGGCTTTTTGCGGCGCGATTCTGGCGCTGTTATTTACACTACTGGTCATGCCTTGGCTGGACAATATTGTCGAATTGCTGTTTGTGCTGGCACCGATTTTCCTGTTGGGCGCATGGATTGCCACCAGCTCCGAACGTTCTTCTTATATCGGCACACAGATGGTGGTCACCTTCGCGCTCGCCACGCTCGAAAACGTTTTTGGCCCGGTGTACGACCTGGTGGAAATTCGCGATCGCGCCCTGGGTATCATCATTGGTACCGTGGTGTCCGCGGTGATTTACACCTTTGTCTGGCCCGAAAGTGAAGCGCGCACGCTGCCGCAAAAACTGGCTGGTGCGCTGGGTATGTTAAGTAAGGTAATGCGGATCCCACGCCAGCAGGAAGCCACGGCTCTGCGCACTTATCTGCAAATTCGCATAGGTCTGCATGCGGCGTTTAATGCCTGTGAAGAGATGTGCCAACGCGTGGCGCTGGAGCGTCAACTGGACAGCGAAGAACGTGCATTACTGATTGAACGTTCGCAAACGGTTATTCGTCAGGGACGCGACATTCTTCACGCCTGGGATGCGACCTGGAACTCGGCGCAGGCGCTGGATAACGCACTACAGCCGGACAGAGCAGGCCAGTTTGCCGACGCACTGGAGAAATACGCCGCCGGTCTGGCAACTGCACTCAGCCGTTCTCCTCAAATAACGCTTGAAGAAACACCCGCCTCGCAGGCCATCCTGCCCACCTTATTAAAACAGGAGCAACACGTCTGCCAGCTTTTCGCCCGCTTGCCAGACTGGACAGCCCCGGCATTAACGCCCGCCACGGAACAGGCACAAGGAGCCACACAATGATCAATCGTCAACTTTCACGTCTGCTGTTGTGCAGCATTCTCGGCAGCACGACGCTGATTTCCGGCTGTGCCCTGGTACGCAAGGATTCTGCGCCTCATCAACAGCTCAAACCGGAACAAATCAAACTTGCCGATGATATTCATCTGGCCAGTTCCGGCTGGCCGCAGGCGCAGTGGTGGAAACAATTTAACGACCCGCAACTGGATGCCCTGATCCAGCACACGTTGCAAGGTTCACACACGCTTGCCGAAGCGAAACTGCGGGAAGAAAAAGCGCAATCACAGGCCGACCTGTTAGATGCCGGTTCACAATTGCAGGTGGCGGCGATAGGGATGCTCAACCGCCAACGCGTCTCGGCGAACGGTTTTTTAAGCCCTTATTCAATGGATGCGCCAGCACTGGGTATGGACGGGCCGTACTATACGGAAGCCACAGTAGGTTTGTTTGCCGGACTGGATCTTGATTTGTGGGGTGTGCATCGCTCGGCGGTTGCCGCCGCCATTGGCGCGCATAATGCCGCGCTGGCAGAAACCGCAGCAGTAGAGCTATCGCTGACCACTGGCGTAGCGCAGCTTTATTACAGCATGCAGGCCAGCTACCAGATGCTTGATCTGTTAGAGCAAACTCGCGATGTGATTGATTACGCGGTGAGAGCGCACCAGAGCAAAGTGGCGCACGGTCTGGAAGCGCAAGTGCCTTTCCACGGCGCGCGGGCGCAGATTCTGGCCGTCGATAAACAAATTGCTGCCGTCAAAGGGCAAATCACCGAAACGCGAGAATCTCTGCGTGCATTGATTGGCGCGGGAGCCAGCGATATGCCGGAGATCAAGTCGGTGGCATTACCGCAAGTACAGACCGGTATTCCGGCGACACTCTCTTATGAGTTGCTCGCCAGGCGCCCGGATCTGCAAGCCATGCGTTGGTATGTTCAGGCGTCATTAGATCAGGTAGATTCCGCGCGGGCGTTGTTCTATCCGAGCTTTGATATCAAAGCGTTTTTCGGTCTGGACTCCATCCACCTGGATACCTTATTCAAAAAAACCAGTCGCCAGTTCAACTTCATCCCGGGTCTGAAATTGCCGCTGTTTGACGGTGGACGGTTGAATGCCAATCTCGAAGGCACTCGCGCCGCCAGCAACATGATGATTGAACGTTACAACCAGTCAGTACTGAACGCGGTGCGCGACGTTGCAGTCAATGGCACGCGTCTGCAAACGCTCAACGACGAGCGGGAGATGCAGGCAGAACGCGTAGAAGCAACCCGCTTCACCCAGCGTGCCGCCGACGCCGCCTACCAACGCGGTCTAACCAGCCGTTTACTGGCCACCGAAGCTCAGTTGCCGGTGCTTTCCGAAGAGATGTCATTACTGATGCTGGACAGCCGCCGTGTGATTCAAAGTATTCAGTTGATGAAATCGCTGGGCGGTGGGTATCAGGCGGCTCCCGTCGTTGAGAAAAAATAAAATGTCTGCCGCGTGATGGCTGTCACGCGGTATTTCGTTTCGTCACGTCAAAACTGACGACAGCCTGTTTTTCGTCAGAGTTTTGAATAAATAGTGCCCGTAATATCAGGGAATAGCCTCAAATAAAATGTGGCATAAAAGATGCATACTGTGGTCGAGAGCGCGTATGCGTGATTTGATTAACTGGAGCGAGACTGATGAAAAAAGTCGTCACGGTTTGCCCATATTGCGCATCAGGTTGCAAAATCAACCTGGTCGTCGATAACGGCAAAATCGTCCGGGCGGAGGCAGCACAGGGGAAAACCAACCAGGGTACTCTGTGTCTGAAGGGTTATTATGGCTGGGATTTTATTAACGATACCCAGATCCTGACCCCGCGCCTGAAAACCCCCATGATCCGTCGCCAGCGTGGCGGCAAACTCGAACCTGTTTCCTGGGATGAGGCACTGAATTACGTTGCCGAGCGCCTGAGCGCCATCAAAGAGAAGTACGGTCCGGATGCCATCCAGACGACAGGCTCCTCGCGTGGTACGGGTAACGAAACCAACTATGTAATGCAAAAATTTGCGCGCGCCGTTATTGGTACCAATAACGTTGACTGCTGCGCTCGCGTCTGACACGGCCCATCGGTTGCAGGTCTGCACCAATCGGTCGGTAACGGCGCAATGAGCAATGCCATTAACGAAATTGATAATACCGATTTAGTGTTCGTTTTCGGGTACAACCCGGCGGATTCCCACCCTATCGTGGCGAATCACGTGATTAACGCTAAACGTAACGGGGCGAAAATTATCGTCTGCGATCCGCGCAAAATTGAAACCGCGCGCATTGCTGACATGCACATCGCACTGAAAAACGGCTCGAACATCGCGCTGTTGAATGCGATGGGCCATGTCATTATTGAAGAAAATCTGTACGACAAAGCGTTCGTCGCTTCTCGCACAGAGGGCTTTGAAGAGTATCGTAAAATCGTTGAAGGCTACACGCCGGAGTCGGTTGAAGATATCACCGGCGTTAGCGCCAGTGAGATTCGTCAGGCGGCGCGGATGTATGCCCAGGCGGAAAGCGCATCTATTCTGTGGGGCATGGGTGTGACCCAGTTCTATCAGGGCGTGGAAACCGTCCGTTCTCTGACCAGCCTCGCGATGCTGACCGGTAATCTCGGTAAGCCGCATGCGGGTGTTAACCCGGTTCGTGGTCAGAACAACGTGCAGGGCGCCTGTGATATGGGCGCGCTGCCGGATACGTATCCGGGATACCAGTACGTGAAAGATCCGGCTAACCGCGAGAAATTCGCCAAAGCCTGGGGCGTAGAAAGCCTGCCTGCTCATACCGGCTATCGCATCAGCGAGCTGCCGCACCGCGCAGCGCATGGCGAAGTGCGTGCCGCGTACATTATGGGCGAAGATCCGCTGCAAACGGATGCGGAACTGTCGGCAGTCCGTAAAGCCTTTGAAGATCTGGAACTGGTCATCGTTCAGGACATCTTTATGACCAAAACCGCGTCGGCGGCGGATGTCATATTACCGTCAACGTCGTGGGGCGAGCATGAAGGTGTCTATACTGCGGCTGACCGTGGCTTCCAGCGTTTCTTCAAGGCGGTTGAACCGAAGTGGGATCTGAAAACGGACTGGCAGATTATCAGTGAAATCGCCACCCGTATGGGTTATCCGATGCACTACAACAACACCCAGGAGATCTGGGACGAGTTACGTCATCTGTGCCCGGATTTCTACGGTGCAACTTACGAGAAAATGGGCGAACTGGGCTTCATCCAGTGGCCTTGCCGCGATACGTCAGATGCCGATCAGGGGACTTCTTATCTGTTTAAAGAGAAGTTTGATACCCCGAACGGTCTGGCGCAGTTCTTCACCTGCGACTGGGTAGCGCCAATCGACAAACTCACCGACGAGTACCCGATGGTACTGTCAACGGTGCGTGAAGTTGGCCACTACTCTTGCCGTTCGATGACCGGTAACTGTGCGGCACTGGCGGCGCTGGCTGATGAACCTGGCTACGCACAAATCAATACCGAAGACGCCAAACGTCTGGGTATTGAAGATGAGGCATTGGTTTGGGTGCACTCGCGTAAAGGCAAAATTATCACCCGTGCGCAGGTCAGCGATCGTCCTAACAAAGGGGCGATTTACATGACCTACCAGTGGTGGATTGGCGCCTGTAACGAGCTGGTTACCGAGAACTTAAGCCCGATTACCAAAACGCCGGAATACAAATACTGCGCCGTGCGCGTCGAGCCGATCGCCGATCAGCGCGCCGCCGAGCAGTACGTTATTGACGAGTACAACAAGTTGAAAACTCGCCTGCGCGAAGCGGCACTGGCGTAAATAAGTCCCTTCTACAGCCTCCTCTGGGAGGCTGTTTTTTTATCCATTCGAACTCTTTATACTGGATACACCCTACCCAATCGTATTATCAAAATGAAAAAAATTATCGCATTGATGTTGTTTTTGACATTCTTTGCCCACGCGAATGACTCTGAGCCTGGCAGCCAGTATGTAAAGGCGGCAGAGGCCGGAGACAGACGCGCACAATATTTTCTTGCCGACAGCTGGTTTAGCTCCGGCGATTTGAGCAAAGCCGAATATTGGGCACAGAAAGCCGCCGACAGTGGTGATGCCGATGCCTGCGCGCTGTTGGCGCAGATTAAAATCACCAATCCGGTCAGTCTGGACTATCCACAAGCAAAAATTCTCGCCGAAAAAGCAGCGCAAGCGGGCAGTAAAGAAGGTGAAGTGACGCTGGCACATATTCTGGTGAATACCCAGGCGGGTAAACCGGATTATCCAAAGGCGATTTCGCTGTTAGAAAACGCCTCGGAAGATCTGGAGAACGACTCCGCCGTCGATGCCCAGATGCTGCTTGGTTTGATTTACGCCAACGGCATAGGCATTAAGGCCGATGATGAGAAAGCGACCTGGTATTTCAAGCGTAGCTCTGCGATTTCCCGTACCGGTTATTCCGAGTACTGGGCAGGAATGATGTTCTTAAACGGTGAAGAAGGTTTTATCGAGAAGAACAAACAGAAGGCGCTGCACTGGTTGAACCTGAGCTGTATGGAAGGGTTTGATACCGGGTGTGAAGAGTTTGAAAAATTAACCAATGGTTAAGGTAGCCCTGATAAGACGCGGTAAGCGTCGCATCAGGCATCCACACATTGCCGGGAGGATGTCCCCGGCAATCTTCAATTACTGATCCGCAGTCTTATCAAATTTGCCCAGCACTTCACGCTCGTAGGCCATCGCTTTTTTGTGGTCAAATTTGTGTTCCCACTTGGCAATCACCAGCACCGCCAGCGCATTACCCACTACGTTCAGCGCGGTACGTGCCATGTCGAGGATACGGTCAACACCAGCAATAAACGCCAGACCTTCCAGCGGAATACCTACGCTGCCCAGCGTCGCCAGCAGCACCACAAACGACACGCCCGGCACGCCAGCAATCCCTTTCGAGGTCACCATCAGCGTCAGCACCAGAATGATTTCCTGCCAGATAGACAGGTCAATGCCATACAACTGCGCGATGAAGATAGCCGCAATACTTTGATACAGCGTCGAACCATCGAGGTTAAAAGAGTAACCGGTCGGCACCACGAAACTGGTGATCGATGCCGGGGCGCCGTAGGCTTCCATCTTCTCAATAATTCGCGGCAGTACGCTTTCTGAGCTGGCAGTGGAGTACGCCAGAATCAACTCATCTTTCAGAATACGAATCAAGATCCAGACACTTAACCCGCACAGGCGCGCCACAATTCCCAACACCGCCAGCGCAAAGAACAGAATGGCGAAATGTACCAGCAGCACCAGTTTCGCCAGTGGCCACAGAGAAGAGAAACCAAAGTTAGCCACCGTCACCGCAATCAGCGCGAACACCCCCACTGGGGCATAGCGCATCACCATGTGCGTCACTTTAAACATGGTTTCAGAGATGGAGCGGAACACGGTCACCAGCGGTTCGCGATGCGCCGCGGGCAGGGAGGAAAGCCCCAGACCAAACAGCACCGAGAAGAAGATGATTGGCAGCATTTCGCCTTTCGCCATCGATGCCACAATGTTCGTCGGCACCAGCGACAAAATCGTCCCCATAATACCGTGAGAACTGCTTTGTACCGCTTCCGTGGTGCTCTGATATTTCGAGATATCGACAGTCGCCAGCTGTGACATATCGACCCCTGCTCCAGGCTGGAAGACGTTCGCCAGGGTGATCCCCAGGATGATGGCGACAGTGGTGATCGCCTCAAAGTAGATAATGGTTTTCGCGCCAATTCGCCCAAGCTGCTTGGCATCGCCGACACCCGCGATACCGACCACCAGCGTGGAAATCACGATCGGCACAACGATCATTTTAATCAGGTGGATAAAGATATCACCTGCCGGGGAGAGAAAATTAACGACTAACCAGTCACGGCTGTCGCTGTGATAATGCAGGTAACTTCCCAGGAGAATGCCCAGCACCATAGCAATGAGTATCTGCCAGGCAAGGCTGATTTTTATATTTTTCATACGATTGACTTCCTCAGTGGAACGCCGTTCCCCGTTCAAAAACGCAAGAACGTTATAAACTGCAGGGTATGGATTGTGTTGCGTTGGTTTGTGGATTTTTTTAACGCTTATGATCAGTATCATTTGCGCGGTATGTCGCGCAACCCTTTAACAACAGAGCTTTTCGCTGCATTAATGCATAATAACGCGACTTTATGGCAAAATTAATGAATAACCATTTGTTATGAAAAGATTTTTATTTGTTTAATTTGCAATAATACTGATTGGTGATTATTTTTTGCATGTGTTCATTCGATTATTTTTTACACATCTCAATAACATAATCTTCAACACTGAATGATTAATCCGCTCGCCGCTGCAGCAGTTTTGCCATATTAATCGACTCAACCAGCTGTGTTCGGTTAACTCGTGGTGAGTTTAGATCCATCACTTTTTGCCATAGTTCGATGGCTTGCGCGTAATTCGCCTGCATAAACGCATCTGAAGCCAGCAGCATCAGGGCGGTGATTTCATTACTGTCCAGCGCGAGGGCTTTGTCGATCATTGCGCGAGTCTGGGCGGTCATATGCTGGCTGGCCTGGTAATAAAGCACCGTCGCCAGCGCCGCATACAGTTCAGCGTTCTCACCACGTAGTTGCAACGCCTGACGGTACGCCAGCAGCGAATTGCTGTAATCGTTTTGCCACAGATAGTACTCGCCCAGCAACGCCCACTGTTCACTGTTTTGTGGATTGGCGCGGATTTTATCCTGCAATGCCTGAAGCTGCGCTTCCGGGGTTTGCTGGCTGGCAAACTGATGTAGCGGATCGCGCTGACGCTGATACTCCGCACGTACCGCCTGCCATTTTGGGCTTAACAGATAACTGCCGAGACAGAGAAATACCATCAAAATCGTGAGTGTTGTCAGCATTTTCACCGGTATTTGAGGCTGTTTCATCGCTTCGCCCTTACTCGCCAGAGGATCAGTGCCATCAGCAGTAACAACACCACTGGCAGCGCCCACAACACCAGCGTCTGACCAGTTAACGGTGGGTTATAGCGAACAAAATCTCCGTAGCGTTCGGTCATCCAGCCAATGATTTCGACTTCACTTTTCCCCTCCTCCACCATGCTGTAAACCTGATGGCGCATACTGACTGCAACCGGCGCATTGGATTCCAGTAAGTTCTGATTCTGGCACTGCGGACAACGTAACTGGCTGGCAATATTTAACGCCTGTTGCTGTTGTTGCGGATTGGCGAATTGCCAGGTGTCTACGACCTGAGCGTGCGCAAAACAGGTAAATAGCAGCAGCAAAGTGAGAAGCCCTTTATTCATCGCGCTTCCTCCCCCGCCATCCGCTTAACAATGCGCCTGCAATCATCAACAATCCTCCCCCCCAGATCCAGCGCACACCGCTTTGTACATACAAACGAAAAGCGTAACGATCCGCTCCGGTTTTCTCGCCCATGACCACATACCAGTCATGGATGCCGTTCCAGCGAATTGACGGCTCCATCATTTGCTGACGGCGTGCTTCATAGAAACGCCGCTCCGGCGTTAATTCACCAATACGTTGCTGATGGTCAAACAGTGCCACTATCGCTTTTTCGCTGGTGTAATTGCCTTTAGCTTGTAGATCGAGGCGCTCAAACCGGAAGGTGTATCCTGCCAGTTTTACCTGCTGCCCCGGCTGTAAATTCAGGCTGATCTCCTGACGGCTGACGCTGGAAACCACGATCCCCGCGGCAAATAACAGCACGCCCGCATGCGCCAGCAGCGCCGGAAGCTGCGCGCGTTTGCCAGAGACAAACGTCGCCAGCACAATCACCACCAGCATCAACAGACCAAACGGTAACGTCGCGCGGTTAAAATACGGTGCGCCAACGGAGAGGCGTCCCCAGCCCAGCAAGCCGTAAATCATCGGATAAAGCGTTCCCACCAGCACGATCAGTAGCACCGCGCAAAACAGCAACAGCGTAGCGAGGATTAACATTTCTCGCGATAACCCTGAAAAACGCACCGCCGGGCCACCGTCCCGCGCTCGCCAGCCATACAGAGCCAGAGACGCAAGGCTAATCAGCGCAAACAGGCTGAACAACGGCACGGCGCGGACGTTATCCAGCGCGAACGCATGAACCGAAACCAGAATGCCAGAACGGACAATCAACGTCCCCAGCAGCGACAGCATCAGAGTAACTACCGCCAGCAGCAGCGACCAGTGGCGGAAAATCCCCCGCTGGCGTGTCAGGGATAAACTGTGCAGCAGCGCAGTGGCAGAAAGCCAGGGTAATAAAGAGGCGTTTTCCACCGGATCCCAGAACCACCAGCCGCCCCAGCCGAGTTCGCAATAGGCCCACCAGGAACCGAGGATGATCCCCGCCGTTAATGCGCTCCAGCCAGGTAACGCCCAGCGCCAACAAATTCGGGCGCTGGCCGCATCAAACTCGCCGCGCAGTAAACTCGCCAGCGCCACGCTCGCCGCCACCATCAAACCGCCATAGCCAAGGTAAAGCAGCGGTGGATGAAAGATAAGACCGGGATGTTGCAGCATCGGATTGAGATCGCGGCCTTCGATTGCTGGGGGGAATATCCGCACGAAGGGATCGGACCACAGCACCACAAACAGTAGCAGTGCGGCGATCATGAGAGATAAAACGGCTAGCGTCAGCGGAAATAGCGGATCGGTTTGCTGCCGATAATGCCAGGCAAACAGCGCGCTCCAGGCGGAAAGCAACAGTACCCAAAGTAGCAACGAACCTTCATGACCGCCCCACACCGCCGCCAGTTTGAGTTCCCACGACAGCAGGCTGTAGCTATGTTGTGCGACATAAATGACCGAGAAATCGCTGATGAGAAAACAATACGTCAGTACGCCAAAGGCGAGCAGCAGGAGTGTGAACTGCGCCAGAATGCCAATGCTGGTGAGCCGCATCATGGCAGGCCAGCGCAACCGCACTCCCACGAAGCTCATCAACGGGGTCAAAACATTGACCCCGAGACTTAACAACAACGCCAGAAAACCGACTTCAGGAAGGAATACGTCCAGAAACCACCTCTTTTCTGGCTTACGCCACCGTCAACTGTCCGGCGTAGAGAATGAAAAAGCGCAGCATCAACACGCCGACCAGGCTGGCCCCACACGCCGCCAGCACGGCAGGAATGCCGGAACTGCGATTGACCCACGGTTTGAGCAACATTGGCACAATCAGCCCCAGCCCAGCGACACCAAGCCAGAACCACCACGTCCAGAAACCGCCACCCAATGCCGCCACCAGCGCACGCACTTTACCGTCATCGCCCAGCGCCAGACCGACAAAAAACGCCACCAGCAGGAAAATTTCACCCCATACCACAGGGATTTCCATCCGGTGAACAAAGTGCGCTTCCGTGGAATGCGGGTTACTGCGTTGGCGTATCGCCATGGCGATCAGCGCCACCGCCGCACCGGACGAGATGCCGGAGAAGAGGAACAGCACAGGCAGGATCGGGTTATTGAGGAACGGATACGATTTCAGCGCCGACAGCAGAAAGCCGGTATAAGCCCCCAGCAGCACCGCCAGCACCAGCATCAACGTTTCCAGTCCGCGATGAACGGGCGTCAGCAGGCTCAAGACCTTTTGCACGCTCCCCAACTTCGGCAACCAGCGTTGTTGCAGGGCAAGCAAATCGTGTTCAAAGATTTTCGCCAGCCACAGCACCAGCACCACCATGTAGAGCTGAAACAGCATCACCCCCATCGACATCACCGAGGTAAAACTGTAGTGGAACATCAGCTTCCAGAAGGTCCACGGACGCGTCAGATGAAAGACGAGGATCAGCAGGCCGAGGATCACTGCGCCAGGCCCGACAATCAGCGTGGTGCGCAGCAACGTACTGTCTGCACCACCCGCCTGCGGGTAGAAGCGACGCAGCAACACCGCCAGCGTCACCAGTCCGGCAGAGATCCCCACCAAAAACAGATAGATGGCAATCGGCCAGTCCCACACCAGCGATTCAAAATGAAATGCGGAAGCCTGAGTCATTGGCTCACCTCCCCGTATTTAAACGGCACGCGGTACAGCTTCGGTTTGGTTCCCAGCGCCAGCTTGTAGCGGTAAGTGGGCTTCTGGCGCAGCAGTTGTGAAATCTCACTGTTGGGATCGTCCAGATTGCCAAACGTCAGCGCCTTCGTCGGGCAAGCTTCAACGCACGCGGGTAACTTACCGGCCTGCAAATTAGTCTTGCGGCAGAAATCGCATTTGTCCGCTGTCTTCGTGACCGGATGGATAAAGCGCACGCGGTACGGACAGGCGGCGATGCAGTACTGACAACCGACGCAGAGATCCGGATTAACATCGACAATCCCACTGGCGGCATCGCGAAAAGACGCACCGGTCGGGCAGACGTCAACGCACGGCGCATGATCGCAGTGCTGACAAGACTTACGGAAGAAGCGATATTTCACATCAGGAAATTCGCCCTGCGGCTCGCTACGAATAATCGTCAGGCGCGAGACACCTTCCGGCACCTTGTTCACTTCCCGACAAGCATCCATACAGGCGGTACAGCCGATGCATAACGACTCGTCATGCACCATGCCGTAACGCACCCCATTGATATTCAACGTTTTCGCCACCACGCGCCCTGCGGTGCCGCTGACGGCTGCCAGCACACCGACGCCGGTGAGAAACTGGCGACGTGACCAGGTCATGGCTGCTCCTTAAGCAACGGAACAGACGCCGGGTTAAAGTTCGGATTGGTGCGCTGATCGCTGTGGCAATCGACGCAAATCTTGATCCGTCCTTTGTCACTTAACGTCTGCATCGTATCTTGCTGTGGATGCAGGGAATGGCAGCTGGCGCACGCCACTTTGGTTACGTGAACATCGTGCGGCCAGAACGCTTTTTGCAACTGTTCCGGCAGATGGCAGGACATACAGACGCTGTTCTGCTCTCCAACCTTGTACATCGGCTCGTTAAAGCGCATCACATCTTTCACCCCTTCGCGGTGTTGCGGTGATGGCTGGCCGTGACAGTTGGTGCAGGTGACCGGCAGTTTGTTATTCGGGTTGATAACGGAAGCATGTTTGCCATGCATACCTTCGGTATCTGGTTTATGACAGTCCAGACAGGCGGCATCCGGGTTACGCTGCTGGGTAACTTCGTAGCGATCGCCAGATGCCTGCGCCGCAGGGGTAGCGGTAATTCCGTTCAGGCTCCACAACAGGCCCGACGCCAGCACCCCAGCAGTTAATAACGAACGTAATACGCTCATATTCACTCCATTTTGTTTTCCGCCCCTTGCGAGGCGGAACGGGGATTATTGGCTTAACAGACCGTTTTTACGTGCCTGATCTTCCCACTGCGGGATCACCGTTTTGATGAAATCCTGTTTCTCGGCTTTGATTTGCTCCATGTTCAGGCCAATTGCCTGCTGGGCTTTCTCTTTGGTCGAGATATCCGGGATCTGGATTTCATGGGTGATGCCTTTGGTCGCCAGCAGGCGCGCCAGTTTGGTACGCGCATCCGCCGCTTTATCCATCGCAGTACCGAGCATCCGCAGACCTTCTTCCGGTGCGTGCATATGAATGCCGTGGGAAGCGATCGCCAGATCCCAACGCCACTGGGCATGACGGATATCGTCCTGAATCGGCTTCATTTCGGCTTCCGTCGCGCCTGCGTCCAGTGCAGCTTTCGCTTCGAAGTGAGCGTGAACCAGTTGATCTTCAACCTTGATTTTCAGGTCGTTAATCGACTGCTTACGTTCCGCGACAACTTTTTGCAAGGCGGCTTTGTCCTGGGTATGGCAGTTCGCACAAGTCTGGGCGAAGTTATCAAACGGATTACCAATTTTATGGTCGGTGTAGAGTTTGCCTTCGGCGTTCTGCACTTTTGGCATATGGCAGTCGATACAGGTCACGTTGTTTTTGCCGTGAATGCCCGCTGTCCAGGTTTCATATTCCGGGTGCTGCGCTTTCAGCATTGGCGTTTTCGACAGGGAGTTAGTCCAGTCAGAGAAGGCAATTTTGTCGTAATACTGCTCCATATTTTCGACTTTCATGCCGTCATCCCACGGGAATTTAACCGCTTTGTTTTTACCGTCGAAGTAATACTCCACATGGCACTGACCGCAAACCATCGATTGCTGGTCGAAACGTCCAGCTTTCTCAAAAGGTTTGCCAATGGCTTCCATTGCACGCGCCGCATATGGACGGGAAAGGGTTAACTCCGGCTTACCTTTGGCGAACTCTGGTGAGGCGGTGTTATGGCAGTCGGCACAACCTAAGTTGTTGACGATTTCCGGGCCGCCGCGCGCCCATTTACCGTGGAAGTAGCCATCTTCGCCGTCTTTCTGGATCAGGCGCGCCACATCCGGGCTTTTACAACTCCAGCATGCCATCGGTAGCGGACCATCTTCGGCGTTTTTCGGCGCACCGGTACGCAGAGTTTCACGCACATCGGTCACAGCAAAGGCATGTCCACGCGGCTTGTTGTAATCGCGCGAGAAGGGATACCCCGCCCACAGGATCACCAGCCGTGGATCTTCCGCCAGGGCGTCAACACGCTCTGACTGTTCCGAGGTGGCTTTCCAGGAGAGATATTGATCGGGATGCTGTGGGGCAAAGGTTTCATTCTTCGCTTCCACAGTTACAGGTTTCGCGGGAGCGGCCGTTTGTTCAGCGTGAACAGAAGTGAAAAAGAAAAAAGGAATCAACAAGCTGAAGATACGGCGTGCGTTTATTTTTATCCTTGTCATAGGGGCTTTATCCAAATTTTGCCATTGAGGCAATGGCAGTTTTTATTGTTTTTTCATGACAGTAACCGCACATACACTGTCATGACATTGCTCGCCCCTATGTGTAACAAATAACCACATGCGGAATGTTGTCTTTAATCAATTGTAAGTGCATGTAAAATACCACTTTAGAGTTAGTTGATAATTCCCTCCATTTCAAACACATGCATAACTGCATGTTCCAGAAAGAAAATGCCAACTTTTGTTGGTGTCCTTCAAAAATAATCCTGTCGTTTATTTGCACAATTCTACTTTTGCGTGATCTGCCGCCCAAATACTAAACAAAACTGCCAATACCCCTACATTTAACGCTTATGACACATATTATTAACATCCTACAAGGAGAACAAAAGCATGAGCCAAATACACAAACACACCATTCCTGCCAACATCGCAGACCATTGCCTGATAAACCCTCAGCAGTACGAAGCGATGTACCAACAATCAATTAACGCACCAGATACCTTTTGGGGCGAACAGGGAAAAATTCTCGACTGGATCAAACCGTACCAGAAGGTGAAAAACACCTCCTTTGCCCCCGGTAATGTGTCCATTAA
The DNA here is from genome assembly GCF_005781125.1 of Escherichia sp. E2748. Taxonomy (NCBI): domain Bacteria; kingdom Pseudomonadati; phylum Pseudomonadota; class Gammaproteobacteria; order Enterobacterales; family Enterobacteriaceae; genus Escherichia; species Escherichia sp. E2748. The sequence goes on from NZ_VATP01000019.1 coordinate 200,176, forward strand.
ATGGTACGAGGACGGCACGCTGAATCTGGCGGCAAACTGCCTTGACCGCCATCTGCAAGAAAACGGCGATCGTACCGCTATTATCTGGGAAGGCGATGACGCCAGTCAGAGCAAACATATTAGTTATAAAGAGCTGCACCGCGACGTCTGCCGCTTCGCCAATACCCTGCTCGAGCTGGGCATTAAAAAAGGTGATGTGGTGGCGATTTATATGCCGATGGTACCGGAAGCTGCGGTCGCGATGCTGGCCTGCGCCCGCATTGGCGCGGTGCATTCGGTAATTTTCGGCGGCTTCTCGCCGGAAGCCGTTGCCGGACGCATTATCGATTCTAACTCACGGTTGGTGATCACTTCCGATGAAGGTGTGCGCGCCGGGCGTAGTATTCCGCTGAAGAAAAACGTTGATGACGCACTAAAAAACCCGAACGTCACCAGCGTAGAGCATGTGGTGGTACTGAAGCGTACTGGCGGGAAAATTGACTGGCAGGAAGGGCGCGACCTGTGGTGGCACGACCTGGTTGAGCAAGCCAGCGATCGGCACCAGGCGGAAGAGATGAACGCCGAAGATCCGCTGTTTATTCTCTATACCTCCGGTTCTACCGGTAAGCCAAAAGGCGTACTGCACACTACCGGCGGTTATCTGGTGTACGCGGCGCTGACCTTTAAATATGTCTTTGATTATCATCCGGGCGATATCTACTGGTGTACCGCTGATGTGGGCTGGGTTACCGGACACAGTTATTTGCTGTACGGCCCGCTGGCCTGCGGCGCGACCACGCTGATGTTTGAAGGTGTACCGAACTGGCCGACGCCTGCCCGTATGGCGCAGGTGGTGGATAAGCATCAGGTCAATATTCTTTACACCGCGCCAACGGCGATTCGCGCGCTGATGGCGGAAGGCGATAAAGCGATTGAAGGCACTGACCGTTCGTCGCTACGCATTCTCGGTTCCGTGGGCGAGCCAATCAATCCGGAAGCGTGGGAGTGGTACTGGAAGAAGATCGGCAACGAGAAATGCCCGGTGGTCGACACCTGGTGGCAGACCGAAACTGGCGGTTTCATGATTACGCCGCTGCCTGGAGCGACCGAACTGAAAGCCGGTTCCGCAACGCGTCCGTTCTTCGGCGTACAACCGGCGCTGGTGGATAACGAAGGTAATCCACAAGAAGGTGCCGCTGAAGGCAGTCTGGTGATCACCGATTCCTGGCCGGGTCAGGCGCGTACGCTGTTTGGCGATCACGAACGTTTTGAACAGACCTACTTCTCCACCTTCAAAAATATGTATTTCAGCGGCGACGGCGCGCGTCGCGATGAAGATGGCTATTACTGGATCACCGGGCGCGTGGACGACGTGCTGAACGTCTCTGGTCACCGTCTGGGGACGGCGGAGATTGAGTCGGCGTTGGTGGCGCATCCGAAGATTGCCGAAGCCGCCGTGGTGGGTATTCCGCACAATATTAAAGGTCAGGCGATCTACGCCTACGTCACGCTTAATCACGGGGAGGAACCGTCACCAGAACTATACGCAGAAGTCCGCAACTGGGTGCGTAAAGAGATTGGCCCGCTGGCGACGCCAGACGTGCTGCACTGGACCGACTCCCTGCCTAAAACCCGCTCCGGCAAAATTATGCGCCGTATTCTGCGCAAAATTGCGGCGGGCGATACCAGCAACCTGGGCGATACCTCGACGCTTGCCGATCCTGGCGTTGTCGAGAAGCTGCTTGAAGAGAAGCAGGCAATCGCGATGCCATCGTAACCCACAATTGCCGGATGCGAGTCGGTAACGGTTTGTAGGCCTGATAAGACGCGACAGCGTCGCATCAGGCATTAATTGCCGGATGCGGCGTATGACGCCTTATCCGGCCTACATTCGGCAAGGGTTACCCGAGCGTTAACCTTCTCCCATAAGGGAGCGGGAATTAAAACAATCCCTACATTACCTCTGGAGAATCTGTGATGAATGGCACTATTTATCAGCGGATAGAAGACAATGCGCATTTCAGGGAGTTAGTCGAAAAACGGCAACGGTTTGCCACCATCCTGTCGATTATTATGCTGGCAGTTTATATCGGCTTTATTTTACTGATCGCCTTCGCGCCCGGCTGGCTGGGCACCCCGCTGAATCCGAACACCAGCGTCACACGCGGTATTCCCGTTGGCGTTGGGGTCATTGTTATCTCCTTTGTTCTCACTGGTATCTACATCTGGCGGGCGAACGGCGAATTCGACCGTCTTAATAACGAAGTCCTGCATGAGGTACAAGCATCATGAAAAGAGTTCTGACGGCGCTTGCCGCCACACTCCCTTTCGCAGCTAACGCCGCGGATGCTATTAGCGGGGCCGTTGAGCGCCAGCCAACAAACTGGCAGGCGATTATTATGTTCCTGATTTTCGTCGTGTTCACGCTCTGCATTACCTACTGGGCGTCAAAACGCGTACGTTCTCGTAATGACTACTACACCGCAGGCGGCAATATCACTGGCTTCCAGAACGGGCTGGCGATTGCCGGGGACTATATGTCTGCCGCCTCATTTTTGGGGATCTCCGCGCTGGTGTTTACTTCCGGCTATGACGGGCTGATCTACTCGCTGGGCTTCCTGGTGGGCTGGCCAATCATTCTGTTCCTGATTGCTGAACGTCTGCGTAACCTGGGCCGCTATACCTTTGCGGATGTGGCTTCTTACCGCCTGAAACAAGGGCCGATTCGTATTCTTTCGGCTTGTGGTTCTCTGGTGGTGGTGGCGCTTTACCTTATCGCCCAGATGGTCGGCGCCGGTAAATTGATTGAACTGCTGTTTGGCCTTAACTATCACATTGCGGTGGTGCTGGTCGGCGTGCTGATGATGATGTACGTTCTGTTCGGCGGCATGCTGGCGACCACCTGGGTACAGATTATCAAAGCCGTTCTGTTGCTGTTCGGCGCTAGTTTTATGGCCTTCATGGTGATGAAACACGTCGGCTTTAGCTTCAACAACCTGTTCAGCGAAGCGATGGCGGTACACCCGAAAGGTGTCGACATCATGAAGCCGGGCGGACTGGTGAAAGATCCGATCTCCGCACTGTCGCTGGGGCTTGGGCTGATGTTTGGTACGGCTGGCTTGCCGCATATTCTGATGCGCTTCTTTACGGTCAGCGATGCACGCGAAGCGCGTAAGAGCGTGTTCTACGCTACCGGATTTATGGGCTACTTCTACATCCTGACCTTTATTATCGGCTTTGGCGCGATCATGCTGGTCGGTGCGAATCCGGAATATAAAGACGCTGCGGGCCATCTGATTGGTGGTAACAACATGGCGGCAGTTCACCTGGCCAATGCGGTGGGCGGCAACCTGTTCCTCGGCTTTATTTCAGCGGTTGCTTTCGCCACTATCCTCGCGGTAGTTGCGGGTCTGACGCTGGCGGGCGCTTCCGCGGTTTCGCATGACCTGTACGCTAACGTCTTCAAAAAAGGCGCAACCGAACGTGAAGAGCTGCGAGTCTCGAAAATCACCGTGCTGATCCTCGGCGTGATTGCCATTATCCTCGGCGTGCTGTTTGAGAATCAGAACATCGCGTTCATGGTGGGCCTGGCGTTTGCCATCGCCGCGAGCTGCAACTTCCCAATCATTCTGCTTTCCATGTACTGGTCGAAGTTGACTACTCGTGGCGCAATGATGGGCGGTTGGTTAGGGCTGATTACTGCGGTAGTACTGATGATCCTCGGCCCAACGATTTGGGTACAGATCCTCGGTCACGAAAAAGCCATCTTCCCGTACGAATACCCGGCGCTGTTCTCCATCTCCGTGGCATTCCTCGGCATCTGGTTCTTCTCGGCAACCGATAATTCAGCGGAAGGGGCGCGCGAGCGTGAACTGTTCCGTGCGCAATTTATCCGTTCCCAGACCGGCTTTGGCGTTGAGCAGGGCCGCGCGCATTAATCTCCACTAGCCTCTGGTCACCTGACCAACGGTAAAAAGGTGCGATGTACTGCACCTTTTTACCGATTACACCGCCAAAGCGTTATTGGTTCTCTTCTATTAACAACGCTTCCAGCAGATCGAGATCGTGTAGCAACTTTTGCAGCGTTTCGTTGCTGATCTCCCGCGTGGCGCGCAGGTGATAAAGTTCCGCACGTTCAGAACGCAACGCCGCCAGACGGAAGCGACGCTCCAGGTTCTCTTCCTGGACGGAGCTCTCAACGTCGTTTCGGCCATCGGCGCGACGACGCAGGTTACCGATGACGCGCGAGCTGACTTCGGTAAGCAGCTGGTTGTCGATATTCTCTTCAGTGTCCGCCGCCAGTCGCTCTTCCATTTTCTGGATCGCCACAATCGCCACTTCTGCCGTTGCCGCGCGCGCAATGCGTTCCTCTTTCAGCTGCTGAGAATGATCTGCGACTTCAATGTGTTGCAGCAGAACAGGCAGCATCACCACGCCAACAAACAGCGAGAAGAGAATGACGCCAGCCGCCAGGAACACCAGCTCATAACGCGCCGGGAAGACGTTGCCATCCGGCAACAGCAGCGGAATAGAGAGCACACCAGCCAGGGTGATAGCCCCGCGAACCCCGGCAAAAGACGCGATAAGAATTTCTCGTGTGGTCCACGAACCAAACTCCATCGGTTTCTTCTTCAGGAAGCGGTTACTGAACTTTTTCATCGTCCACAGCCAGCCGAAACGGACCAGCATGAGCGCTGCGTAAATCAAGATGATGTCGGTAAACAGCATCCAGATTTCGACGTTCGGGTCGATCTCTGCCGCCATCAGCGACGTCTCCAGAATGCCCGGCAGTTGCAGGCCCAACAGCAAGAACACCATGCCGTTAAAGACAAACTCCAGCATCGCCCAAGTGCTGTTCGCACGCAGACGCATCGCCAGCGGCGCACGGCGCATCACGCCTGAACGGGTAATGGTCATCCCGGCAGCAACTGCCGCAAGGATACCGGAAACGCCAATATGTTCGGCAATCAGATAAGAGGCGAACGGCAGCAGGAACAGCAGGACTATCTGTGTCGCAGGTTCATCGCCGCCCCAGCGGCTCAGGAAGCGCAGCGAGCGACCATATAGCCAGCTCACCACAAACCCCGCGAGAATACCGCCGATCGCGACTTTCATAAATTCGACCGTCGCACCGCCAACAGTGAAGATCATCGTTCCCATCGCGACTGCCACGGCAAACTTCAGCGACACCAGGCCGGAGGCGTCATTCATCAACGCTTCGCCCTGCAAAATGCCCATGATTTTTTTCGGTATTCGCCCTTCGCCAACAATCCCGGAGAGCGCCACGGCATCGGTCGGAGAGAGCACCGCCGCCAGCGCAAAGGCCGGAATTAGCGGAATGCCTGGCACCACCCAGTAAATGAGGAAGCCAATGCCGACTACGGTGACTACCACCAGCGCCAGCGCAAGACCGAAGATCTCCCGACCATGTTCGAGAAATTCACGAGTCGGCGTTTTCCAGCCATCAGCAAAGAGCAGCGGCGGGATAAACAAAACTAAAAAGAGTTCAGGATCAAACTCCACATGCAAACCAAACGTCGGCCACGCCAGTAGCGCACCAATGGCGATTTGCATAAGCGGAAGCGGAATCTGAAAGGGCATGACACGAGTGACCACCCCGGACAGCGAAACCACGAGGGTCATTATCAGTATGGTAAAGAAGATTTCCATGCGTTCCCTGTTTGCGATGTTTTATGGTTTGAGAAAGGCGTTATGCCTGAATTCTCAGTTTTTTCAGAATATCGCAAAAGCTCACACAATGTACGGAGAAAATAAAAACGGGCAGCCATTGCCACCCGTTTTCAGAATCTTATTAAAGATTAGATAGCCCAGCCCCCCGCGTAGAAGGTCACCAGTGCCGCGGCGATAACAACGGTACCAATGTTCAGCTTACGCCATTCGCCAGAAACCAGACGGCCAATAACCAGGGTCGCGAAACCGATCATAATGCCGGTCACGATGTTACAAGTCAGTACAATGAATACCGCCGTCACCAGCCCCGCCATCGCATCGACAAAATCAGCAAAGTCGATTTTCGCCACGTTACTCAACATCAGCAGGCCAACATACATCAACGCAGGAGCCGTTGCGTAACCTGGAACAAGGTAAGAAAGCGGAGAGAGGAACAGAATCAGCAGGAACAGCACGCCAACGGTGATTGCCGTCAGACCGGTTTTACCACCCGCTGCCGTACCCGCCGCAGACTCAATGTATACCGCGGCCGGAGCCGCCCCCACCAGGCCTGAGAAAACGCTGCTCAGGGAGTCGGTGGTCAGCGCTTTGCCGCCATCAATGATCTGCCCGTCTTTATCCAGCAGGTTCGCCTGACCGGCGACTGCACGGATGGTTCCGGTCGCATCAAAGACCGCCGTCATCACCAGCGCCAGTACGCTCGGCAGTACCACCGGATTCAGCGCGCCCATGATATCCAGGCTACCAATCAGCGAGTTACCATTTTCATCGCTCAGAGACGGCATAGCGAAAACGCCGGAGAAATGAACGTTAGGATCGAAGATCAGGCCCACAATCGAGATACCGATAATGGTCAGCAGAATGCCGCCCGGCACTTTCAGTTTTTCCAGACCGACGATCACCGCCAGACCTACCAGCGACATAATAACCGGGAAGGTGGCGAAATCACCCAGCGCAACCGGCAGACCGTCGAGCGGATTTTTAATGACCAGGCCAACACCATTCGCAGCAATCAGCAGCAGGAACAGGCCGATACCAATCCCCGTACCGTGCGCCACACCGTGTGGCAAGTTGCGCAAAATCCAGCTACGGATACCCGTTGCAGAAATGACTGTAAACAGCACCCCCATCAGGAACACGGCGCCCAGCGCGACCGGAACGCTAATATGCTGCCCCAGCACCAGGCTGAATGCAGTAAACGCGGTCAGGGAGATAGCGCAACCGATAGCCAGCGGCAAATTGGCCCACAGCCCCATCGCGATAGAACCAATCCCGGCAACCAGACAGGTCGCAACAAAAACTGCTGCTGGTGGGAAGCCTGCTTTACCCAGCATGCCCGGAACGACGATGACCGAGTAGACCATCGCCAGAAACGTTGTTAACCCGGCAACCACTTCCTGACGGACAGTGCTTCCACGTTGTGAAATTTTAAACCAGGCGTCGAGTGAACCGCCGGTACGCGCTGATGGCGTAGACATAGAAAACATCCCCTGAGAGTTTATTTTTCGTCAAGATGCGTGGCGGACAATCCCCTGCCAGCGAAACGTTATCTTCCTGCTTCAGGTTTGCGACAATGTGGGGCGTCGCAAAAAAGCAAACGTTTAGCTCCGCGCATACAAAACGGGTGGTAAAAAAAAGCAAACGATTATCCGGCGATCATAGCGGCTTTTTCAACCGAAGTTTGCTGCTTTTTTCCCTTTTCTTGTATTGACGATGAAAAACCAGGCAATTGATGCGCAAACGTTATCGTCGATGCGCAAAATTACGGCATTTGTAGGTAGCTTGTAGCGAAGGGTTGCAGTAAAAAATCGTGCAAGATGGCAAAAACATTGCGTCTAAAAAACGTCTTTTTGCACTGGCGAAGATACGGAGGCGGCATACAATTAAAGTATCAACACCAACCGGAACCTCCACCACGTGCTCGAATGAGGTGTGTTGACGTCGGGGGAAACCCTCCTGTGTACCAGCGGGATAGAGTGAAAGACAAAGACCGGAAACAAACTAAAGCGCCCTTGTGGCGCTTTAGTTTTGCTCGTCTTCCAGCAAACGCGCGCCAGTACCTTCTTCCCCTAAGCGGTCGCCCGGGTTACGCAACGGGCAGTCGCTACGCGAAAGGCAGCCGCAGCCAATACAACCGTCCAGTTCATCTCGCAGAGCCACTAAGGTATGAATGCGCCGATCTAATTCTTCTCGCCATTGCGAAGAAAGCTGCTTCCACTCTTTGGCGCTTAATGTATGCCCTTCAGGCAACACACCAAATGCTTCACTAATAGTCGCTAATGGAATGCCAATACGTTGAGCAATCTTGATAATCGCCACATATCGCAGCACATCACGCTTATATCGTCGCTGATTGCCGCTATTTCGAATACTGGTAATCAGCCCTTTGCTCTCATAGAAATGCAGTGCAGATACCGCTACCCCACTGCGTTTCGCCACTTCGCCTGGGGTGAGCAAGGCTTTAATGCGGGGTAATTTCTTTTCCATAAATCGCTTTACCTCAAGTTAACTTGAGGAATTATACTCCCCAACAGATGAATTAACGAACTGAACACTGAAAAGAGGCAGATTTATGTCCCATCAGAAAATTATTCAGGATCTTATCGCATGGATTGACGAGCATATTGACCAGCCACTGAACATTGATGTCGTCGCAAAAAAATCAGGTTATTCAAAGTGGTACTTACAGCGGATGTTCCGCACGGTAACGCATCAGACACTTGGTGATTACATTCGTCAACGCCGCCTGTTACTGGCTGCCGTTGAGTTGCGCACCACCGAGCGCCCTATTTTTGATATCGCAATGGATCTTGGGTATGTCTCGCAGCAGACCTTTTCCCGCGTTTTCCGTCGGCAGTTTGATCGCACTCCCAGCGATTATCGCCACCGTATCTAGAATTATTTCCCGCACATTAACTCATGTGCGGGTAATTTCCCTGTCCATTCCATAAACATTTGCGGCGGCATCGCCTTTGCAAAATACCAGCCCTGACAATAACGCACGCCGCGTTTGCGCAGCCAATTAACCTGTTCTGACGTTTCTACCCCTTCCGCTATCGTTTTTAGCCCCAGACTGTGCGCCAGTTCAATGATGTGTTCCGCAATCAAATGGCTGGTTTTGTGCGTGGTCAGCGTCTCAACAAACGATTTATCGATTTTCAAAATATCGATATTCAATGAATTAAGGTTGTGTAAGTTGGAGTAGCCAATACCGAAGTCATCAATCGCAACTTCATAACCGGCCTGACGGAAAGCATGAATAATCGGCGTCATTTTGGTGACATCAAGAAACGCATGTTCAGTAACTTCAAATTTAATTTGCTGCGGACGCACCGCGTATTGCTCTATTTTCTGATTGGTTCGCGCAATTAAACGCGATGTATGAAAGTCGGAGGCCGACAGGTTAATAGAAACATAGCGATCGGCATGTGTTGCCAGATACGCCCCCAGATCGCTGAATACATTATCAATAACATAATCAGTGACTAACTCAATCATCCCCTCTTTTTCCGCCAATGGGATAAACTCTGCCGGACTCATCACTTGCCCCTGACCACCTGGCCAACGTAGCAACGCTTCAGCGCCAATACATTTTTCTGTTTTGATATCGATAATTGGCTGGTAATAAAGACAAAGCTGTCTTTTTTCGAGGGCGCGTTGCAATTTGCGTTTGGGTGACTGGTACTCCTGGCTAATCCGCAACCAGAGTAACAGGAGTACCAGACTGCAAAAAATACCTGCGGGCAAAGCAAAGATAAGATGATTATAAAAATGAGCGATAAGACGTTTATTTGAAGTGGCAACAATGGCCGCTATTGGGCGTTTTGTCGAATGTACCATTGCATACAAATGACCATTTCGTTGCACCGTTAAATCATTCAGATGAATTAACGGAGTAAACGTTTCAGCCGAGGCCTGGTTGCTTAACGAAAAAAAGGTTTTCGTCACCGTATCATACACGCCCCATTGTAGCGTCGGATCGTCAGATATCACCTCACTCCAGAATAAAGGATTGATGACCGCCACATAATTACCCCGCTGCATATAAGTCATTTTATAACCGGAGAAAAAAGGGGTATCGCGATAATAATAGATAGAAATGTCAGGGTCACGCTTATAATCCGCGGGGGCGATCATATATCCGTCAGCAGGGGCGATAAGTGAAGAACATAAAAAATGGTTATCCTGGGCATATATCAGTTCATTGATATAAAGATAGCCACGAATAATATTCAACATTCGCTTTTGATGATCCGGTGTACAAACTTGCCCCTGATAGCGTTTCGCTTCATCGCTCGCTGAATCTGCCTGTTGAATGACCAGCTCGGATTTATCCAGCGCCAGTTGGGCAAAGACACGAAGCTGATTGTTCACTTCTGATTTTGCCCAAATGAAGGCAATCCATAGTGACAGGATGATGGGGAGGAGTGCTACAAAGATAATGCCCGGCAACGCCAGCAATTTGTGTCGTGCACGATGACTCATTTCTATCAATTCCCTGTCTGGTTATAGCTGGTCATTGCAAGGTGAAAACCTTGGCCACCGACGACGTTAGATAAATCTTACGGTATAAATAGCACTTTTGCCTGATTTGAAATTGATACCTTTATAATCGTTGTTTTATTAAAAATAACACGCTGATATCAAAAAGAATTTACTAAAAAATACGGGTCAGTCAGGAAGATACGATATTTTGTATTTCCGCGACGCCACTGAAAAACCACAAAATAAGCATGCTAATAAAAATAGCGACTCTATCTGGCTAACAAACAACCAATTGTGATATAGTTCACAAAAATAATGAAACGCACTAATTGTTTCATTTTGGTATTTTGCAAGCCCCATGATAGCCAGAGTGCATCACGCCTCCCGTGAACAACACCGTGCTGTCCAGGGCATCGGTTATTTTCAGAGGAAATGTTCGATGGCTACCCTCACCACTGGCGTGGTTCTTCTTCGCTGGCAGCTTCTTAGCGCCGTACTGATGTTTCTGGCAAGTACGCTCAACATCCGTTTTCGTCGGTCTGATTACGTAGGACTCGCGGTGATCAGTAGTGGCCTGGGCGTTGTTTCCGCCTGCTGGTTCGCGATGGGACTGCTCGGAATCACCATGATGGATATTGCCGCAATCTGGCACAATATTGAGTCGGTAATGGTCGAAGCCACAAATCAGGCACCGCCACAATGGCCGATGATTTTGGTGTGATATGCAGAAGCCTCCATTATGGAGGCTTCTTTTTTTATCCCTGGCAGATGCGCTAATCACCTACCTTAAAACAATATAATCTATTGTTTTAAAACAAAATCAGAATGGGATATCGTCATCGAAATCCATCGGCGGCTCGTTAGACGGCGCTGCCGGAGCGGACTGCTGCGGGCGAGACTGCGCGCCGCCGCTGAACTGATTGCCACCCTGCGGCTGCTGAGGCTGACCCCAACCGCCCTGCGGCTGACCGCCACCGACGTTACCGCCAGCCGGAGCGCCACCGCCCTGACGACCACCCAGCATCTGCATGGTGCCGCCAACGTTCACCACCACTTCCGTGGTGTAGCGATCCTGACCGGATTGATCGGTCCATTTGCGGGTACGCAGCTGACCTTCGATATAAACCTGGGAACCTTTACGCAGATATTCGCTGGCTACTTCAGCCAGTTTGCCGAACAGCACAACGCGGTGCCATTCAGTCTGCTCTTTCATCTCGCCGGTCGCTTTATCACGCCAGGATTCGGAAGTAGCCAGCGTAATGTTGGCAACTGCGCCACCATTTGGCATGTAGCGTACTTCCGGGTCCTGACCCAGATTACCAACGAGAATAACCTTGTTTACGCCTCTGCTGGCCATGTTCATGTCTCCTGAAAAAAAACGTTCTAATAAGTGTAAACGCGCGATTGTAGCATTACCAATAGCGGTTTTACTATGTTGTGACCTCGGTTCCGCTAAACAATTCTGGTCAAACATTGTTACATCGCGCTCTGGGTTTCACATTCCAACACTGTATATTCATTCAGGTCATTCTGTGTCATAATTAACCGTTTGTGATCGCCGGTAGCACCATGCCACCGGGCAAAAAAGCGTTTAATCCGGGAAAGGTGAATGGATAAGATCGAAGTTCGGGGCGCCCGCACCCATAATCTAAAAAACATCAACCTCGTTATCCCCCGCGACAAACTCATTGTCGTGACCGGGCTTTCGGGTTCTGGCAAATCCTCGCTCGCTTTCGACACCTTATATGCCGAAGGGCAGCGTCGTTACGTTGAATCCCTTTCCGCCTACGCGCGGCAGTTTCTGTCACTGATGGAAAAGCCGGACGTCGACCATATTGAGGGGCTTTCACCCGCCATCTCAATTGAACAGAAATCGACGTCTCATAACCCGCGCTCTACGGTGGGGACAATCACCGAAATCCACGACTATTTGCGTCTGCTGTACGCTCGCGTCGGTGAGCCGCGCTGCCCGGACCACGATGTTCCGCTGGCGGCGCAAACTGTCAGCCAGATGGTGGATAACGTGCTGTCGCAGCCGGAAGGTAAACGTCTGATGCTGCTGGCGCCGATTATTAAAGAGCGCAAAGGCGAACACACGAAAACGCTGGAGAATCTGGCAAGTCAAGGCTACATCCGTGCGCGCATAGATGGCGAAGTCTGCGATCTTTCCGATCCACCGAAACTGGAACTGCAAAAGAAACACACCATTGAAGTGGTTATTGATCGTTTCAAAGTGCGCGACGATCTCACCCAACGTCTGGCTGAGTCGTTTGAAACGGCGCTGGAGCTTTCTGGCGGTACAGCGGTCGTCGCTGATATGGACGATCCAAAAGCGGAAGAGCTGCTATTTTCCGCCAACTTCGCCTGTCCGATTTGCGGCTACAGTATGCGTGAACTGGAACCACGTCTGTTTTCGTTTAACAACCCGGCGGGGGCCTGCCCGACCTGTGACGGCCTCGGCGTACAGCAATATTTCGATCCTGACCGCGTGATCCAGAATCCGGAACTGTCGCTGGCTGGCGGTGCGATCCGTGGCTGGGATCGCCGCAACTTCTATTACTTCCAGATGCTGAAATCGCTGGCAGATCACTATAAGTTCGACGTCGAAGCGCCGTGGGGCAGCCTGAGCGCGAACGTGCATAAAGTGGTGCTTTACGGTTCTGGCAAAGAAAATATTGAATTCAAATACATGAACGATCGCGGCGATACCTCCATTCGTCGTCATCCGTTCGAAGGCGTGCTGCACAATATGGAGCGCCGTTATAAAGAGACGGAATCCAGCGCGGTACGCGAAGAGTTAGCCAAGTTTATCAGCAATCGCCCGTGTACCAGCTGCGACGGAACACGTCTGCGTCGGGAAGCACGCCACGTGTATGTCGAGAATACGCCGCTGCCTGCTATCTCCGACATGAGCATTGGTCATGCGATGGAGTTTTTCAACAATCTCAAACTCGCTGGTCAGCGGGCGAAGATTGCAGAAAAAATCCTCAAAGAGATTGGCGATCGTCTGAAATTCCTCGTTAACGTCGGTCTGAACTATCTGACACTTTCCCGCTCGGCAGAAACGCTTTCCGGCGGTGAAGCCCAGCGTATCCGTCTGGCGAGCCAGATTGGCGCGGGGCTGGTTGGCGTGATGTATGTACTGGATGAGCCGTCTATCGGCCTGCACCAGCGCGATAACGAACGCCTGCTGGGTACGCTTATCCACCTGCGCGATCTCGGTAATACCGTGATTGTGGTGGAGCACGACGAAGACGCTATTCGCGCCGCTGACCACGTTATCGACATTGGCCCGGGCGCGGGTGTACACGGTGGTGAAGTGGTCGCGGAAGGTCCGCTGGAAGCGATTATGGCCGTGCCGGAGTCGTTGACCGGGCAGTACATGAGCGGCAAACGCAAGATTGAAGTGCCGAAGAAACGCGTTCCGGCGGATCCGGAAAAAGTGTTGAAGCTGACAGGCGCGCGTGGCAACAACCTGAAAGACGTGACGCTGACACTGCCAGTCGGTCTGTTTACCTGCATTACAGGTGTTTCAGGTTCCGGTAAATCGACGCTGATTAACGACACGCTGTTCCCGATTGCCCAACGCCAGTTGAACGGCGCAACCATCGCCGAACCGGCACCGTATCGAGATATTCAGGGACTTGAGCATTTCGATAAAGTCATCGATATCGACCAAAGCCCGATTGGTCGTACTCCGCGTTCTAACCCGGCGACCTATACTGGCGTGTTTACGCCTGTGCGCGAACTGTTTGCGGGCGTACCGGAATCTCGTGCGCGCGGCTATACGCCGGGGCGTTTCAGCTTTAACGTCCGTGGCGGACGCTGCGAAGCCTGTCAGGGCGATGGTGTAATCAAAGTGGAGATGCACTTCCTGCCGGATATTTACGTACCGTGCGACCAGTGCAAAGGTAAACGCTATAACCGTGAAACGCTGGAGATTAAGTACAAAGGCAAAACCATCCACGAAGTGTTGGATATGACCATCGAAGAGGCGCGAGAGTTCTTCGATGCCGTACCTGCACTGGCGCGTAAGCTGCAAACGTTGATGGATGTTGGCCTGACGTACATTCGCCTGGGGCAGTCCGCAACCACGCTTTCCGGCGGTGAAGCCCAGCGTGTGAAGCTGGCGCGTGAGCTGTCAAAACGCGGCACCGGGCAGACGCTGTATATTCTCGACGAGCCGACTACCGGCCTGCACTTCGCCGATATTCAGCAACTGCTCGACGTGCTGCATAAACTGCGCGATCAGGGCAACACCATTGTGGTGATTGAGCACAATCTCGACGTAATCAAAACCGCAGACTGGATTGTCGACTTGGGGCCGGAAGGTGGTAGCGGCGGCGGCGAGATCCTCGTCTCCGGTACGCCAGAAACCGTCGCGGAGTGTGAAGCATCACACACGGCACGCTTCCTCAAGCCGATGCTGTAATCGTTAAGGCCGCTTTCTGAGCGGCCTCAGATTATTGACAAAGTGCGCTTTGTTCTTGCCGGATGCGGTGTGAACGCCTTATCAGGCCTACAAAAACATGCAATTTCAATATATTGCATGGGTTACGTAGGCCTGATAAGCGTCGCGCATCAGGCAATTTTGCGTTTGTCATCATTCTCAGGCCGCTTGCTGAACGGCTTTTTCCTTTCAGAGTTACGCCAGCAATTTACGTTTTTCTTCCGGCAGCAAATTCACCGCCTGCTGATAAGACGCATCGACCAGATAATAGATTTGCGAATCCGGCAACGAGCCGTCGAGATATACGGTGCTCCAGTGCGCTTTGTTCAGATGCCGACTGGGACGAACATCGCTATGCTGCTGTCGCAAAAGCTCGGCCAGCGCAGGGCTGGTTTTCAGCGAAACCGCTGGGCGATTTTCCACTTCTTTCACCATCGCAAACAGCACATCTTCCACTTTGATTTGCGTTGCTTTCCAGTCACTATGCACACTCTGTTCTGCGCCTGGTTTTGCCATGCAATATTGTAGCAACTCCGAAATGGTCATTTTTTACTCCCCTTGTAGTGTCGCGATAATGCGACGCGAACCGCCGTGGATGCGATGTTCCCCAAGCCATATTCCCTGCCAGGTGCCGGTCTGAATACGCCCCTGATGCACTGGCAGTACGAGCGATACCCCCAGCATCGAGGATTTGATATGAGAAGGCATATCGTCTGCCCCTTCATAGTCATGCTCATAGTTTCCGTTGTCGGGAACGGTGCGGAGGAAAAAACGCTCCATGTCATAGCGTACTGTGGGGTCGCAATTCTCATTAAGTGTCAGAGAGGCGGAAGTGTGTTGCAGCAACAGGTGCAGTAAACCGACATTAACACGCGGCATATCAGCTAGTTGAGTCAGGATTTCATCCGTTACCAAATGAAACCCACGAGATTTAGCGCTAAGCGTGAGCGTCTTTTGAAACCACATGTGCTGCTCCTTGATAAAACTCTCTTAATCAGTTTGCAGCAAGACAGCGAAAGGATAAAGATGCGATTAAAAAAACAGCATTCGGGAGAGTCAGGCGCTCTCCCGACTTATCAGTATTCTGAATTGATGATCACCTCTTCATCGAATGCACCCGCTTGTGGTAAGGGTTTGTAGGTGGAGTTGGAGGCTCGCAGAATGCGGATGCCACGGATGCCAACATCACGTGCAGCGGTAATATCGTTATCGGAATCACCATAAAAAATTCGGATATTTTTATCCTGTAGCCACTGCGTTTTTGTATTTTGTCCTGCTTTATCGCCCGCAAAAATCACCGGGTTCATACTGGTTGCAGGAATGTGAAAGTCATCAGCCAGCGTTTTTGACACTGTTTCAGTTTTCGTAGGGCTACGACCTGTCACAAAGAAAATGGTGTCGCCACGGCGGACATGCATATCAATCAGCTGACGCGCGACCTCTTTTGGAATACTAAATTCATCCCAACCGTTGTTCATCTTTTCCCAGAATGCCGGGTTTTTTAGATAATCTTCGCTTTCTGGCGAGAACGTTTTTTTGCCGCGCCAGAATCCAGGGCTGGAAAACAGAACAGTGTCATCAATATCAAACCCAACAGCCATCTGTGGGCGTCCTGCCAGACTGTTTTCAATTTGGGCGACTGAAACCCAATGAATTGGCGCCTGTTCAGCGAGTTTGGCTACGTTAGTACCCGGATTAAGCGGTGAAGGTGATGAGGCCAGGGCAACAGCGGAACTGTTTAGAGCGAACAATAAGCAAACGGCACTCAATGCCTGTGTGATCTTGCGCATATTTTTCCCTAAATAGTCAGTAAGTTAAAACTTTTTATTGTGAGATTTGTTGAAAAAACCATCTGACCATAACGCCAGCAGCGAGGGAAAGGAAGGATTATCTGCGGTTTTGTTAGAGAAAGGGAGCAGGATCACATGAGAGAAGTTCGTGTTTTTTAATAGCTTAATGTCTATCCATGGAGTAGGTATATCCATTTAGTCCGTGGTTAATATCGCTTACCAGAAGTGAGCGGCTTTATATGAGGGGCAGAGTTTTTCTTTCTCTCTATTCTCAATGATACTAATTATATCAACAAGTTAAAATTGAGCAGGCGGCTGTTCAACCACCTGCTAACGACATCACATCACGGCTGCAAACGCCTTCGCCACGCGATGCACATTTTGCGCATTAAGTCCGGCAACACACATGCGGCCGCTGGCAATCAGGTAAACACCAAACTCGTCACGCAGTCGGTCAACCTGAGCAGCGCTTAAACCGGTATAACTGAACATGCCGCGCTGCTTAAGCAGATAATCAAAATTGCGTTCTGGCATCTCTTTACTCAATACCTTCACCAGTTCCTGACGCATCGCCAGAATACGGGTACGCATTTCTTCCACTTCTGCCAGCCAGCTAGCTTTTAACGCCGCATCATTCAGCACCGTAGCCACCACCTGCGCACCAAAATTCGGCGGGCTGGAGTAGTTGCGGCGAACAGTTGCTTTCAACTGCCCCAGTACGCGACCTGCGGCTTCGGCATCTTCACACACCACAGAAAGACCGCCGACACGCTCACCGTAGAGGGAGAAAATTTTCGAGAATGAATTGCTCACCAGAGCAGGTAATCCGGCGCTGGCGATCACGCGAATGGCATAGGCATCTTCTTCCATACCGGCACCAAATCCTTGATAGGCAATATCGAGGAATGGGATAAGCTCGCGTGCTTTGAGAATTTCAATCACCGCATCCCACTGGTCGTTGGTGAGATCGGCGCCCGTTGGGTTATGGCAGCACGGATGCAGCAGCACAATGCTGCGGGCAGGTAATGTTTTCAGCGTCGCCAACAGGTCATTAAAACGCACGCCGTTAGTCGATTCGTCATACCAGGGGTAAGTATTCACTTCGAATCCAGCCCCTGCAAATATTGCTACGTGGTTTTCCCAGGTAGGATCGCTGACCCAGACGCCTGATTCCGGGAAGTAGCGTTTCAGGAAGTCAGCGCCTACTTTTAATGCCCCCGAACCACCGAGCGTCTGAATGGTCGCCACACGCTGTTGTTGTAGCACCGGATGGTCAGCGCCAAACAGCAGCGGCGAAATGGCATGGCGATAGCTGTTCAGCCCTTCCATCGGTAAATAAAGCGAAGCGCCATGAGGTTGTGCATTCAGACGCGCTTCCGCTTCCGCGACAGCTTTTAGTTGCGGAATAATCCCGTCTTCGTTGTAGTACAGACCGATACTCAAATTCACTTTGTCGCTGCGGGTGTCTTCTTTAAAACGCTCCATAAGCGAAAGAATCGGGTCGCCAGCATAGGCGTCAACTTTTTGAAACACGCGATGGTTCTCCAGGTTTACGGGCAGGTGGTTAAAACACAATAAACCGGAAGATGGCGAAGATCGAGAGGATGTTCAGCGACGAACGGCAATTAACCAGAGGGTAAGACTGATGACAAACGCAAAACCACCAGAAGCATGACGTTTATCAGGCCTATGCGAGAATATCAATTTATTGAATTTACAAGATATTACGTGCCGGATAAGGCATTCACGCCGCATCCGGCATAGACAATCAACTATTACAGAACGATTAATCCACGTATTTCATCGCGACCCTTGACGTCAGGCGCGTGATAAGTTCGTAAGCACTCACTTTTGTTATTTCTGCGATACGTTCTACGGGCAAACCTTCGCCCCATAAAATGACCTGGTCCCCGGCTTTATCCTGCGCCTGTGGACCTAAATCTACGCAGATCATATCCATCGCCACGCGACCGACAATCGGCACTTCACGACCATTAACCAGCACTGGCGTACCGGACGGCGCGGCGCGCGGGTAGCCATCGCCATAGCCCATCGCCACCACGCCAAGGCGGGTATCGCGCTCGCTAATCCAGGTGCCGCCATAGCCTACCGGTTCACCCGCTTTATGCTCACGCACGGCAATCAGGCTGGAGGTCAGTGACATCACTGGCTGGCAACCGAAATCAGCACCGGTGGAGCCATCTTCCAGCGGTGACACGCCGTAAAGAATGATGCCCGGGCGCACCCAATCAAAATGCGACTGCGGCCATAACAAAATTCCACCCGATGCGGCGATTGAACGCTTGCCGGGTTTGCCTTCGCAAAAGGTATTGAAGATATCGAGTTGTTTCTCAGTCGCGCCGCATTTTGGCTCATCAGCGCGAGCAAAGTGGCTGACAATATTCACCGGCTGACGGACGTTTTTACATTGCGTAAGACGTTGATAAAACGCCTCAGCTTGTTCCGGTAAAACGCCCAGTCGGTGCATACCGGTGTCGAGTTTCATCCAGACGGTAACTGGCTCCTCCAGACTGGCCTCTTCCAGAGCAGCAAGCTGTTCTTCGTTATGCACGGCGGTATGCAGATGTTCAGCGGAGATCGTCGGCAGATCGTCTGCTTCAAAAAAGCCTTCCAGTAACAATATAGGTTGCGTGATGCCCCCTGCTCTAAGCCGCAGGGCTTCTTCGAGACGGGCTACGCCAAAGGCGTCGGCATCAGGAAGCGTTCGCGCGGTTTCAAGAAGACCGTGACCATAAGCGTTCGCTTTCACCACCGCAACCAGTTTACTGGCGGGGGCCAGTTCACGCAGACGTTGCAAGTTGTGTCGCAGAGCGCGGCGGTTAATCACTACAGTTGCCGCTTGCATTTGTATTCCTTGATAAGTGTTTGCTTTAATTACCTAATACATAAAATAATTATTATTCGTCATCGTACTGCGGCCCCGCGTAGTTGTCGAAGCGCGACCATTGACCGTTAAAGGTCAGGCGTACCGTCCCGATTGGGCCGTTACGTTGTTTACCGATAATAATTTCCGCGATGCCTTTCAAATCACTGTTCTCGTGATAAACCTCATCACGATAGATAAACATGATCAAGTCCGCATCCTGCTCGATGGAGCCGGATTCACGCAAGTCGGAGTTGACCGGACGTTTGTCGGCACGTTGTTCCAGAGAACGGTTCAACTGGGACAGGGCCACCACCGGCACATTCAGTTCTTTTGCCAGCGCTTTCAGCGAGCGGGAGATTTCTGCAATTTCCAGCGTACGGTTATCGGAAAGCGCCGGTACGCGCATCAACTGCAGGTAGTCGATCATGATAAGCCCGATGCCGCCGTGCTCACGGGCAATACGACGCGCGCGCGAGCGCACTTCCGTTGGCGTCAGACCGGAGGAATCATCAATATAGATGTTACGTTTCTCGAGCAAAATGCCCATCGTGCCGGAAATACGCGCCCAGTCTTCATCATCCAGCTGCCCGGTACGGATTTTGGTCTGGTCAACGCGCGACAGTGATGCCAGAGAACGCATCATAATCTGTTCCGATGGCATCTCCAGCGAGAAGATAAGCACCGGTTTATCCTGCAACATCGCCGCATTTTCGACGAGGTTCATCGCAAATGTCGTTTTACCCATCGACGGACGCGCCGCGACGATAATCAAGTCCGACGGCTGCAAACCGGCGGTTTTTTTGTTGAGATCGTCATAGCCGGTGTTTACCCCGGTGACGCCATCGTGCGGCTGCTGGAACAGTTGCTCAATACGCGCCACGGTAGCGTCGAGCACATCGGCGATGTTCTTCGGCCCTTCGTCTTTATTGGCACGACTTTCGGCAATTTTAAAGACGCGGGATTCAGCCAGGTCCAGCAGGTCTTCGCTGGTGCGCCCTTGCGGATCAAAACCGGCTTCGGCAATCTCATTAGCAACTGAGATCATCTCACGGACAACGGCACGTTCGCGCACGATGTCAGCATAAGCGCTGATGTTCGCCGCACTTGGCGTATTTTTTGACAGCTCTGCCAGATAAGCGAAACCACCGACGCTATCAAGTTGCCCCTGGCGCTCCAGCGATTCCGCCAGAGTTATCAAGTCTATCGGGCTACCGCTTTCCTGCAAACGCGCCATTTCGGTAAAAATATGGCGGTGCGGACGGGTGTAGAAATCGTCTGCCACTACACGCTCGGCCACATCGTCCCAGCGTTCGTTGTCCAGCATTAAACCGCCCAACACCGACTGCTCCGCTTCGATCGAGTGCGGAGGCACTTTCAGCCCGGCAACTTGTGGATCGCGTTCGCGGGGTTCAGCCTGCTGTTTGTTGAAGGGTTTATTTCCTGCCATAGTGAATGGAGTTACCGAGATAAAGAATGGGTCGAAACTTTACCATATGAAGCAGACCCTGACGATACGTTCTGGAGGACACATGGCAACACGAATTGAATTTCACAAGCACGGTGGCCCGGAAGTACTGCAAGCCGTGGAGTTTACTCCTGTCGATCCGGCAGAGAATGAAATCCAGGTCGAAAATAAAGCCATTGGCATCAATTTTATCGACACGTATATCCGCAGCGGCCTTTATCCGCCGCCATCGCTACCCAGCGGGTTAGGCACAGAAGCGGCTGGCATAGTGAGCAAAGTCGGCAGCGGCGTGAAGCATATTAAAGCAGGCGATCGCGTGGTTTATGCGCAGTCAACGTTAGGGGCTTACAGCTCTGTGCATAACGTCAATGCCGATAAAGCCGCAATTCTTCCCGCGGCGATCTCTTTTGAGCAAGCCGCCGCATCATTCCTTAAAGGCTTAACGGTTTATTATCTGCTACGCAAAACGTATGAAATCAAACCTGACGAACAGTTCCTGTTCCATGCGGCTGCTGGCGGCGTTGGCTTAATTGCCTGTCAGTGGGCAAAAGCCTTAGGGGCAAAACTTATTGGCACCGTGGGAACGGCGCAAAAAGCGCAAAGCGCCTTAAAAGCCGGGGCATGGCAGGTCATTAACTATCGCGAAGAGAATCTGGTCGAGCGGTTAAAAGAGATCACCGACGGCAAGAAAGTGCGCGTAGTGTACGATTCCGTGGGCAGAGATACCTGGGAACGCTCGCTGGATTGCCTGCAACGTCGCGGTTTAATGGTCAGTTTTGGCAACTCATCAGGCGCGGTGACGGGTGTGAACTTAGGCATTCTCAATCAGAAAGGCTCGCTGTATGTGACACGCCCTTCCCTGCAAGGCTATATCACCACGCGGGAAGAGTTAACTGAAGCCAGTAATGAACTGTTTTCTTTGATTGCCAGCGGCGTAATTAAAGTGGATGTCGCAGAACATCAGAAGTACCCGCTGAAGGATGCGCGGCGTGCGCATGAGATTCTGGAAAGCCGGGCGACGCAGGGTTCCAGCTTACTGATTCCATAAAGAAATTGGGCTTCCACCTGGGAAGCCCTTTCTTTTATAGTTCGGCTGTATGTAGGGTACAGCTCGATGAATTTGTTTGACGCGCAATAGTGACAGATTTGATTATCAATTCCTATTTTGTTCTAAGGATAAAACCCGAGGTTGTGATCATCCGCACAATCCCTTAGTAACGCCAGCGGTCATAACGCTGATATTTAGGCACTTTTGGCGCTTTAATCGCCTTGATCACCCACACTACCGCAATCGCCAACAGCAGCCACGGCAGCAACTTAATCATCAATGCCAGCATCCCACCGAGGAACATAATGGCCGTCGCCACAACCAGCGCAGCGATAATGCCCAGCAATGAAACGCCGGTGACCATCAACATGACAAAAAAGCCAATCACAAAAAGTAGTTCCAGCATGATGTTCTCCCAAAAATGAAATCTCTTGCTGGCTTTACAAGAATCATGCCAGAAATAACATATTGATTTATCAACAAAACGCCCCGCGTCGAAGCGCAGGGCGTGGTGAATTTGACTACTTTGTGGTGAAAAATTAACGCTTATCCGCTACCAGTTTGAGCGCATGTTCCAGCACGTTAATGTCAGCGCCCGCTTTATGGGCATTTTCACTTAAATACCGCCGCCACTGCCGCGCACCAGGAATCCCCTGGAACAGCCCCAGCATATGCCGGGTGATATGACCGAGATACGTCCCCTGGCTGAGTTCACGCTCAATGTACGGATACATAGCTCGTACCACCGCCACCGGATCGGCATCGGTATCCGAGGAACCAAATATCTCTCGATCCACCGCCGCCAGAATGCCTGGGTTTTGATACGCTTCACGCCCGACCATCACGCCATCCATATGTTGCAGGTGTGCTTTAGCCTCTTCCAGTGACTTGATGCCGCCGTTAATCGACATAGTCAGATGCGGGAAATCACGCTTCAGTTGATAGACACGCGGGTAATCGAGCGGCGGGATCTCACGGTTTTCTTTCGGACTTAAACCAGAAAGCCAGGCTTTGCGCGCATGGATAATAAACATCTCGCATTCGCCTTTGCCGGAAACAGTGTCGATAAAATCACAGAGAAATTCATAGCTGTCCTGGTCGTCAATGCCAATACGCGTTTTCACCGTCACTGGAATCGACACTACGTCGCGCATCGCTTTTACGCAGTCAGCCACCAGTTGCGCATTCCCCATCAGGCACGCGCCAAACATGCCGTTCTGTACCCGGTCTGACGGGCAGCCAACATTCAGGTTGATCTCATCATATCCGCGCGCTTCTGCCAGCTTCGCACACTGCGCCAGCGCCGCCGGATCGCTACCGCCCAACTGCAACGCCACCGGATGCTCTTCTTCACTGTATGCCAGGTAATCACCTTTACCGTGAATAATCGCCCCTGTGGTCACCATTTCGGTATAGAGCAGCGTATTACGGGAGAGCAGACGCAGGAAATAACGGCAGTGTCTGTCCGTCCAGTCGAGCATAGGAGCAATGCTAAACCGAGAATTCCAGTAAACACCAGTTTTTTCAGGCATCACGCTGGTTTGATTAATTTTTTGTGTTTCATGATTATCGTGCATTTTTGAACATTTCAGGCTATTTTTCTCGCGTTAGGTTCCCGCACAGGTTCCCACAACGCATGGGAACCTGAAATGACGAGATTGAGTAATGGCGTACTATAACATAGAGAAACGGCTAAAATCCGATGGCACACCACGCTATCGTTGCACCGTGATTATTAAAGAAAAAGGTGTCATCACTTACAGGGAAAGTAAAACCTTTCCCAAACATGCTCATGCCAAAACATGGGGTACACAGAAAGTGATGGAACTAGATTTGTATGGAATCCCATCATCAAGCGAGATTGACGGCCTTACTGTCCGTGATTTGCTACACAAATATTTAAATGATCCAAATGCAGGAGGTAAAGCAGGCCGCACTAAAAGATATGTGCTGGAACTACTTATGGATAGTGACATTTCTGCGATCAGACTATCTGAATTAACAGAAAATGACGTAATAGAACATTGCAGGTTGAGAAACAACGCCGGTGCAGGTCCAGCTACTGTTAGCCACGATGTTAGTTATCTTGGCAGTGTTCTGGATGCAGCCAAACCTGTATACGGAATTAATTACACATCAAACCCAGCAAAAGCCGCTCGTCCATATCTACTTAAACTTGGTTTAATTGGTAAATCAAATCGTCGTAATCGTAGACCAGCATCTGATGAACTAGACATGCTCATTGAAGGCCTTCAACAACGATCTACTCATAAATGCTCAAAAATTCCGTTCGTTGATATCCTCAAATTTTCTGTGTGGTCCTGTATGCGAATCGGAGAAGTATGCCGGTTACGATGGGAAGATCTCGACCAGGAACAAAAATCTATACTAGTAAGAGACAGGAAAGATCCACGTAAAAAGGAAGGTAACCATATGAAAGTGGCCTTGCTTGGGGAAGCCTGGGATATCGTCCAACGACAACCCAAAAAATCTGAATTCATTTTTCCATACAACAGCACTTCTGTTACCGCAGGATTTCAGAGGGTAAGAAGCAAATTAGGTATTAAAGATCTGCGATACCATGATTTGCGTAGAGAAGGGGCAAGTCGCTTATTTGAGGCTGGTTTTAGTATTGAGGAAGTCGCCCAGGTTACAGGGCATCGTTCATTAAACGTGCTATGGCAGGTATATACCGAACTGTATCCAAAATCTTTACATAATCGTTTTGAAGAACTCCAAAGGAGCAGAAATAAGACCTCTTGACACTGTTTATTCATACAGTTAAAAATAATACTGTATACAAACACAGTATAGAGGGATTTTTATGCGTATTGAGATCTGCATAGCCAAAGAGAAAATGACTAAAATGCCAAACGGTGCTGTGGATGCGTTGAAGGAAGAATTAACTCGACGCATCAGTAAGCGTTATGACGATGTAGAGGTGATCGTAAAAGCCACCAGCAACGATGGCCTTTCTGTTACGCGCACCGCCGATAAAGATTCAGCTAAAACTTTTGTTCAGGAAACTCTGAAAGATACCTGGGAGTCTGCTGACGAGTGGTTTGTTCATTAATTAATACGTAAAATCGATAACGGCTGGAAATCATTCAATACTCGCACTATCGGAAGTTCACCAGCCAGCCGCAGTATTCTGCCATGACAAGTTGCTGCGGCTTTTTATGTTTAACGGATAAACAGCCAGACCAGCAGACACGCCATCACCGGCACAGCAAAATCCATCAGGCTTGCTACATCCCACACGCGCGGATCAAAACCGCCCCACCACGGCATATTCATACGCTTGCCATGTCCGAACATTTCAATCCAGCGATATTCTGCCTG
Source organism: Escherichia sp. E2748 (assembly GCF_005781125.1). NCBI lineage: Bacteria > Pseudomonadati > Pseudomonadota > Gammaproteobacteria > Enterobacterales > Enterobacteriaceae > Escherichia > Escherichia sp. E2748. The sequence goes on from NZ_VATP01000019.1 coordinate 225,313, forward strand.
GGTGTGTTCACGCGCAATGAAGAACGTACAACCGGCTATCGCTCCGTAAGCCCAGTTCCCGGTAAAAAGACCAATCAGTAGCTGCGCAGCCACAGCACAAAGTGCATGAAGTAAGGGTGTTATATCCATTTTCATCCTACCCAATAAAACGGGGCGCTCGGCCCCTTAATATTATTTAGACGCAAGCGCCGCCTCAATTGCAGATAACATTTGTCTTAATTCTGCGTTTTCTTCTTCCAGTGCTGTTATTCTGTCGTCTGACTCTCTGGCTACCTGAACAAGCAAGCCAGTAACACCAGAATAATCTACAGTGTAATACCGTTCACCTTCTTCGCCTTCAGATCCGCTACCACCGTCCCTATATTTTATCGTAGAGCCTACGGACTCTGGAATTGCTTCTAAGGCTTCCTGTGCGATAACACCAGCGTAAGGCATCCCGTTTTCTTTAAGCGTGTATGTATAACCATTCATCTTACGGATGCGATCGGTTGCATTATCAATCACCTGAATATTATCTTTCAGGTCTCGGTCAGAGGTCTGGTTAAATGCGGTCGCTTGACATGCACCATTAACAGCAAATGCATATGTGTCATCTGTTTGTTTTTGACCAAAGAATATAAAAGCCCCACCATCTACACCAACTTCATAAACAACCGGACGGCTAGAATTGCCCCACAATTTAGCAGTAACGCCAGCGTGAGCGGTTCCCTGTGTGTTTAGTGTCATGGTCGAACCATGATTGGCATATTTGATCTGTAATGTGTCTGTATAATCAAATTTAATCAGGGCATTATCTACACGATCCCCATAGGACATGAGGCACTTACCCATTTTCAAATAACCAGCAGTGCCAGGGAAAATTAAAGTTCCTCCGTAAAGATCACTAAAGTCCCAAAAGATACCTTTTGTCCCGTTATGTGTGACGATCCTCGTCATTGTATCTTTAGTACCATCAATATTTTTTCTGGTATATATGTCACTATAAGCGTTTTCCGTTTCACCAGTCTTATTTGACAAATGCAGCTTACCGCTGAATATAGTTCCAGTTGTTGGCAATGTTTTTTGATCATAGATTACATTGCAATAACCATTCCATGTTGTTTTATTGTCTACATAAGATTTTGTTGCATAGCTTCCTTGATCAGCTTTTAGTTTACTAACATCGGATTTTAGCGTTTTGATGTCATCAGGAATTACTGTTTTTGTAACCATTGTCTTACTCCATTAAGCCCATGTCCTTACATGCTGATCTGTCGTAATGAAAGGCATTAAAGAAGATATGTTTTTACTGCTATCAACGATCCTCATGTTTACGAAAAAACCACCGCGATCAATGCCTGTACATCTTTCGTTTTCTGGCTCCTCGTAATCGATAACGCAGCCAATAACATCAACAAGAACCCCGTTTTCTTCTTCAAGACTGAACAGGCCACTGTCATATACAATTGCGTTAAACTGTTCTCTGTTATCGAATCGTAATGTTATATCCCGCATTATACGTATTCCTTAAGCTGCGTATCTGACAATGCTCTGTTCCAGAAACGGAGGTTTTTTATATGACCATTAAGGTGTCGTAATCCTGTCGTCGTTTGTCCCCCGATACGAATCACAGCAGCTTCACGAATATATTTCCATACTGTTTTTGTTTCTGTGCTTATATGCTTATTTGCAAATGAGCATGTCATGCCGTCAGCCTTAACCCTGAATCCCATAACAAGATCTCTTACTCCGCATGACTCATATACACGTCGGTTAGCCCCGCCTATATCGCAATACGAATAACCGTCCTGACTAATAGTTCCAGAAGAACCAAACCCCATAATAAATGGGCCTCCGGACTGGTGATTTTCTGAATCAATGACACGCGGTGCCGCATTATGAGAAATAAACCAGTTTTTATGGACTTCCACCATGAACGTAAAAGGCATGGTATACATATTTTTCATCAGCGGAAATTTACATAAATCTGATGCACGAGTCGCTGGCTCAGTTGTCGTTATGATGAAGGAAGTTGCACAAGCACCATACTCGAATTGCGGGGTGGTTACTTCTATCCAGTCACCTGTTGCAAAAGACCCCACAGCTCTGTCGGCTGCAATTTGCAGCTGCGTACCAACCATTCCCCATTCTGGCAGACATTTCAGTGTTGCCTGAAAGTATATCCATCCACTACCTGGATCGATTTCAAAGTTTGCTGTTAATAGCTGGGCATTGCCACCAGTAATTTGTAGTTCATGGGTCTGTAATGACAAATAGGCGTCGCAAAGGAAGGTGTATCCTTCCGAGTTATACCGTTCAAAACGGATACGTGCGCGAACATTGAGATCACTTCTTACCCTGAACGACGCGGTAACATACGGACCTTTACTGTACTGATCATCGCCAGTCACATCTATGCCTTTGTTACCAGCAACTGTGCATATATTTCTCCCTGTTGTCGTTCCTGCTATATCGCTTCCTACCGTGAAACGTCCATATTTAAACTCAAATTCATCTGTTGATGATGTTACAGATATACCACCGCTTTTATTCCAGGCATCAGGATTAAAACTATTTACGAACATGTTTGTTCGCTGATTCTCTATCAGCAAACCATATTTTTCAAAACGAGGAACGTTATTCCCTGCCACGGTAATATGCCCGGACTTATCAATATACGTTGCAGATGAAGCCCGGCTAAATTGGCATATGCCATTAACAGGCATTGTTATTTCATCACTGCCGATGGTTATTGTTTTATAGCCCGGGGCATACCCTGTTATCGCTTCCAGAGAATCATTCAAGGGTAGCCAGATATCAGGAAGCGGAGGGACAGAAGCAGGATCAGCGGCATCTTCTGCAATCCGGGCTGCATTCTCTGCTCTTGTTGCGGCTGACGTTGCTTCTGTCTCGCTGGCTGCTGCTTTTGTTTCACTCGTCTTTGCGTTAGTTTCACTGGTTTTTGCAGCTTTTTGGCTATTAGCTGCCGCTGTTGCAGAACCAGCTGCGGCACTCTCGCTTTGGGCTGCTGCATCCTGACTGTTTTTCGCCGCAGTTTCGCTGGCTTTGGCATTCGTTTCGCTGGTCTTCGCTGCCGTCTGGCTGGACTTTGCGTTAGTTTCGCTCGTCTTCGCGGCTTTCTGGCTGTTAGCCGCAGCAGTTGCTGATCCAGCTGCTGAAGTCGCAGAACCAGCTGCAGCACTCTCGCTTTCGGCTGCTGCATCCTGACTGCTTTTCGCCGCAGTTTCACTGGCTTTGGCATTCGTTTCGCTTGTTTTCGCTGCCGTCTGGCTGGACTTTGCGTTGGTTTCGCTCGTCTTTGCGGCTGTCTCACTGTTTTTCGCGTTGGTTTCTGATTTTTTGGCTGCTGTCGCGGAGTTTGCCGATGCAGTCTGCGAGGACGCTGCCGCCTGTGCGCTGTTAGCTGCATTCGTTTCTGAGGTTTTCGCCGCGTTCTTCGATGATGCCGCTGCAGTTTCGGATTTCTTTGCCGCCGCTGCGCTCTGAGAGGCGGCTTCGGCGTTGCGTGCCGCTTCTTCCACCATTGCCTCAAAACGACGCAATGCCTCCGGCATGACATCATCTTCCGTCATGGCACCGAGAAAATCATTCAGCGTACCTGGTCTGGAGCCTTCATAGACGGTAATGGTCCCGGCATGTGAAGGCGGAAAACCTTCAACCAGCAGGATGACGCTGTACTGGCCATACTCAACATCCATGCTGTAACGCCCGGCTTCATCCGGATTTTCAGAGGCCACCGTGTTCACCAGTACCGTGGTGCTGTTACGCTTTGCCTTCAGTTGAATAGTGCAGTTCTGTATTGGTTTACCCGCACCATCTTTCAGCACACCTGAGATTTTTACTGCTGCCATATCCACTCCACAAAAAAGCCCGCCTGAACCGGCGGGCTGTCATAACACTGTGTTACCTGGCTAATCAGAATTTATAACCGACACCCACGATGAAACCGTCAGTGCGCCAGTCGCCACTGCCGGAACCTTCATAAGCAATATCAATGGCCACGAATTCGGTCGGGTTAAACTGCACGCCAGCCCCCCACGCCAGAGACGTGTTGCTGTGGCGACCGTCATCACTTCCGGTCAGCACATCGTGCGTATCCCCCTTGTTGTCGGTCACCTGAAGATAATCCCCGGAAAAAGTCGACACACGGCTGTAAGCCACACCCGCGATCGCATACGCGCTGAACCATTCATTCACGCGCACAGACGGCCCCGCCATCACGCTGAACCAGCGGTTACGAATGGAATCTTCATGCCAGTGGGTATCGCTGTAACGGGTAAGCTGGCGATTCTTGTCTCCTGCATAGCTGAATGACGTCACCAGCCCCAGCGTGTCCGTAAATTCATAACGGTATTTCACGTTAATGCCCTTCAGGTCATCGTTGCCGGGCATATCAGTATGGGACTGAAGATACCCGCCGCTTAGTGTGGACTGATGCTCTGCTGCACTCGCTGGCGTACCAGCGGCGACCAGCCAGACTACTGCAGACAGAATAACAGCACATAATTTACGCATAATTACCTCTCGCTTTTCTGCAATAAAAAAGGCGCCATTTCTGGCGCCCGTATTGGGGTTATAAAATTCAACTGATACTGATACCGGCTGTTGATTTCTTCATCACGACAACAAGAAGGTCGCTGATACTGGTCGTTGGCGTCCAGTTATTAGCACCATATGAAGAAACATTGAAAGTCAGGGTGACATGACCGTGTCCGGCAGGCATATCAATGACGGATGAAAATACCCTGCTGACATCCGTCGCGGGTTGCTGAAAGATTTCCTGTCCGTTCTTCAGCACCTGCAGCTTACAGGTTGAATACCAGTATGACTGTTGGTTGTTGCTGTTGAAGTTTTCATGCTTACCACCGCGAAACAGAACGGGTGGGATTACTATCTGACGGTCAAAAGCCTGGTCATCGTACACAGTGACCGTTATTGTACCGCTGGCATAACTGCCATTTCTCGGAAAGGCTTTTCCCACCGTTTTGACAATATCACCTTCAATCTGGTTGGCAGACAGTTTTCCCAGAATCCGACAGTTCTGGTTAATCGTGACATTATTGAGCGTCCCGGAGTTCGCATTCACGTTACCGCTGATATCGGCATTTTTCGCCGTCAGCCGCCCGTCCGGTGTCAGGGAAAATACCGGCGGATTGCCGCCACTGGTAATGGTGGGAGCCGTCAGATACTTCAGGAACACTTCGTTCATGAATATCTGGTTGCCCTGCGCCACAAACATCGGCGTTTCATTCCCGTTTGCCGGGTCAATAAACGCGATACGGTTAGCGGCAACCAGGAACTGGCTCAGTTTGCCTTCCTCCGTATCCTCCATACTAAGGCCAAGCCCCGCGACATAATGCCTGCCGTCTTCGGTCTGCTCAATTTTGACGCCCCACATGGCATTCCATTTATCGTTGGCGTCCTTCCACTCTTTCGAAAACTCCTCCAGTTTGCTGGCGTTATCCTCCGTCAGCTCGACTTTTTCCAGCAGCTCCTTGCCGAGATGGGATTCGGTTATCTGGCCTTTGAAAAAATCCAGGTAACCTTCCGCATCATCGCTCGCCCGACCGACAGCCTCCACGAATGTCGATTTGCCGACGGTGTTCACACTGCGAACGTAAAAATAATAATCATGGCCCGGTTTGATATTGATACTGGCGGCTATCCAGTACAGCGCCGTGCCAAGATAGCGGGCTGTGGTTTCAACCTGCCTGATATCCGCAATCCGCTTTTCCGAGAACCAGAACTCAAACTGTACAGTCGGATCATAAACCGCAAGATGCGGCGTGGCGGTTATCTGAAAATAACCCGGCGTCAGCTCAATCCGCGATGGCGCTGCCGGTGCGGCAATCCGGAACGATACCGACGCCGGATCGCCCTGCTGCCCCCACGCATTTACCGCCCGGACTGTCAGACTGTAATTTCCCAGAGCCAGCTGCCTGAAGCGGTATGTGGTTTCCGTCGTCCGGGCCGTGCTGACCAGCCGCTCACTGCCGTCATCCGCTGCCACGGTCAGGCGAAGCATAAAGCTCACGCCCTTCACCACCTTCGGCGTATCCCAGCGCGCCAGCACCTGGTATTCCCCGCTGTCTGCGGTGACTTCTGCGGTCAGGTGTTGCACTGCTGGCGGAGTGACACCATTCACCGTGCCGCTCTGGTCGCCGTCAAAGTGCGCCCCGTTATCCACGATGGCTTCTTTCTCCGGCACATGCTGCACGGCGGTGATGGCATACGTACCGTCATCGTTCTCACGGATACTCACGCAGCGGAACAGGCGCTGGCGCAGCGTCGGCAGCTTCAGCCCCCACACGCTGTATTCTGCAACGCCGTCAGGAACCCGTCTCACTTTCACCTTCACGCCGTCGGTGACGGACTGGACCTCCACGCTGACCGGATTCCCCTGTCCGTCAACCAGGCTTATCAGCGTGGTGCCGGAGGATGGCAGCGTGATTTCACGGTCGAGCGTCAGTGTCCGCGTCTGGCTGTTCACCGCCAGCACGCGCCCGCCGATGCTGATACCCGCATAGTCATCATCACAGATTTCAATGACATCGCCCGGTACATGGCGAAGCCCTTCTGCACCCACGCTGAAGTCCACGGTCTGCGTTTCCAGCAGCTCCGTTTTAATCAGCCACAGCCCGGCGCGGTGTGCCTGCCCCCGGCTGGTACAGCCAAAGGCATCCATCTTCGTGACGTTACGACCGTAACGGAGAATGGCCTGCGTATCTTCAACAAGCTCTGTCGCCGTCTCCCAGCCGTTATTCGGGTCAATCCAGTTCACCTCAACGGCATTATGGCGGTCCTTCAGGGCGCTGAAGCTGTAGCGGAACGGCGCGCCATCATCCGGCATCACCACATTACTGCGGTTATAGGTCCACACCTTATCCGACGGTCGGTCCTGCACGAACGTCAGCGTCTGCCCGTTCCATACCGGCATACAGCGCATCGCCGAGCAGAAATCACTGAGAACATCCCACGCCTTACGCTGTGTGGTCAGGTAGGCATTACAGGTGATGCGCGGCTCCGTGCCACCAAAGCCATCCGGCACCGACTGGTCGCAATTCTGGCCGATGACATACAGCGCCCATTTGTCCACATCCGCCGCACCGAGACGCTTCCCCATGCCGTAGCGCGGATGGGTCAGCATATCCCACAGACACCAGGCCATGTTGTTGCTGTATGCCGGTTTAAACGTCCCGTCCCAGATACCGCTGTATTGCCGCGTCTGCGGGTTATAGTTCGACGGCACCTGCAGAATGCGCCCGCGAAGATGATAATTACGGCTCACCTGCTGGCTGCCGAACTGCTCCGAATCCACCTGCACGCCGACCAGTGCCGTGTTCGGGTAGCACTGTTTCACATCGATGATTTCGGTGTATGACGACCAGAGCGTTTTGTTCTGCAGCTGGTCTGTTGTGCTGTCCGGTGTCATCCTGCGCATCCGGATATTGAACGGTCGCGGCGGCAGGTTATCCACCACCACCGAGGCCAGATACTGCGAGGTGGTTTTGCCCTTAATGGTGATGTCTTTTTCCGTCACCCAGCCACCGTTACGTTGTATCTGAACCAGCAGGCGGACTTCCGACGGATTCCTGTCCCCCTTTGAGGTGGTTTCCACCAGTGCCTGCACACCGAAGGTAAAGCGCAGACGGTCGATATTTGCAGACGTGATGGTCCGGGTGATCGGCGTGTCATATTTCACTTCCGTACCCAGCACCGTCTCGGAGCCGGAGGATTCAAATCCCTCCGGCGGAGTCTGCTCCTGCTCACCTGCCCGGAACACCACTGTGACACCGGAGATGTTGGTATTCCCCTCAGTGTCCAGCACCGGCGTACTGTTCAGCAGCACGCTTTTTAATCCATCCACCGGACCTTCAATCGGCCCTTCACTGATGGCATCAATCACACTCAGCAACTGCGTGGATTTCAGGTTGTCCTTCGCTTCTCGCGGGGTATGCCCCTTACTGCTGCCTTTACCCATTCGTCATGCTCCATAAACGACAAAACCGCCCGGAGGCGGTTTCACATAAAACATTTTGCATCAGCGACCAATCACCACAACCTGACCACCGTCCCCTTCGTCTGCCGTGCTGATCTCCTGAGAAACCACCCGCGACCCCACACGCATTTCACCGTACAGAACAGGCAAAACATTGCCCTGAGCAACCATGTTATCCAGTGAGGAGAAATAGGTGTTCTGTTTGCCGTTATCTGTACTGGCTGCCGTGGACGTCCTGGCTTTCGGTGCCAGCATCTGCGCCACACCGCCCAGGATCATACTGGCCCCTGCCGCATACATGCCCGATACAGCCGCGGCACCCAGCCAGCCCACAGGGTTCCACCATGCCACCGCAATCAACGCCGCCCCCAGCACCACCTGAAATACACCGCCACTTTTAGCTCCCGCCAGACGCGGCACGATATGGATCACGGCACCATTTGCCAGCGGCTCATTAAGACGGGCAGATAATTCGGTTTCACCTGCATCACGCCCGGCAATGCGCACCTGATACCAGCCGTCATTCAGTTTCTGACGAAACGCCGGGAGCTGTGTGGCCAGCGCCCGGATGGCTTCGGCCCCCGTTTTCACACGAAGGTCGATGCGGCGGCCAAATCGTTGCAAATCCCCGTAAAGGCAGATGCGTGCCATGCCCGGTGACGCCAGAGGGAGTGTGTGCGTCGCTGCCATTTGTCGGTATACCTCTCTCGTTTGCTCAGTTGTTCAGGAATATGGTGCAGCAGCTCGCCGTCACCACAGTAAATGGCGGCATGATTCGGCACCGATGAACCAAAACAGCACAGCAGCACATCGCCCGGCTGCGCCGCTGACAACGGCACCTGATACAGCCCTGTGGCCTCCAGATTATCCAGATAGAGATTCTGACCGTGACGCCACCAGTCATCCCCGCGATGAAAATCCGGCATCTCAATCCCCGCCAGATGATAAGCATCCCGGAACAGCGTGTAACAGTCCGTCACCCCGTGCTCAAAGCGCCGCCCGGTCAGATGCGGCACACAGCGGAATTTATGAATCTCACCCCGGCAGACCAGCCACCAAGGCAAATCGCTCTGCACCTGCAGCCGCCTGTCAGCCTCACTCAGCCAGGGCAGACCACCGGGGTGGCTGTGGACCAGCGCCACAATCTCACCCTGCATCTCTGCCCGCAGCCAGTCCTCCGGCGACATCCGGAAATACGCCTCCGGCTCACCGGAGATATTCACGCAGGGAAAATATCTTTCCCCCTCCGGCGTTCTCACCACGAAGCCGCACGACTCCGCTGGCGCACATCGCCGGGCGTGCGCCAGAATCGCTGATTCTGTCTGTGTCATGGGATTACTGCGAAAGTTTGTTAATGGAAAGGAAGCCGCCAAAGTTGCCGACGTTATTGCGAAACTTACAACCACTCAGGCATTTGCTGCATTTATCCTTCGTGATATCGGACGTCGGCTGGTCATATTCATCAGCGACAGCCGGACCGTGATAACCGCACTCATCACCGCGATAGGTCCAGGTGCAGGTATTAGCCAGCATGATGCGCCCCGGAAAAACAGCACCGTCCGTTTCCGTCGGCGTGGACAGTACAAAAGAGGCACTGACCGCGCTCAGTTCGCTGCACTGCTCGATGCGCCAGCGGCTGATCACCTCCTGCTCCGGATCGGCGTCACTGTTTCCGTTGACGAAGTTCACCGCATCCAGAAAACGGGCGTAAACCTTACGCCTGACCACCGTTCCGCCGACCAGACTCTGCAGGTCTTCCGCCATCCCGGTGACCATTCCGTGCAGGTTAGAAACCGTCAGTGTCGGACGGGCAGCACTGCCCTTGCCGTTCAGTTCAAATCCCGTCCCCTGAATGGGGTATGCCTGATACTGCCGCCCCTGCCAGGTAACCGGCTCACCTTTTTCGTTCTGCTCATTACAGAAAAAATAACGTTCACCACCGACCTCTGTCAGATCGATTTCCCAGAGCACCACCTGGGCTGACTGAGTGAGGCGTGTCGTCTCATGATGTGTTTCCTGTGGAATATCCTGCATCAGAGCCTCCTATGCCACGACCTGTTCAAAATCTGCCGTTATGGTTACCCACAACGCCCCCACGCTTGCCGACCATTTACGACAAACCACCCTGATCGGCTTCCAGTCATAAGGTGGCGTCCACTGAAATGCGCGGACGCCACCGTGCCGTTCCAGAAAGGCTTTTAAAGATGGGTGTTCACATTTACGAACACGTATCGTCACGCTGTAAGTCGACAACTGGTTATTCAGTCCCGCCGCACGACGCTGTTCATAACCATCGCCCAGCTTCACTGTCACCACTTTCGGCTCTGATACCACATTCATATCCGGGCGCACTTTCCAGTGAAACGTCTCCATTACCGATATGCTCCACTTAACCGACCACCATCACGGGCCTGCTGTTGCATAAAGTCCGCTGCCGCTTTTTTCCCAAGGTCATAAACCACCTTCAGGGCAGCCGGACCTATCTGCCCGTTCGTGCCATCGTTATTGATCTCGATGTTGTACTGCGGGGCAAACATCGCCATACCTGAACCACCAATATCCGCCACAACCCCCAGCTTACCGTCAGCACCACGACGCAGTGGCAGAATGGCTTCAGGTCCAGCTTCCCCCATCACACCCGCGCCTTTTGCAAAAGCAAAAAACGTCGGACGGTTAACCACCGTGCCACTGTAGCGACTCAAATCAGCAGACTGATAAATCCCCCCATTGGCATTCAGGGAAAGGCTGCTGAGATCAAATCCCAGTACACTGCCAATCCCTTTTATCGATTTCATCATGGTTGCCTGCGCCAGGATTTTCGCCATATCTGACAGCACAGAAGAGGTGAAGGATTTGAAATTGAGTTTGCCGGTAGTGACAAAAGTTGCCAGGCCATTTCCCATGTTGCTGAAGGCTGACGAGAACACCTGTTCTGCTGTTCCTGCCGTATTATCTGCATCCACGGTAAAATCCTGAAATGCACGCAGGACTCCGTTTTTCCAGTTACCCTGCACAACTTCAAGCTGTTGCCAGTAACGGCGATTCTCATTCAGTTGTCGGTTCAGGCTCTCCGTCAGCGCCTGCTCGGCCTTTCTGTAGTCATCCGTGTTATATGTCCCTTTCTGCTCACTATCCCGCCTCAACTGCTCCAGCTGTTGCTGGTATTTCTGGCGAAGACTCAGTTGTACCTGATATCGCTGCCGCTGCTGATCACCCATACCCACCGTGGCGATATCCAGGTCATGTTGCTGACGCTGAGCGCGCTCTTCTTCAGTCAGTTGACTGGTCAGCTGAATTGTTTTTTTCTTCAGCTCGTTGAGTGCCGTCTGTTTCTGAAGCTCCTGCTGTTTTACATCCAGCAGCGTCAGTGCCTGAATCAGTTCATCTTTACGGGCCAGCACACTCTTTTCATCTGCCGTCAGTTTTTTCCCGTCCAGGTCGCTGATGCGCTGCTGCAGAGCCAGAAGCTGTTTATGCGCTTCTGTCATCCTTTCCGTGGCAATGCCTGCTGACTGTCTGGCAGCAGCAATCTGTCCTTCCACCTGTGCCTGTTGCTGACTGTACTGCAGCAATAACCGGGTGGCCTCATCATTACGGGTTTCGCGTGTTTTTTTCTTACCGGATGCCAGGGCTTTCTCGTAACGTTCATTTTCACGTTGTATCGCCGCATCCCTGACAGCCTGATCGGCGTACTGCATGGCATTAATACGCGCAATTTCACGCTGATGTCGTGCTGCTTCCGTTTCATTCATCCGGTTCAGTGCAGCATTTTCAGCATTACGGCGTTTCTGTTGCTCCTGATAATTCCGCTCTGCCTGCTCTTTTGCATCCTGCAAATCCTTCTGGCGTTTTTTCTCCTGAAGCTCGTTAAGACGCTGCTGATCGTACTCAACCTGAGAAGATGATGCCGTCCAGGGGAGTCTTTTCGCCCGCGACACTTTCTCCTGTAAAGCGGAAATCTGTTCATCCAGCGAGTCTTCACGACCAATATTCATGGCCGCATCCCAGAAACGACTCCATAAATCAGACAGATACTTCAGCGTACTGCCCAGCGCATTGAGGTTATTATCAATATCCGCAGTACGCCGACCGGTTTCCTCTGCCAGTGCAGACATGGCTATCCGTGCCGCATCACTGGACCGCCCCTGTTCCCCAAGGACGCGTATCTGCTCAAGCTGAGTGGCAGTAAGAAAATGCAGCTCATTGTCCAGAGCCTTCGCGGCATTTACAGGATCATCCTTCAGCCGCTTAAACTGACTTATGGTATCGCTGACCGACTGGCCAACCGATCGCTCCATCTGTGCGGCAGCTCTCGCCACCATACCGATATCGTTTCCACGAAATGCACCACTCCCCACCACCTGAGCCAGCGCACCGGCTGCAGCATGTTGCGTGATACCATTCCCGGAAATAGCACGACTGAGCGTCCACAGCTGCCCGGCAGTGACTCCGGCATAATGCCCCGTCAGCGACAGCTGGCGGTTAAATTCTTCCCCCTCCTTCTGACCGTCATACCAGGCTTTACCCAGACCATAGACAGCCGCGGCAATACCGCCAATAACCCCGCCAAGCATCATGCCTTTCGGTGACATCAATGTGTCTATCCACCCGGCACGGTTAGCCAGCGTTATTCCGGATCCCCTCAGCGCACCTAAATTTCCGCGGGCCAGTTCACCTATCAGAACGCCTATCTCCTGACGGGCCGCTGCACTTTTCAGCCCCAGCGAATGCGTGGCTTTTCCTGCCTGCTCCATTTTGCGGATATACACTTCTGCAGCACTGCTTACCCCCAGCTGGGCAGCCTTAGCACGAAGCAACTCAGAAGAAGAAAGATTCTGGCGGGTTGCCTGCTCTTTAAGCTGACGGATAAACGCCACTTTCTGTCGGGTAGCCTCTTCCTCAGCCTGTGTAAGAACACGGGTTTTCGCCGTAACCTCAGAAATCAGCGCCAGATAATCCTGCTGACCAATCCCGCCACTGTTTCTGGCCTGTCGGATCTGCTGCTGAATACGCTGTAATTCCTGCAGCCCCGCACTGGCCTGTTTCACACTGTCAATCTGACGATAAAACGCAGCAGCCGCTTTATCCTGAGCCTCCGCCAGAGCCATGGCCTGCGCCTGTTCCTCGCGCATTTTCTGGCTCAGCGCCTCCATGCGCTGGCGGGTTTTCTCCACCTCGCGGGCCATGCGTTCATGAGCCTGTGCGTTCTTCTCCACCGTCTGCGCATGGACGGATGCGGCTGTTGCAGCCGAAGACGCCGCCTGCGTTGTCTGCCGGGCGGCCTGAGTCTGACGCTCCATAAAACGCTGCATACGGGCAGAAGACCGTTCTGCATCGCTGGCTGCACCATTCAGAAGGTTTTTGATACGGGGGATTTCATTTTTAAACTCTGCCGCATCAATCCCCAAATCAATGACCAGGTTGGCTATCTGGTCCATAACGCACACCTCCGGAAATACCTTCCCCAAGATGCATCAGTTCTTCGTCCGTTCGCTCCGGTATCCCGTTCTCTTCCGGTAAAAGGCTGAAATCAGCCACCGCAGCATCACTGCTGCCGGACACCATTCTCACGATCAATGCCTTCAGCGAGGCAAACTGCGCATCCATCCACACATCACTGAAGCTCTGCATCCGGAAATAATCGCCCCACTCACCAAGCTCAGTGGCCGACATTTCCGACAGCATCCGCCGCCAGTCTGCCCGCCGGAACTCCCGGGCAAGCCGCATGACAAACTGCATTTCCCGCGTCAGGACTTTTCCGGCGTCAGCGCCTCATGCTCATCATCCCCGGCATTATCAATGGCCCCCATACCGCTCAGCGACAGAACCATCTCCGCCCCCGCACCCAGGGCATCATACGACCATGTTGTAATAACGGATGCGCAAAGCGTCTCTACATCCTTAGACTGATCCGCATTCCACAGTGAGCGGGAAACCAGCCAGGCATTGATATCCATCCCCATCCGCAGAAAAGCAATCTGTCGTTCAGCCTCCGGCAGTTCTCCCTCACCGGCATCAAACTTTGCCGTTCGCTGCTGAACAAACGCCAGATATTCAATTCTCTGCAGCCCGGACAGCTCACTGAGCACCACGGACTGTTTTTCATAATTAAACGTGCCCTGTTTCAGAAACATCATGTTCTCCACCTGCAAAAAAGCCCCGGATAACCGGGGCAAATGATGAGTATCGTCCTGTTAACCTGCGGCGCTGACAGTCACCGCAGCCACAGCCACAAAATTCCCGTCAGCGGTCATGCCCACAATGCTGACACTGCCCTGCTTCACGCCTTTCACCGTGGCTACAAGCCCGTTCAGGGTCACCGTGGCAGTCTGTGGATCTGACGAATGCACACTGATCGCTTTGTCACTGGCTCCGTCAGGTTTTACTGTAAAGGTCAGCGTGGTGGTTGCTCCCACTTTTACACTGGCAGATGCCGGTGCCACCGTCAGCCCGGTAACGCTCACTGTATCAGTGCCTTCCTCTGCCAGATACGGACGCCCCACACCGCTGATTTTCACAGTGCGGGTCATCACGTCTTTTGAGGCAATGGTTTTACCCAGTGAACTCAGCCAGCCACGGAAAACATCAACAGTACCGTTGGGATATTTGATACGAAACGCGCAGACTTCACCGGAGTCGAACAACTGAACCAGTTTTTTCTGCCCGCTGTCACCCGGACGCCAGGCCAGCGTCGCCGAAGTATCACCGACTGATTTCTGCCCCTGGGTTGTCGTTTTCCAGTCTGCATCTTCATCATCGAGATAAGTATCATCTTCTGCATCAGCGGTCATTTCGCCAGGTTGCAGATCCTTCACCATCGCAAGACGCAGCCAGTCAGTGTCCGACAAAGGGTTCGCAAATGCGTCGCCGTTGCCGGTATACATCCAGAACGTCGTCCCCGCACCTTTCGTCTTTGCCAGTGGATTTGGTGTGGTCATTGCCACCTCCTTAATTCGTGTACGTGATCTGGTACGTGATTTCCGCCATCGCCCAGGTGGCCATCTCATTATCACGTTGATAGTTAAAACCGAGTGGGATCAGGGTGTCGATGAGTCCGGAAAGTGCCGGTACATCATTCAGGGCCGGGAAAATGGTGCTCTCCATCCACATATCCAGCTCTGAATCCGGTGCCTGTGCCCGGATGAAGACAGCAATATGCAGAACAGCCTGCCAGTCATCTTCATCCGTCATTTTTCCGGTGTACTGAGCATCACTCAGCCACACCGCCACGGCAGGCAGTTCCTGCGCATCAATAAATGCCGGAAGCCCGTCAAAAAACGTGGCGCTGTCTCCACACTGTTCCCGAAGGCGTGCCAGTACGGCCTGGCGGATTTGTGTATGTCGGTTCATCGGGTCAGCCATAACCTCAGTTGTTGTTTCAGTGCATACCCCAGCTGTTTCGGCATTTCCGCAGCAATGATGCGGTCGCGGGCATCTTCAAATGCCTGTGTCAGCGGTCCGGACAGCGGGATTTTCACTACCTCCACAGGAAGACGATTTTTTCTTGGCCTGCCCTGATGGTCATGCCCTGTTGCAAAACGCGCTTCAGGAAGACGCCTCAGAACATGCCAGCGGCCATTCGCCAGTTGCTGAACAAATGCCCCCCGGAAAAAGTATTTTCCCACTCTCAGTCCTTCACCAGCACGCCGCCGTGTTGTGTTCAGTTTGATGGCGGGCAGATTGCCCCGGTTAACGCGGATCCTGGCCGTCATTTTTCCTGACGGACTGGCTTTAAACACCCGGACACGCTGACGTACCAGTTTCAGGGGGATCCCTTTCACCTGGTTATCTCCCGCAACGGTATTCCCGGCAACCTGCCGGGTGGCAACCGAGACCGCTTTCTGTGCCACACGGTTTATCGCCCATGCGCTGGCCTGTGGCACCATACGGGTATCAAGGCTGTTCAGATTGCGGATGGCATTCTCAAGCCCCTTCATCCCACACCTCTTTACTCAATAAAAATCATTGGCTTACCGTTAAAGCGTTCATGCCGTGTGACCGTCCATTGTTGTCCGTCATAAACAACGCGATCCCCGCGCCGTGGGCGGTATCCCGAAGAAAACACCACCAGAGAGACCGCAGGTCCGGACAGAGCATTCAGCTCTGCCAGTGTTTCTCCAGGGATCACAGTCATATCGACATCATTAATCGAGGCTGTCTTTCCCATCTTTCTGACCGTGATAGCATCCATACGCGCTGCCAACCGGGAAAAGGGATCAGACATTGAGTTTTACCGGCACTTCTTCTGCACTGGTTCCAGCATCTGCCCAGACAACCCCGACCAGCGGATCAGAGCCGCTGTTAGTCAGCTGAACTTTTCCGGACTTCAGATAAACCTTCTTACCCGTTTTCATGTCATCCGTTTTCAGCTTAGGCAGCATAAACACACCTTCGGTCATGCCGTCGCCTGTTTCACCCTGTGGAATATCGGTCAGCGCCACCGCAAAAACATCGCCCACCTGCACCAGATCTCCGCTGCTGATGGCTGCACTGGCAACAATCGCCACCGTTTTTCCTTCTTCTACAAAATTCTTTGCCATAACTGTCTCCGCACAGCCCCGTTCAGGGGCTGATTTCAGGTACAAAAAAAGCCCTTACGGGCCATCAGAGTTGTTGTCTGCGACGTTTACGCCGTACATTTCACCAGACCGCGGTGATCAACTGGCGCGACACCGGCGTCAATACGCACTTTCGTTGTCACGCCATCCACACTGAAGCCCTCCATCTGATCAATATATGGCGTATCCACACCGTTGAGATAAGCCACTTCAATCGTATCGGAGCCTTTGGACGCAGCCAGGTAGAAAGTGGTCTGGCTGTTATCATCAAGACGAGGCTCTGCAATAACGGTCGCAAAATCTTTCACCGGGTTAATAATACCGGCGTTAATGTCAGCCCCCTTGACACTTGAGGAGCGAATGACCTGGTTAGCAACAGACTCCATCGCCGTCGGTACCAGTACGAACGCAGGACGAATATTCAGATGACGCTCCCCCTCTTTCTGAACACGCATCAACTGGCGGGCTTTATCCAGCGATGCCACGTCCATTGCAGCGCTCTCCAGTACGTTTGCATGTTTCGCTTTATCGAACAGACTTACATTATCTGTGGAGATTTTCGGGTTAGACGTCAGAATGGCATAAACCAGATCGGCAATAGTGGATTTCGCCGCACGGCCCAGTTTCATCGGGACATCGGTCAGCATATTCAGATCATCATTGATAATGGCCTGACGGGTGATACTGAACAGCTCGCCATAGGTCGCCAGTGCAATAGTGGCCTGTTTATCTCCGGTGGTGACGTATTTATATTCCGCCCCTTCACGCACCTGACGCAGAGCACTGAAGCCCCCCATACCCACACGATGGGCAATTTTAAAATCAGACAACTGACCTTTCCGCGTCCACTGTTCATAGGTTTCAGGGGCATCTTCCCAGCCCTGCAGAATGGCTTTGTTCGCAACATCCAGCAGAATATTACCGAAGTCAGACGTACTGTGTGTGAACGCCGCACCGACCATCTGCATCGGGTTATAACTGGAAACCCCAATCCCCCGTTCAGTCAGTGACATACGAGCATATTCACGCAGGGTCATCCCGTTGTAGACATTATCACGTTCGGTTTTTTCAAATCCGGCACGCGCCATCAGCGCCTGGCGGATCCCGTCCCCCACAAAATTACCGTTACCGGCATAAATATGAGCCGGGGTATTTTTATTGGATGGCGTGGACTCGCGCCCCATCTCGTTCAACAGCTTTTCGCGGGCCTGCTCCAGCGAACATTCAGGATCGGCAAGACACTGAGCCTGCAGCGTCTGATAACGCCCGCCAAACATGGCAAACAAATCATTAATACCGTTTACACGCGCTTTTTGCTCTGCCAGTACCTGCGCACGGATACTGTTTTCATCCACCACGGGTGCTGCTGCCTGCACTGGCGTCCGGGAGGCTACAGGTTCATTATCCTGTACGCGTGGAGCACTGTTGCGTGGCGGAGTAATCATGTTTCGAATGGATTCCGGCATCTTTTTAAATTCCTCTGTACGTTTTGACTGAATACATGCCATTGCCTTAACGGCTGGCGTTACCTGATCAGCAAATCCATGTGCCAGACATTCGGCACCGGACATCCAGGTCTCATCCGCCAGCATGGCAGCAATTTCATCGGTGGTTTTCCCGGTTTTCTGTGCATAAGCGGGTAACAGAACCGCCTCAACCTTATCGAGCAGGTCGGCATAGGTGCGCATGTCCTCCGCATCACCGCCCGTAAAGCCAAATGGTTTATGAATCATCATGAAGGTGTTTTCCGGCATAATGACCGGGTTTCCCACCATCGCAATGACCGACGCCATTGACGCCGCCACACCGTCGACATAAACGGTAATGGACGCACCATGTGTTTTCAGCGCATTAAAAATGGCGATGCCTTCAAAGACATCGCCACCCGGTGAATTAATATGGAGATTAATGTGGGTGATATCGCCCAGTGCATTCAGATCACTGATAAACTGCTTCGCTGTAACACCCCAGAAACCAATCTCGTCATAAATATAAATATCCGCGTCACTCTGGTGACCAGCCTGCATCCTGAACCAGGAATTATTCTTCGGACTGGTCGTCGGTGTGCTGCGGCTCCTGTCGTTTCGTTGCGGCACTGCTGCCTCCTTTATCACTGGCCGGATCGGTATCAAATACCAGATCCAGCTTGCGGTTTTCATCAATTTCTGCCTTGCGCCGACGTTTGACATCATCCGGATTACGACCACCTGCACGTACCCAGTCTGATTCTGTCGCCGCTCCACCACGAATCTGAATTTTCCAGGCCTCAGCCTCCTTAACAGGGTCAATCCACGGCATCACCGGTCCGGAATACACCGCGGTATACAGTGAAGAACGGTCAAGATCGCGGGGTAGCCTGATAACACCGGATGCCACAGCCTGTTTCAGCCAGGCACGATACATCGGGCGGGTGACGGCACCAATAAACCAGTCCTGCAGGATCAGGTAGCCATCAGTGGATTCAACCAGCTCCTGACGCTGGGCGCTGTAAGTGCCGTTATAGTTGCGCGCTGTACTGGAAAAACTCAGACGACTGCCCGCCGCCACGGCACGCAACTGACCATTACGAAAAGTTTCAAGGTTAGGATTGGGGCGATCCGACTTCACCATTCCGATTTCTTCGCCGGGTTTCAGATCGTCGTAAATAATGCCTGGCTGAATGGTAAGCTCGCGTTCATTCTCCTTGCTGTCATTACCATCCGTTTCATAGCTCTGTCCGTCGCCTTTGCGGATGTACATCCCCAGAGCAGCAGCGATCCTTGCTGCAGTCAGCTCAGAATCTTCATATTCTTTCAGGGCACTGAGGCGGATCAGCACACCGGACAATAAAGACGTCCCGCGCATCTGGTGCAGACGGCGAACAAATTTAAGATGCAGCATTCGCTCTGCATCCACTTCTTTGGTTTCCATCTGCCGTCCGGATACAGGACGACTTTTATACACCAGATATTTTTCGGGACGCCCCCAGTCATCAACAAACACGCCCTGATTCAGCCTGTTGCTCTCATCACTGGTCATGGGAATAAAGTCTGGCTCGAGTGCCTCCAGCCAGAAATGAACACCGGCAGAAGGCGTCAGGCTGTTTATGCGCCCGGAAACCATCTGGGCAAACACCTCACCATCGCGCAGCCAGGTACGCAGCATCAGACGTTCCAGCATCGGACGGGTAAACTGCCCGGTAACTTCCGGACTGACAGACCATTCACTCCATCGGGTGCGTATCTCCGCTGCCAGATCACGGGCAATGGCCCCATTGCGTAATACCGGATGTGGCTCGACAATAATCCCGTTTTTCCCCACCACCCGTTCTTCCAGCTTGTCAAATACACCAATGACCAGATCGTGGTTGTTATCAAGGTAACGGGCCTGCTCACGTAACGACACGGCCCCGTACTGGCTTAACTGGTCGGCAGTTCGGTTTTCCCGCCGGGCTTTGTGTGTCCGCGTAGTTTTTACGGCCTCATAAGCCTGGATCACCGCCCGGGAACGCAGCCTTGCCGCTTTCCATCCTGGTGAAAAAACGCCAATCACATCATCAAGAATTGCCATCAGAACCTCGCCAGCCGGTACCCGGGATGCCCCCGTCGTCGTGTAATCAGAGCCGCAAGGCGGCGCTCCCACTCCTGCCGTCCCTGCCGGATCTCAGATAAGTTTTCCATGGTCATCTGCTGACCATTAAAGGTGACGGATTTTCCGTCCAGCACCGCCATTTCAGCTTCCGTATAACGCTGAATCATGGCTTCGATATCATTCTGGTTCATAACCATCCTCCGGAAGTCAGCCAGGGGTTAACATCGTCAGTTACTGTTTTCTTCCGTTTTTGTTTTTTAACAGGCGTGGATACCGGTTCCGGTGAGGGTGACGGTTCGGTACTGTCCGGGACACACTCCAGCCAGGTTTCCCGGCTCGCCCACTCCGGTGCATCCGGCCAGCGGATCTTTTCGTATCCATGCAGAATGACCAGAGCCTCGGCATACACCATCAGGTCAAAAGCTTCGTTGGCACCGCGACCCGGCTTACTCCATTTCCCGTCACTGCTCCGCTCTTCATACGTCAGTTCGTCGTAAAACCAGCTCCCCAGCCAGTCAGGGAAATGCACATAGCCGGGACCTGGCGAGTCACGCCATAACGCGTTATTCACCCGGTCTTTCAGTGCATCCGTCTGAAGAAGCCAGAGCGGCACATCACCTGCGGCCTGCGCCCGTCGGCCCGTTCGTCCGGTGTTATCAGGGAATGTACGGGTGATCAGTTTTGCGCGCCGGATGCTGTCGCCCTTAAACAGGTAAATACGTTTACCAAGGCCATCACGACGGCAACGACGCCAGAATTTATAGGCATTATCAGTGACCCCGTCTTCACCGCCGGAGTCCACCGCCATTGCCATCAGTCGCATTTGTTGAGAAGGATCGGAGGCCAGCGGCCAGCTTTTATGAAAAACATCCGTCAGCAGGACATCCCAGTCTTCCGGATAGCTGGCCGGATCAATTCGCTGGCTCTCCCCGTCGCTGTCACCGCGCAATGACTGCGTGATGTTGTAACGATCAATAATCCAGCGTTCGCCACGGCTGCCATAGCCCGTTACCTGAACCACAAAACGGCGATGACGTCCCGCCTGCACATCCACTGTCGCCACAAGGAAATTAACGCCATCCGGCACACTGCGGGAAGGAACTGGCTCTGCCCGCTGCTCAAGCAGTTCACTTTTTCGTTGCTCCATGCTGGCGCGGGGAAGATAAGGTAATCCCCAGTCGGTATTGATAACCGTCTTGAGTGTTTCTTCACTTCCGGTTGTCTCGTATTCCTGTTCTGCAGTAAGCAGTTTGTAAACGAGTTGCGAGAGTGTCTGGTAAGCAGCTGCCGGACCCTCCATCCAGAATGACGCAATACGTGAGCGTCGGGGATCACCATAACGACTGCCATCCGCATTGATGGATTCACCATCCCGCAACCAGACCCCACGTCCGTTCAGCTCACGTTTTTGTTCAGGCATAATCCGTCCTGAACAGGAAGGACACTGAATATAAGCCGCCTCACTTGCCAGCACGGGATCGGCAATATCACGGAAACCAGCAACCACATCGCCGCAGGGCTGAAAATACTCACCACAGTGTGGACAGGGCCAGTACCAGCGACGGCGATCGCCACGGTTATAGAGCGATAGTATCCCCGTGGTTGGTGGAGCCTCATGCGGTGAAGTCCGTCGCCATTTCACATCCTTCACATCCCTGCCGGGGGAACTCTCCACCAGCGTCATACCACTGGACATAAATGTTGTGGTACGTTTTGAGGCAAGAGAGAAAGCATCCCCCTCGCCATCAATATCTTCCGGAAAACGGTCATAATCCGTCAGCGCGACGCATTTATAATCTGATGAGGACATGATATTGACTGACGGCCAGCCGATTTTCAGGTAGTTACCAGCAAGGAATGTTCTGTCATAAACGTTGTTGTCATTTTTGTTCGGACTCAGGCGACTGACCACTTCCGGGCTGACGCGAAACGTTCTGGCGAGTCGTTTTTTGGAGTGTTCGCGGGCTTTTTCCTCCGTCATCTGAATAATCAGCATATCAGCAGGATCGCAAATCACGTTGTAAATCACCCAGCCGTCAATCAGGCCGATAGTCTTGCCGGTTCGTGCCGGGCCAACAAATATCACTGCGTCGTATTCACGCGAGGCCAGGCAGTTCATCGGCTCAATAACATACGGTGCCACCAGCGGATCCCACGGGACTGAGTTCCCTGCCCCCATGGGCACCCGCATATACTGAGCAACGGCATCAGCAACCCGCATTCGTCTCGGTGCGCGAAGGATATAACCTGAATCGGTTCGTGCTGCCTTTGCGGTTTCCTGATTCAGCATTACTCCTCCTGCTGTAATTCCTCCTCATCATCCGCACCTGCTTCAGTCACCCGCAGGGCTATCTGATCGCGCAGATCATCAATAATGGACTGAACACGGCTCACAGCGGCAGGCTGCAGACCGCAGTCACGTTCAAGAATATCCGGTAATGTCTCCAGCACCTGCACGACCGCTTTTGCCCAGATGGCAAACTCCCGTCTGACATCACTGGCCGGAATGAGTTGTGCCGTTTCCTGTTCGAACTTAAGACGCTCACGTTCAGACTGATACCAGGCTTTGCGCTCATGCGCGTCCATTTCGCCTTCTGCAACCGGCGGTGGTAATGCCAGAAATGCCGACACAATATCAACCACCCGATAAAGCTTGAGGTTGCTTTCATGCCCCCCTGCAACGGGTAGATTTTGCAGCCTTGCCGCAGCAGTCTGGCGATGTACACCTGACAGTGCCGCCAGTTGACTGATATTCAGCGTCAGATTTTTTAACTCTCGATCCATACCCGCTCCAGAATGTTTTAAACATGCATCTTGCGAACAACTTTAGGCAAACGGTGTTAGCGATGAACAAAAAACAATCAAAATCGACACCACAAAAATAAAACCACTGTAATATCAATACATTACAGTAGTGGTGATGACGAATGAAATTTCAAAAACTAGCCTTTTTCCGCGACGCTCCCGCCCCGTGGCAGGCCACCCCACCGGGAGGACCCGTCAGCCTGACAGCCATGACGAACGTCTGATACAGCCCTTGCATGAATGGCATCGGGATAATCCAGAAAGGAATAGCATCGACCCACAAGAATCTGTGTGAGTGTCCTGTTTCTTCCACCCCCGCACAGGACTGGCGAGCATGAGGGACAAACCCGCGAATCATTAGCGCGGTAAAAACCCGGTGTGCATCGTTTTTGATTATTCCCGCACACTCGCGCAGAAGGAGTTCCCCGTCGGGCTACGGTCATGGTTAATGCAGGAATACAGCGACGATACAGCGCATGATGTGTCAGGCTTGAATACCTTTATCCGTTAAAAGGGATATCAGTTAAGTTATCCCGTGTAGGGTATAAGCCATTATCAAGCCCACCAGTAGATGGGCTTTGTAATGGCTACTTCGCTTTTGCTTCCGCTCGCTTACGCCGGCGCTCTTCTTTCCTCTCGGCTTTTGCCATGTCCATGAATGCCTGCATGATCGAGTTCCGCATCATGTAGCTAACAAAGTGATGATTGACACAGCCGTTGAGGCGCAGCTGCTCGCCAAACTCATCCACCGAGGCCAATGCTTCCATCATGCCCTTCTCGCCTTTCATGAACTCTGAGAAGTCGCGCCCCGCTCTGGAGGCGCATTCAATGACACGATCACTCATCCCGGAAGCCCGGGGATCGTTATCTGCAGCTGGTTAGCCAGGGAGTTAATCTCAGCGACCAACACTGGCTTCGTATAGCGCCATGCCGCCAGCCCTTGTCCACAGAAGCTCGCCATATCTTTTTTCTGATCAAACTCATGACACTTCATATTGAGCTGCGCACTTAAGCTGTTGCGATGCTGAAGTTCTCCGGTGAAGTAGTCATCCAGGACTTTATAGGCTGCATATTTAAATCCGGGGTTTAGCCATGCTGCATAATCATAAGCAACAAACTTCCCGCCATATGTTCCACCGTGTACACCGCGCTCAGTAAAAACCACAGATTCGTGGTTTTTCTCCAGCTCGGCTAAGAACTCTTTGGTCTGCTTGTTTCGCAGGTAGTGGTACGGAGATTCAGATTCACTTTTACCACTGGCTTTCCACATATCAGTGAGGCAGATCATGCCATCTTCACCGATACGAATTGGTTGATTGAAGAGGGTTAATGATTTCATAGCGTGTACCTACTCTTTGAAATGAACCTTTGCCGCACAGGAAACCAGCCCACCGAGGCTCGCCAGCACTAACTGGTATCCTCAAAGGCCCATTCCAAAGGGGCAGGTTCGGTGTAAAAAACATGCGTTGCGGTACGCATTTATTGCAAAAAGCCCCGCATCGCGAGGCTCATTAAATTGACTTTGTGATTTGCAAAAAAATTATTTCAGGCATTGCGTCCTGATGTACTCCTGCAGGTAGTTAACCTGCGCGGTTATCCTGTCGATTCCACTTCTGAGACGGTAATAATTGAGTTCAGCATCTGCTGTAAGTCTTGGGCTTTCTCCATCGCCCATGCCGCTGGCTCCGGTCGTTGACTTTGCACAGGTGGCGGCGACTTGCAGGCGCTTACGCCCAGCAGAAACATCAGCACGGAGACTTTCGATAGTCGCGTTAGCATCAGCAAGCTCCTTTGTATATCTGGCATCGAGTTCAGCTACATTACGTTGACGTTTCTGCATGTCAGCGATAATGGATGCGGCCTTATCGCGCTGTTCTTTGTAGGCGATGGCGTTATCACGGTAATGATTAACAGCCAATGACAGGCAGACGATGATGCAGATAACCAGAGCATAAATAATCGCGGCGACTCTGCTCACTGATCTATCCCCCAACAGGCTAATGCGCTTTCCTGGTCACGACGAATAACCTGTCCATAGCAGTTATTTGAACGTATGCGGCAATCGCGCCCACCATCTTTTATCCACCAGCGAATCGCCTCGCATGCGCCCTTACGATCACCGGCATTCAGCCGCTTATAAAACGTCGACGGGAAACACTTACCGGGGCCAATGTTATAGGGACAAAATGACGCTATACCCGCTTTCTGTGGTTCGGTCAGTGGTACTTTAATATTGCGCTCCACCCATGCCAGCGCCTTATCACGTTCAATAGCGTTAACCTGGTCGCATTTTTCCTTCGACAGCTTCATTCCCGGTATGACGGGCTTACCATCCACCATTGTGGCACCACGACAGATGGTCCATATACCGGAACCATCGCGGTATGCCGTAGTGTGGTTACCCTCTTTTTCATCCAGAAACTGGTCAAGTATTTGAGGAGCAGACGCGCCTGCAGCAATCAGCGCCAGAACAGCAGCTGACAGGCCGTATTTGATTTTTGCGCTCATGGATATTTATCAGGATGCTACCAATGAAAGATACTGGAAAGCCAACTGCAAAAAGCTAACAACCCGTAATCGAGTTATCAGAACTGTTAATTTTTATGGTATACCGCGCCTCTGAACAGGGGCGCGTTTCTGGCAACAGCTCGTCCCCTTCACATAACCCAGCAGCAACATCCAGGAAGACCTGTCTGATGCTCCTTCTGGCTGCTGCCTCATAAAACTCCAGCGCGGCACCTTCAACACGGTCCAGCGAGATGTCCAGGTCAAAAATTTCACCGTCAAAGCGTTTTTTGTCCCGTAACGCTAAAGTTACCGTAACTTTATTATCAAAATTGCGGATCCCTTTCACAATCAGTTCATAGTTTTGAGTCATTGAATTACTCTCCCCGTGCAGCCTTACGCTTGTCTTCTTTAATCTTGAAATAAAGATTTGTCAGATACGTCAGCAGGCCAAACACCAGACTACCCAGCACACCTATTGCCGCCCACTGTGAGGGCGTGACTTTATCGAGCAACTGTAAAAACCAGTACCCGGCACTACCTGCTGAGGTGCCATAGGCGACACCCGTTGTTAACTTATCCATGGATTTCATAACCCCACCTCGCAGATGCGGGTGCTGTGTAATGGAAATAAAAAGGCCACCTGACGTGGCCACCAGATTATTTCCCCACCAGCTCGTTTATCTCTTTCACTGTCTGGTTAAACCGCTCTGACTCAAGCTCAACACCTAAGGCCCGACGCCCCAGCGCCATTGCTGCTTTTATTGTGGAACCGGATCCCATAAAAAAATCAGCAACCAGATCACCAGGTCGACTACTGGCATTGATTATTTGCCTGAGCATATCCGCCGGTTTCTCACACGGATGTTTACCCGGGTAGAACTGAACGGGTTTATGCATCCAGACATCGGTATAAGGCACGGAGACTGATACGGAGAAATAGCGCCGGAGAGATTTAAACTCATCCAGCAATTCAGAATATTTGCGATTCAGTGAATCATAAGATGCCACCAGCTGGTGGTGTGGTTGTTCCAGTTGTTGTTCCTGAAACTTCTCTGCCGCTATACGGGAAAACAGTGCCTGTAACTTCCGATAGTCAGCCTCATTCGGCAACTGCCACTGACTGGCACCAAACCAGTGGGAAACCATATTTTTCTTACCTGTGGCTTCGGCAATTTGTTTTGCCGTTATACCCAGTTCGGCACGAGCATCCCTGAAATACGATATCAGCGGTGCCATTATGTGCTGTTTGAGTTCCCTTTCTTTTGCCGCATAGCCGTCACTTTTGCCGCGATATGGCCCTTGGTAATGTTCAGCAAACAGAACGCGCTCTGTGGCAGGAAAATATGCGCGCAGACTTTCTTTATTACACCCATTCCAACGTCCGGACGGCTTCGCCCAGATGATATGGTTAAGCACGTTGAAACGTTCACGCATCATGATCTCAATATCAGATGCCAGGCGATGCCCACAGAACAGGTAAAGGCTTCCGGCAGGTTTTAACACCCGCCAGAACTGGGCCAGACAGTGGTCCAGCCACTTAAGGTAATCTTCGTCCCCTTTCCACTGATTGTCCCAGCCGTTGGGTTTCACCTTGAAGTACGGCGGATCGGTAACAATCAGGTCAATGGAATCATCAGGCAGGGACTGAATAAAATGCAGGCAATCAGCGTTGATTAAATCAACACTGTTTATTTTTACAGTATTTTTCATGGATCAGTAAGCGTAACTCTGGTAGGCTCACTCTGCTTTTGCGCTAAAGCAGTGGGCCGTGGTTCGCTTGTGACCAGTAAGCATGAGCGAATGGCTGGCACGTGCTACCAACACCCACCAG
>NZ_VATP01000020.1:0-58045 GCF_005781125.1 Escherichia sp. E2748
GGAACTGCCAGGCATCAAATAAAGCGAAAGGCCATCCGTCAGGATGGCCTTTTTGCGTTGATGCAGAAAAAAAAGCCGGATGCGGCGCTGGTGCGTCTTATTCGTCCTCCGCAGGGTTACGGTAGGGGGCAACAGCGCATTATTCCCTCACATACGCCAGATTCAGCAACGGATACGGTTTCCCCAAATCGTCCACCTCAGAGCGCCCTGTAACCTTAAAGCCCATCTTCTTATAGAACCCAACCGCCTGCTCATTTTGCTCATTAACGTTGGTTGTCAGTTCCGGTGCCATCGAGAGCGCATGCTCCACCAGCATCCGACCCACGCCGCAGCCGCGCACATCAGGATCGATAAACAGCGCATCCATATGCTGCCCACTTAATAACATAAACCCAACCGGCTGATCCCGCTCATTAACCGCGACCCACAACGGTGCTTCCGGCAGAAAGGAACGCACCAGCTCTTCCAATTCGGCCCTATACTCTGCTGATAAAAAATCGTGGGTGGCATCGACAGAACGACACCAAATCGCAACGAGTTCCTCCCCTTCCTCATGCCGTGAGCGGCGAATACTAATAACCATTTTCTCTCCTTTTAGTCATTCTTATATTCTAACGTAGCCTTTTCCTTGAAACTTTCTCACCTTCAACATGCAGGCTCGACATTGGTAAATTTTCTGGTTATCTTCAGCTATCTGGATGTCTAAACGTATAAGCGTATGTAGTGAGGTAATCAGGTTATGCCGATTCGTGTGCCGGACGAGCTACCCGCCGTCAATTTCTTGCGTGAAGAAAACGTTTTTGTGATGACAACTTCTCGCGCGTCTGGTCAGGAAATTCGTCCGCTAAAGGTGCTTATCCTTAACCTGATGCCGAAGAAGATCGAAACTGAAAATCAGTTCTTACGCCTGCTTTCAAACTCACCTTTGCAGGTCGATATTCAGCTGTTGCGCATCGATTCCCGTGAATCGCGCAACACGCCCGCAGAGCATCTAAACAACTTCTATTGCAACTTTGAAGATATTCAGGAACAGAACTTTGACGGTCTGATAGTCACCGGTGCGCCGCTGGGTCTGGTGGAGTTTAATGATGTCGCTTACTGGCCGCAGATCAAACAGGTGCTGGAGTGGTCGAAAGATCACGTCACCTCGACGCTGTTTGTCTGCTGGGCTGTACAGGCCGCGCTCAATATCCTCTACGGCATTCCTAAGCAAACCCGCACCGACAAACTCTCTGGCGTTTACGAGCATCATATTCTCCATCCTCATGCGCTTCTGACGCGTGGCTTTGATGATTCATTTCTGGCACCACATTCGCGCTATGCTGACTTTCCGGCAGCGTTGATTCGTGATTATACCGATCTGGAAATTCTGGCGGAGACAGAAGAAGGGGATGCATATCTGTTTGCCAGTAAAGATAAGCGCATTGCCTTTGTGACGGGCCATCCCGAATATGATGCGCAAACGCTGGCGCAGGAATATTTCCGCGATGTGGAAGCCGGACTAAACCCGGATGTACCGTATAATTATTTCCCGCACAACGATCCGCAAAACAAACCGCGAGCGAGCTGGCGCAGTCATGGCAATTTGCTGTTTACCAACTGGCTCAACTATTACGTCTACCAGATCACGCCATACGATCTACGCCGTATGAATCCTACACTGGATTAATCTTCTGTGGCAGTCGATCGTTAAGCGATTCAGCACTTTACCTCAGGCACCTTCGGGTGCCTTTTTTATTTCCGAAACACACCTCAGCAGGTGAATAAATTTTATTCATATTGTTATCAATAAGTTATCATATATTTTTATTTAAAATGGAAATTGTTTTTGATTTTGCATTTTAAATGAGTAGTCTTAGTTGTGCTGAACGAAAAGCACACAACGATCCTTCGTTCACAGTGGGGAAGTTTTCGGATCCATGACGAGGAGCTGCACGATGACTGAACAGGCAACAACAACCGATGAACTGGCTTTCACAAGGCCGTATGGCGAGCAGGAGAAGCAAGTTCTCACTGCCGAGGCGGTAGAATTTCTGACTGAGCTGGTGACGCATTTTACGCCACAACGCAATAAACTTCTGGCAGCGCGCATTCAGCAGCAGCGGGATATCGATAACGGAACGTTGCCTGATTTTATTTCGGAAACAGCTTCCATTCGCGATACAGGCTGGAAAATTCGTGGTATTCCTGCGGACTTACAAGATCGTCGAGTCGAGATAACTGGCCCGGTTGAGCGCAAGATGGTGATCAACGCACTCAACGCGAATGTGAAAGTGTTTATGGCCGATTTCGAAGATTCACTGGCACCAGACTGGAACAAAGTGATCGATGGGCAAATTAACCTGCGCGATGCGGTTAACGGCACCATCAGTTACACCAATGAAGCAGGCAAAATCTATCAGCTCAAGCCAAATCCCGCGGTGTTGATTTGTCGGGTACGCGGCCTGCATTTGCCGGAAAAACATGTCACCTGGCGCGGCGAAGCGATTCCTGGCAGCCTGTTTGATTTTGCGCTCTATTTCTTTCACAACTACCAGGCACTGTTGGCAAAAGGCAGCGGCCCCTATTTCTATCTGCCGAAAACCCAGTCCTGGCAGGAAGCGGCCTGGTGGAGCGAAGTCTTCAGCTATGCAGAAGATCGCTTTAATCTGCCGCGCGGCACTATCAAGGCGACGTTGCTGATTGAAACGCTGCCTGCCGTGTTCCAGATGGACGAAATCCTTCACGCGCTGCGTGACCATATTGTT
Organism: Escherichia sp. E2748; assembly: GCF_005781125.1. Taxonomy (NCBI): domain Bacteria; kingdom Pseudomonadati; phylum Pseudomonadota; class Gammaproteobacteria; order Enterobacterales; family Enterobacteriaceae; genus Escherichia; species Escherichia sp. E2748. The sequence goes on from NZ_VATP01000020.1 coordinate 2,748, forward strand.
GGTCTGAACTGCGGTCGCTGGGATTACATCTTCAGCTATATCAAAACGTTGAAAAACTATCCCGATCGCGTCCTGCCAGACAGACAGGCAGTGACGATGGATAAACCCTTCCTGAATGCTTACTCACGCCTGTTGATTAAAACCTGCCATAAACGCGGTGCTTTTGCGATGGGCGGCATGGCGGCGTTTATTCCGAGCAAAGATGAAGAGCTCAATAACCAGGTGCTCAACAAAGTAAAAGCGGATAAATCGCTGGAGGCCAATAACGGTCACGATGGTACATGGATCGCTCACCCAGGCCTTGCGGATACGGCAATGGCGGTATTCAACGACATTCTCGGCTCCCGCAAAAACCAGCTTGACGTAATGCGCGAACAAGACGCGCCGATTACTGCCGATCAGCTGCTGGCACCTTGTGATGGTGAACGCACCGAAGAAGGTATGCGCGCCAACATTCGCGTGGCTGTGCAGTACATCGAAGCATGGATCTCCGGCAACGGCTGCGTGCCGATTTATGGCCTGATGGAAGATGCGGCGACGGCTGAAATTTCCCGTACCTCGATCTGGCAGTGGATCCATCATCAAAAAACGTTGAGCAATGGCAAACCGGTGACCAAAGCCTTGTTCCGCCAGATGCTGGGCGAAGAGATGAAAGTCATTGCCAGCGAACTGGGCGAAGAGCGTTTCTCCCAGGGGCGTTTCGACGATGCCGCACGCCTGATGGAACAGATCACCACTTCTGATGAGTTAATTGATTTCCTGACCCTGCCAGGCTACCGCCTGTTAGCGTAAACCACCACATAACTATGGAGCATCTGCACATGAAAACCCGTACACAACAAATTGAAGAATTACAGAAAGAGTGGACTCAACCGCGTTGGGAAGGCATTACTCGCCCATACAGCGCGGAAGATGTGGTGAAATTACGCGGTTCAGTCAATCCTGAATGCACGCTGGCGCAACTGGGCGCGGCGAAAATGTGGCGTCTGCTGCATGGCGAGTCGAAAAAAGGCTACATCAACAGCCTCGGTGCACTGACTGGCGGTCAGGCGCTGCAACAGGCGAAAGCGGGCATTGAAGCGGTCTACCTGTCTGGCTGGCAGGTTGCGGCAGACGCTAACCTGGCGGCCAGCATGTATCCGGATCAGTCGCTCTATCCGGCGAACTCGGTTCCTGCCGTAGTGGAGCGGATCAACAATACTTTCCGCCGTGCGGATCAGATCCAGTGGTCCGCGGGCATTGAGCCGGGCGATCCGCGCTATGTCGATTACTTCCTGCCGATCGTTGCTGATGCGGAAGCCGGTTTTGGCGGTGTCCTGAATGCCTTTGAACTGATGAAAGCGATGATTGAAGCCGGTGCAGCGGCAGTTCACTTCGAAGATCAGCTGGCGTCCGTGAAAAAATGCGGTCATATGGGCGGCAAAGTTTTGGTGCCAACTCAGGAAGCTATTCAGAAACTGGTCGCGGCGCGTCTGGCAGCTGACGTGACGGGCGTTCCAACCCTGCTGGTTGCACGTACCGATGCCGATGCGGCGGATTTGATCACCTCCGATTGCGACCCGTATGATAGCGAATTTATTACCGGCGAGCGTACCAACGAAGGTTTCTTCCGTACTCACGCAGGCATTGAACAAGCGATCAGCCGCGGCCTGGCGTATGCGCCGTATGCTGACCTGGTATGGTGTGAAACCTCCACGCCGGATCTGGAACTGGCGCGTCGCTTTGCGGAAGCCATCCACGCGAAATATCCGGGCAAACTGCTGGCTTATAACTGCTCGCCGTCGTTCAACTGGCAGAAAAACCTCGACGACAAAACTATTGCCAGCTTCCAGCAGCAGCTGTCGGATATGGGTTACAAGTTCCAGTTCATCACCCTGGCAGGCATCCACAGCATGTGGTTCAACATGTTCGACCTGGCAAACGCCTATGCCCAGGGCGAGGGTATGAAGCACTATGTTGAAAAAGTGCAGCAACCGGAATTCGCCGCCGCGAAAGATGGCTACACCTTTGTTTCTCACCAGCAGGAAGTGGGGACAGGTTATTTCGATAAAGTGACGACCATTATTCAGGGCGGCACGTCGTCAGTTACCGCGCTGACCGGCTCCACCGAAGAATCGCAGTTCTAACAACCGATAAACGTTGCTAACTGTAGGCCGGATAAGGCGTTCACGCCGCATCCGGCAATCAACGCCTGGTGCGACGCTTGCGCGTCTTATCCGGCAATTCTCTGCTCCCGACGAGGACAACAAATGCCGCGTGGCCTGGAATTACTGATTGCACAAACCATTTTGCAAGGTTTCGACGCTCAGTATGGTCGATTCCTCGAAGTGACTTCCGGGGCGCAGCAGCGTTTCGAGCAAGCCGACTGGCACGCTGTCCAGCAGGCGATGAAAAACCGTATCCATCTTTATGATCATCACGTTGGTCTGGTGGTGGAACAGCTGCGCTGTATCACTAACGGCCAAAGCACGGACGCGGAATTTTTACTGCGCGTCAAAGAGCATTACACCCGGCTGTTGCCGGATTACCCGCGCTTCGAGATTGCGGAGAGCTTTTTTAACTCCGTGTACTGTCGGTTATTTGACCACCGCTCGCTGACTCCCGAGCGGCTTTTTATCTTTAGCTCCCAGCCAGAGCGCCGCTTTCGTACCATTCCGCGCCCGCTGGCAAAAGACTTTTATCCCGATCACGGCTGGGAATCGCTACTAATGCGTGTCCTCAGCGACCTGCCGCTGCGTCTGCGCTGGCAGAATAAAAGCCGTGACATTCATTACATCATTCGCCATCTGACGGAAACGCTGGGGACAGAAAACCTCGCGGAAAGCCATTTACAGGTGGCGAACGAACTGTTTTACCGCAATAAAGCCGCCTGGCTGGTGGGCAAACTGATCACGCCTTCCGGCACGTTGCCCTTTTTGCTGCCTATCCACCAGGCGGACGACGGCGAGCTGTTTATTGATACCTGCCTGACGACCACCGCCGAAGCGAGCATTGTCTTTGGCTTCGCGCGTTCCTATTTTATGGTTTACGCGTCGCTACCTGCCGCACTGGTCGAGTGGTTACGGGAAATTCTGCCAGGTAAAACCACCGCTGAATTGTATATGGCTATCGGCTGCCAGAAGCACGCCAAAACCGAAAGCTACCGCGAATATCTCGTTTATCTACAGGGCTGTAATGAGCAGTTCATTGAAGCGCCGGGCATTCGTGGAATGGTGATGCTGGTGTTCACGCTGCCGGGATTTGATCGGGTATTCAAAGTGATTAAAGACAAGTTCGCGCCGCAGAAAGAGATGTCTGCGGCTCACGTTCGCGCCTGCTATCAGTTGGTTAAAGAGCACGATCGCGTAGGTCGAATGGCGGATACCCAGGAGTTTGAAAACTTTGTGCTGGAGAAACGGCAAATCGCACCGGCATTAATGGAATTACTGCTCCAGGAAGCGCCGGAAAAAATCACCGATCTCGGCGAACAGATTGTGATTCGCCATCTCTACATCGAACGGCGGATGGTGCCGCTCAATATCTGGCTGGAACAGGTTGAGGGCCAACAGCTGCGCGACGCTATTGAAGAGTACGGCAACGCTATTCGCCAGCTTGCCGCCGCCAATATTTTCCCTGGCGACATGCTATTTAAAAACTTTGGTGTCACTCGTCACGGGCGCGTGGTGTTTTATGATTACGATGAAATTTGCTACATGACGGAAGTGAATTTCCGCGACATCCCACCGCCGCGCTACCCGGAGGACGAACTTGCCAGTGAGCCGTGGTACAGCGTCTCGCCGGGCGATGTTTTCCCGGAAGAGTTCCGTCACTGGCTATGCGCCGACTCACGCATTGGGCCACTGTTTGAAGAGATGCACGCCGACCTGTTCCGCGCTGATTACTGGCGCGCGCTACAAAAACGCATCCGTGAAGGGCACGTGGAAGATGTTTATGCGTATCGGCGCAGGCAGCGGTTTAGCGTGCGATTCGTATAAATCAGAGACGAAAAATCACCGCATACCGCCATATGCCAGCGTGACTTCCTTCGCCGCTTTAATCACCATCGCGCCAAACTCGGTCACGCGGTCATCGGTAATACGTGAAATCGGCCCGGAAATCGAAATTGCGGCAAATGGTTCGCGGTGCTCATCGAAAATACACGCCGCGAGGCAACGAAGCCCCAACGCATGTTCTTCATCGTCAAATGAATAGCCACGTTTACGCGTCTGGGCGAGGTCCTCTTTTAGATGCACAGGAGACACCAGCGTCGCGTGGGTATAGGCATGTAAGCCTTTGCGATGCAGCAGTTTCGTCACCTGTTCTTCGCTCAGTTGGGCTAAGAAAGCTTTACCGGCACCAGAGGCATGCATCGGTAACTTACCGCCGATAGGGGCTGACATACGCATCAGATGCGTACACTGCACCTGGTCGATAATAATCGCTTCGTGATCGCTTTGATCCAGCACCGCCATATTGACTGTTTCGCCAGACTCTTCCATCAGATTGCGCAGAATAGGATGGACAATGGCTAACAAATTACGGCTCTGGAGAAAGCTGCTGCCGACCATAAAGGCATGTGCGCCGATCGCCCAGTGACCCAGTTCACCGACCTGACGGACGAACCCCTGCTGTTGCATCGTGGTTAGCAGGCGGTGAGTCGTGGAATTGGGTAATCCGGCTTGCTGTGCCAGTTCCGTAAGTGCCACACTGCCATTGGATTCGGCAATCCACTCCAGTAATTTCAGCCCACGCGTTAAAGACTGAACCTGTCCAGTCGCGGGTGCGGTGGCAACGGCGGGTTTTCTGCCGCGTTTTGCGGGAATGGGTGCGACCATGACAGTCTCCTTTTTCTGTATCGTGGAAATCATTTTCATTTTTATTACGGTGTAATGCAATAGTTGCCACACTGATCCGATGAGTTAATGTTGAACAAATCTCATGTTGCGTGGTGGTCGCTTTTACCACTGATGCGTTTATGCCAGTATGGTCTGTTGAATTTTTTTACAGTCTGGGTTGAGCGTGTCGGGAGCGAGTGTGAGCAGCAAAGTTGAACAACTGCGTGCGCAGTTAAATGAACGTATTCTGGTGCTGGACGGCGGTATGGGCACCATGATCCAGAGTTATCGACTGAACGAGGCAGATTTTCGCGGTGAACGCTTTGCCGACTGGCCGTGCGATCTCAAAGGCAACAACGACCTGCTGGTGCTCAGTAAACCGGAAGTGATCGCCGCCATCCACAACGCTTACTTTGAAGCGGGCGCAGATATCATCGAAACCAACACCTTCAACTCCACGACTATTGCGATGGCGGATTACCAGATGGAATCCCTGTCGGCGGAAATCAACTTTGCGGCGGCGAAACTGGCGCGTGCTTGTGCTGATGAGTGGACCGCGCGCACGCCGGAGAAACCGCGCTACGTTGCTGGTGTTCTCGGCCCAACCAACCGCACGGCGTCTATATCGCCGGACGTAAACGATCCGGCATTCCGCAACATCACTTTTGACCAGCTGGTGGCGGCTTATCGCGAATCCACCAAAGCATTAGTCGAAGGTGGTGCGGATCTGATTCTGATTGAAACCGTCTTCGACACCCTCAACGCCAAAGCGGCGATTTTTGCGGTGAAAACGGAGTTCGAAGCGCTGGGCGTTGAACTGCCGATTATGATCTCCGGCACCATCACCGACGCCTCCGGGCGCACACTCTCCGGGCAGACCACCGAAGCATTTTACAACTCATTGCGCCACGCCGAAGCGCTGACCTTTGGCCTGAACTGTGCGCTGGGACCCGATGAACTGCGCCAGTACGTGCAGGAGCTGTCTCGGATTGCAGAATGCTACGTCACCGCCCACCCGAACGCCGGGCTGCCCAACGCTTTTGGTGAATACGATCTCGATGCCGACACGATGGCAAAACAGATACGTGAATGGGCGGAAGCGGGATTCCTCAATATCGTCGGCGGTTGCTGCGGCACCACGCCACGACATATTGCGGCAATGAGTCGCGCAGTAGAAGGATTAGCGCCGCGCAAACTGCCGGAGATCCCCGTCGCCTGTCGTTTGTCCGGTCTGGAGCCGCTGAACATTGGCGATGACAGCCTGTTTGTTAACGTCGGTGAGCGGACTAACGTCACCGGTTCTGCCAAATTCAAACGCCTGATTAAAGAAGATAAATACAGCGAGGCGCTGGATGTGGCGCGCCAGCAGGTGGAAAACGGCGCGCAGATTATCGATATCAACATGGATGAAGGGATGCTCGACGCCGAAGCGGCGATGGTGCGTTTCCTCAGCCTGATTGCGGGGGAACCGGATATCGCCCGCGTGCCGATTATGATCGACTCCTCAAAATGGGAGGTCATCGAAAAGGGGCTGAAGTGTATTCAGGGCAAAGGCATTGTTAACTCTATCTCAATGAAAGAGGGCGTCGACGCCTTTATCCATCATGCGAAACTGTTGCGTCGTTACGGTGCAGCGGTGGTGGTAATGGCCTTTGACGAACAGGGTCAGGCCGATACCCGCGCACGGAAAATCGAAATTTGCCGTCGGGCGTACAAAATACTCACCGAGGAAGTCGGCTTCCCGGCGGAAGACATCATCTTTGATCCGAACATCTTCGCGGTCGCAACTGGCATTGAAGAGCACAACAACTACGCGCAGGACTTTATCGGCGCGTGTGAAGACATCAAACGCGAACTGCCGCACGCGCTGATTTCCGGCGGCGTCTCTAACGTTTCCTTCTCGTTCCGTGGTAACGATCCGGTGCGCGAAGCTATTCACGCGGTGTTCCTCTACTACGCCATTCGTAACGGTATGGATATGGGGATCGTCAACGCCGGGCAACTGGCGATTTACGACGACCTGCCCGCTGAACTGCGCGACGCGGTGGAAGATGTGATCCTTAACCGTCGCGACGATGGCACCGAGCGTTTACTGGAACTTGCCGAGAAATATCGCGGCAGCAAAACCGACGATACCGCTAACGCCCAGCAGGCGGAGTGGCGCTCGTGGGAAGTGAATAAACGTCTGGAATACTCGCTGGTCAAAGGCATTACCGAGTTTATCGAACAGGACACCGAAGAAGCCCGCCAGCAGGCCGAGCGCCCCATTCAGGTGATTGAAGGCCCGCTGATGGACGGCATGAACGTGGTCGGCGACCTGTTTGGCGAAGGGAAAATGTTCCTGCCGCAGGTGGTGAAATCGGCGCGCGTCATGAAACAGGCGGTGGCGTATCTCGAACCGTTTATCGAAGCCAGCAAAGAGCAGGGCAAAACCAACGGCAAGATGGTGATCGCCACCGTGAAGGGCGATGTGCACGATATCGGTAAAAATATCGTTGGCGTGGTGCTGCAATGCAACAACTATGAAATCGTCGATCTCGGCGTGATGGTGCCTGCGGAAAAAATCCTCCGTACCGCCAGAGAAGTGAATGCCGATTTGATTGGCCTTTCGGGATTGATCACGCCATCGCTGGACGAAATGGTCAACGTGGCGAAAGAGATGGAGCGTCAGGGCTTCACCATTCCGCTACTGATTGGCGGTGCGACCACCTCAAAAGCGCACACGGCGGTGAAAATCGAGCAAAACTACAGCGGCCCGACGGTGTATGTGCAGAACGCCTCGCGCACCGTTGGCGTCGTGGCGGCGCTGCTTTCCGACACTCAGCGTGATGACTTTGTCGCTCGTACCCGCAAAGAGTACGAAACCGTGCGTATTCAGCACGGACGCAAGAAACCGCGCACCCCGCCAGTTACGCTGGAAGCGGCGCGCGATAACGATTTCGCTTTTGACTGGCAGGCTTACACGCCGCCCGTGGCACACCGTCTCGGCGTGCAGGAAGTCGAAGCCAGCATTGAAACGCTGCGTAATTACATCGACTGGACACCGTTCTTTATGACCTGGTCGCTGGCCGGGAAGTATCCGCGCATTCTGGAAGATGAAGTGGTGGGCGAAGAGGCGAAGCGGCTGTTTAAAGACGCCAACGACATGTTGGATAAATTAAGCGCCGAGAAAACGCTCAATCCGCGTGGTGTGGTGGGGCTGTTCCCGGCAAACCGTGTGGGCGATGACATTGAAATCTACCGTGACGAAACGCGTACACATGTGATCAACGTCAGCCACCATCTGCGTCAACAGACCGAAAAAACGGGCTTCGCCAACTACTGTCTCGCTGACTTCGTGGCGCCGAAACTCTCTGGCAAAGCGGATTACATCGGCGCATTTGCCGTAACTGGCGGGCTGGAAGAGGACGCACTGGCTGATGCCTTCGAAGCGCAGCACGATGATTACAACAAAATCATGGTGAAAGCCCTTGCTGACCGTCTGGCGGAAGCCTTTGCGGAATATCTCCATGAGCGCGTGCGTAAAGTTTACTGGGGCTATGCGCCGAACGAGAACCTCAGCAACGAAGAGCTGATCCGCGAAAACTACCAGGGCATCCGTCCGGCACCGGGCTATCCGGCCTGCCCGGAACATACGGAAAAAGCCACCATCTGGGAGCTGCTGGAAGTGGAAAAACACACTGGCATGAAACTCACAGAATCTTTCGCGATGTGGCCCGGTGCATCGGTTTCGGGTTGGTACTTCAGCCATCCGGACAGCAAGTACTATGCCGTGGCGCAGATTCAACGCGATCAGGTCGAAGACTATGCCCGTCGTAAAGGTATGAGCGTTACCGAAGTTGAGCGCTGGCTGGCGCCGAATCTGGGGTATGACGCGGACTGATTCACAAATATGTCACTTTTCCTTACAACAAACAGGGCACTCAATGGGTGCCCTGTCTCTTTATTAATATGAAACACTTATACTGGAATCAGGCTGGAATAATCTTAGCCGGAAAAACGAATGTCAAAAGGCACAGTAAAGATGCCAGCCAGCGTGTTTCCGGTCCTTTGGTCATTCAATTGCTTCAGGAACATATAACGATAAGGAGAACCTGAACTCGTGTTAACGCTGCTTCACCTGCTTTCTGCCGTCGCCCTGTTGGTCTGGGGGACGCATATTGTTCGAACAGGCGTAATGCGCGTCTTCGGCGCACGCCTGCGTACAGTCCTTAGCCGGAGCGTCGAAAAGAAGCCGCTCGCCTTTTGCGCGGGGATCGGCGTTACCGCACTGGTACAGAGTAGTAATGCCACCACCATGCTGGTGACCTCGTTTGTCGCCCAGGATCTGGTTGCTCTCGCGCCCGCGCTGGTGATTGTGCTGGGGGCTGATGTCGGGACGGCGCTAATGGCGCGGGTCCTCACCTTCGATTTATCCTGGTTGTCACCGCTGCTCATTTTTATCGGCGTTATTTTTTTCCTCGGACGCAAACAGTCACGCGCCGGGCAACTGGGCCGCGTCGGTATTGGTCTTGGGCTGATTTTGCTGGCGCTGGAGTTGATTGTGCAGGCCGTAACGCCGATCACCCAGGCAAACGGCGTTCAGGTGATCTTTGCTTCGTTGACTGGCGATATTCTGCTGGATGCGCTGATTGGCGCGATGTTCGCCGTTATCAGCTACTCCAGCCTTGCAGCTGTATTGCTGACCGCTACTTTGACCGCCGCAGGCATTATCTCCTTCCCGGTGGCGCTCTGTCTGGTAATCGGAGCCAACCTCGGTTCCGGCCTGCTGGCGATGCTCAACAATAGTGCCGCCAATGCCGCCGCTCGACGTGTTGCGATGGGTAGCTTGTTGTTTAAGCTGGTGGGGAGCTTGATTATCCTGCCATTTGTCCATGTTCTGGCTGAATCAATGGATAAACTGCCTTTGCCAAAAGCGGAACTGGTTATCTATTTCCACGTCTTCTACAACCTCGTTCGTTGCCTGGTCATGCTGCCGTTTGTCGATCCAATGGCGCGATTTTGCAAAACGATTATTCGCGATGAACCTGAGTTGGATGCCCATCTGAAACCAAAACATCTGGACGTTAGTGCGCTGGATACTCCGACTCTTGCTCTGGCGAATGCCGCCCGTGAAACACTGCGCATCGGTGACGCGATGGAACAGATGATGGAAGGGCTGAATAAAGTGATGCACGGTGAACCGCGTGAAGAGAAGGAGTTGCGCAAGCTGGCGGATGATATCAACGTCCTCTACACCGCGATTAAACTTTATTTGGCGAGGATGCCAAAAGAAGAGCTGGCGGAAGAAGAGTCGCGCCGCTGGGCAGAGATTATCGAAATGGCTCTCAACCTGGAGCAGGCTTCCGATATCGTCGAGCGCATGGGCAGCGAAATTGCTGACAAATCACTGGCAGCACGGCGGGCATTTTCGCTTGATGGGTTGAAGGAACTGGATGCGCTCTATGAGCAATTGCTCAGTAATTTAAAGCTGGCAATGTCGGTGTTCTTCTCTGGCGATGTCACCAGCGCTCGTCGTTTGCGCCGTAGTAAGCATCGCTTTCGCATTCTTAATCGCCGTTATTCCCATGCTCACGTCGATCGCCTGCATCAGCAAAACGTGCAAAGCATTGAAACCAGTTCGCTGCATTTAGGCTTACTGGGCGATATGCAGCGTCTGAACTCGCTGTTTTGTTCGGTGGCTTACAGTGTGCTGGAACAGCCGGATGAAGATGAGGGACGGGACGAGTATTAATATGCCTGATAAGACGCGTCAAGCGTCGCATCAGGCACTATGTACAAGATGCCGGATCATGCATCCGGCAATTCACTTAAAAACGGTGACCCGCTTCCAGCGGCACCGCTTCCTCACCAGCTTTAAATACATAAGTGGTATTCGGGCCGCCCAGCGTAGCGTGACCTTTACTCACCGTGATCCAGTTACCTTCCGGCAGGCCAATAATGGTCAGTTCTGGCGCGACGACCAGCAGTTCGCGAATACGCTGCTCGCGCGTTTCCCCTTTATGGCCTTCCGGCAGCGCGTTGGTGAAGTGCGGGTTGATTTGCAGCGGGAACAGATTCAGCGCATCGAAACCTTGCGGATCGACAATCGGCATATCGTTGGTGGTGCGGATAGTTGGGCAAGCAAGGTTAGCGCCTGCGCTCCAGCCGATATACAGCGCGCCACGTTTTACTACGTCGGCAATGGGTGCCAAAAGCCCGCGCTCGCGGCACTGTTTCAGCAACTGGAAAGTGTTACCGCCGCCGACAATCACGATCTCAGCATTTTCAATCGCGGCAACAGGATCGGCCACGCTATGAATACCGGTGACAGAAACGCCAAGTGGGGCAAGGACCGCAGCCGTTTTGGCCGTATAATCATCCCAGGTTTGCGTTACGCCAGCGAAAGGAATAAACACCGCTGAACGGCGACCTTGCAACTGTTCAGCAATCAACGGCAGCGCATGTTCCAGCCAGGCTTTACCCGGCAGCGTCGAGTTACTCAATAAAAGCAGTTCCATTACTTCTCCGGTTAGTAAGAAAACACGGAAGGAATGCTACCACTGCAAATTTAACCACTTACTGACGTGGCTCACGATGTCACACATTGTACCAGGCGTTCTGAAGACGGTTAGCAAACAAGGCGCTGAGGCTGATGACAAACGTAAGATTGCCTGATGTGCTACGCTTATCAGGCCTACAAGCTAATCGCAATATCTTGAATTTTCGCGATTTTGTAGGCCGAATAAGGTGTTTGCGCCGCATCCGGCATAAACAACGTGCACTTTGCCACCAATCAGAGCGCCCCTTAATGCGCTGATGTTTCTTATCCTTCTCGTGCAAATTGTGCCGCTTCAGTAATCAGCCGCGCATCAGGTCGCACACCGGTATACATCGCGAACTGCTCGACGGCCTGTAAAGCAATCACCTCTGCGCCGCTGATCGTCTGCTTATCAAGCTGCTGCGCCAGACGAATGAGCGGCGTTTCCGGTGGCAATGCCACGACGTCAAAAACGACGCTTGCCGTAGAGATCATTGCCTCGCTGAAGGCCAGCTCATGGCTCTCTTTACCGCCAGCCATGCCAACGGGGGTAACGTTAACCAGAATGTCGCAGTCGATTCCTTCTGGCTGCGGTTGCCACTGGAAGCCATACTGCTTCGCCAGCGCCGGGCCGCTCTCGTGGTTGCGGGCGGCGATAATGACATCGGTAAACCCCGCGTCGCGAAAGGCGGCAATGACCGCTTTGCCCATGCCGCCACTGCCGCGAATCATCACGCGTGCGGCGCTATTGAGCTGGTGGTGAATAATCAGGCTTTTCACCGCAATGTAGTCGGTGTTAAACCCGGTCAGCCTGCCGTCGTCATTCACGATGGTATTCACTGAATCAATGACTTTCGCTGACGGATCGATCGCATCGAGAAAGGGCATACAGCTTTCTTTAAACGGCATCGACACGGCACAGCCGCGAATACCTAATGCGCGAACACCTTTCACCGCCGCCTCAATATCCTGGGTGGTGAACGCTTTGTAGATGAAATTCAGCCCCAGCTTTTCATACAGATAATTGTGAAAACGCGTGCCGAAGTTGCCGGGGCGACCGGCCAGCGACATGCACAGTTGAGTATCGCGATTAATCATGGCTGATTGCCTTTGCATGAGTGAGCAGATATTGCTCCGCCTCACCGGACCATACTCCCTGATGACGCGTCAGAATTGCCGCCAGTGCTTGATCCTGAATCTGCGTGAGTGACGTCAGCGGCAGGTCTTTCCCGGTATACACCATTTTTTTGCCGCCGCCGACGGCAGGCAATTCAAGCGTGGTTTCGCCCGCAGCATTCAGCCCAAGAATATGTGTTACCACTTTTGCGGCCTGCACTTTTTTCTCTTCGATCAGTTTGACCGCCGCACGCATGTCATCGGTATTGCCGCCCGATGTGCCAACGTAATGAGTAAAGGCATAATGCACATCGTAGAAATTAATGGGTGCGCTGAAGTGTTTATCCTGCGGTCCGGCGAAGAAATTCAGACAACCATCTGTCGCCAGCAAGGAAGAGGCGAGAGTCACCAGTCCTTCATTTGGCACAAAGACGAAAATATCATCGAAGCCGTGACCGCCACTCAGTGCCATTAACGTATCAAATGCTGCATCGGCGGCATTGAGATAATGAATCAGTGTTTGCGGTTCTGATGGATAGTGCTGTCGCGCATAACTCAATTTGTTATTGTCGGTATCGGTAATAACGAGTAGCGACGGGTTAACTGGCCCATGCAGCGCATAATCAATCGCTAACAGTCCCATTGGTCCGGTGCCGCCGAGGATCAGTGTGCGCCCTTGCGGGCGAATCCCCATCGTGTGGTTATAACTACCTTCCTGAAGATGATAGTTGGCGTTGAACGCGCCAATCACGCAGGAAAGCGGTTCAACCAGCGAGCCTTCAAAGTAGGTTTCGCCGTCGTATGCCAGCAGGCAATCCTGTTCCATAACCTCATTTGGGATAACCACATGTGTGGCTTCACCACCCACCCACGGGAAAGAGTAACCGGGGCAGTCCGGGCTTTCCGGCAATTGCAGGTTGGCCTGAATCACATAGCGCTGGCCCGGCTGAAATTTGTGCTGCCACTTTTTACCCACGGCCAGAATATCGCCGCAAAATTCATGGCCGATGATGATGGGATTGGTCGCCACATCGTCGGGTACTTTTTTATGGTTTTCACCCAGATTGGCCTCTTTCCAGGAAGAGAGGCACAGGCTGTCGGTGACCACCGTCGCGAGGATTTCATCCTCCTGCATTTCAGGAAGATCAAAGGTTTCCAGGCGTAAATCACGTTTACCATAAAGACGCAGAGCTGTTGTTTTCATAAACCACCTCGTGTTGAACGATGGCCCCGACGGTTGCGCCGGGGCGAAGAATCAGGACAGGAAGCCCAGTGCATTGCCGATAATCCCTAAGCCAAACAGGGCGAAGATCAGCCATACCGGGTTAATTTTTTTGTTGAGCAGACGCACCATCAGCAGCGTCAAACCCAGCGCCAGCAGGCCGGGGCAGAGCTGGTCGAGAATGTTCTGCACGGTCATGGTGACGGTGGAACCGTCTGCGGCAGGCGTTTGCGAGACGACCAGCGGCACGTTGATTGACGTCCATTTGGTGACCAGCACGCCCATCACAAACAGTCCGAGAATCGATGCGCCCTCAGTCAGTTTTTGCAGCACATTCCCGCCCATATCGCTGACGATATTCACGCCTTTACGAAAGCCCAGTTGCAGCCCATACCATTTCATTGCCAGACGTACTGCATTGAAAATAAAGAAGAACAGCAGTGGGCCGAGAATGTTGCCAGAAAGAGCCAGAGATGCGCCGAGCGCGGCGGTAATCGGGCGCAGGGTTCCCCAGACCAGTGGATCGCCAACTCCTGCCAATGGTCCCATCAGACCGACTTTGATGCCGTTAATGGTGCCGTCATCAATTTCTGCACCGTTGGCCCGCGCTTCTTCCATGGCGGCGGTCACGCCGATGACCGGACCACATACGGCTGGCGTGGTATTGAAGAACACCAGGTGTCGCCTGAGCGCCGCAACCTGATCCTCTTTTAATGGGTAGAGTCGCTTGATGGCGGGGATCATGTCGTAACAAAAGCCCAGCCCATGAATGCGTTCAAAGTTGAAGGACGCCTGTTGCAGGTTGGAGCGCAGAAACATGCTCACCAGATCGCTGCGTGTAATTTTTCTCTGTTCCATGATGGCTCCGTTAATCATCAAGTTGGTCAAGGGCGGTGATAGTGGTGGCCTGGGGATGTGGTTCAGCTTTACGCCACTGTGGATTTAGCTGGATGTTGAGCAGGGCCATGATCACGCCGACACCACCGAACGCCAGCAGACTGAGATCGAGGTAGCCACCTGCGAGGAAACCGAGGAAAAAGAAAGGCATCAAATATTTCACGCCCATCATGCGAAGCACCATGGCGTAACCGACCACCACGATAAAACCGCCAGCAATCTGCAATCCATGGGTCACAAATTCGGGAATGGCGCTCAGCATATTGCTCACCATATCGGCGCTGACGAACAGCGAGACAATCAGTGCTGGAATCGCAACGCGCAGTGCCTGCACGCCAAGCGCGGAGACATGCAGAATATCGAGAGTGCGAAACCGCGCTTCTTCCGCTGCTTTATCCGCCGCGTGCTGGAACACAACGGTGATGGTGCGGGCAAACACCGTCAGCACCTGGCCTGCCGCAGCCACAGGCAACGCGATGGCGATACCGGTGGCGATGCTTTGCTGGCCAACGATAACCAGAATGGTGGAGATTATGCTGGCGAGTGCAGAATCCGGAGATTGCGCCGCGCCGACGTTCATCCAGCCGAGAGCTATCAATTCCAGCGTACCACCGAGCATAATTCCGGTTTTTAAATCACCGAGAATTAAACCAATCACCGTACAGGCAATTAACGGGCGATGAGTCTGAAATTCATCCAGCACGCTGCCCATTCCGGCAATACAGGAAAAAAGAAATATGGCAATGATTTGTAGGGTACTTATTTCCATGATTTGTCACCTTTTAAGTGTCGTCATCCCTGCCTGTTAAAGCATATATACACAGGCGCTATTATTTAATTTGCGACTAACTGTTCTTTTATTTTGTCGATAATATTGATTGAAGGATCTGACGCTACAACGCGTAAATCCAGCGTGACGCCAAGATTATTTAACTCATGAAATGCGTTAATATCATCGTCATCTAATGAAACTGCTTTGGTTAACTGTTTTTTACCGGGTCGCCAGGCCATGCCGCCAATATTCAGGGTGCCGATTTTTACTCCCTGGCGAACCATCGCTAAGGCATCCTGAGGTCGGGTAAAAAGATAAAATACGGTTTCGTCCTGATATTGTGGGTTGTGATACACCGCGACAGCTTTTTCAATATTGACCACGTTAACTTTCATTCCCGGCGGGGCGGCCTGACGCAATAATGTCCGGCGAACTTCATCGTTATACACTTCGTCATTGCAGATAATAATGCGCTGGGCGTTAGCCACTTTCGACCAGACGGTAGTGACCTGGCCGTGGATTAGGCGGTCATCAATGCGGGCGAGCGTAATGTTCATCAGAAATCCTCCTCTGCCGTTGCCAGTTGTTTCCAGACAACGCAGGTTTGCTTTGCGATTTGCGTCAGGTGTTCACACAGTTCATCAACGTTCATGCTGTCCTGGTTATCGACCAGTTCGAGCGCCAGCGGCAGGGAAAGGCCGCTGATTACCCGCAGGCGCGGATTACGCATCGCAAGCGTTGCCGCCGCGTTCCACGGGCTGCCGCACTGTAAGTCCACGGCGATTAACCACTCGTCATGATTGTGAATACTCACTAACTTTTCCAGCTTTGCCACGATGTCTCCGGCGTTCTCGCCGGGCACAAATTCAACTGCCTCAACATTGGCGTCGCCGTACACCATCTGAACCGATTCCAGCATGGCGCAAGCTAATTTGCCGTGGGCGCAAAAAATGGCATTGACCATAAAGCCTCCTTAGCCGCGCGTTTTGCCGCCGGCAATGTTAGTGGTTACTCCGGTGATATAGCTGGCGCGTTCAGACAGCAGATAACAAACAAAATCAGCCACTTCCGCTAATCTTCCGGCGCGCCCAATAGGAATGGCGTTTTTGGTATAGCCTTCACGCAGCTGTTCGACGGTGATATTGCGCGTCCACGCCAGCGCCTCTTCATATTCCGGCGTGCGCAGCCCGGTTTTTTCCAGAATCCCCGGCGCGATACCGACCACACGGATACCGTGTTTACCCAGCTCTTTCGACCAGGAGCGCGTGAAGCTATTGAGCGCGGCTTTGGTCGCGGCATAACAGCTTTGGCCTTCTGAGCCTTCCAGCCCGCTTTCCGATGAGACGTTCACAATCACCCCATCGTGTTGTTTGACCATCTGCCGCGCCACTGCCTGTGACATCAGGAAAACGCCTTTCTGGTTGATATTGACCATTTTTTCGAATGCGGCTTCGCTGAGTTCATACTGCCCGGCTGGCGCTTTCTCATCGACCAGAAGACGCGGGAAATTGACCCCGGCGTTATTGACCAGACCGTCGATGCGACCAAAACGCTGAATAATTTCCGCTACCGTATGATTTACCTCTTTGGCGCTGGAAATATCGGTCGGCCAGAACTGATAACCTTTATGACTTTCATATTGACCATCGCCACCGTGAATATCGACCATCTGTACATTCGCGCCTTGTGCTAATAATTCATCCACAATCGCCAGTCCAATACCGGATGCGCCACCGGTGACAATAATGATTTTATCCTGCAAATTTAACCACGTTTGCATAACAGACTCCTGATTTTAGGTAATAGAGTCCCGCCGTAATTTTTTATTACGGTAAACATCGGGAAGATTTTTATTTCAGTAATAGTTCAGCTGTGTTGCTATTCGTTACCAGACAATTAATATATTTTCCACGCAGTGCACCAATAATTCCGCTGTATTTCTCTTCACCTATAGCAATACCAATGGAATACCGCGCCTGCTTTAATTTATTCATTTCGATAGAGAGCGTTTTTTCGCTCATATTCGTTTCAACCATTGCGCCGTGAATATCAAAAAAGCGCGAGCAAATATCACCGGCAACCTGACGGGCATTCAGGTCGTCACTCTCTTCGCCGCCATAAAATGCATGCCAGTTGGCGCCATCGCGAATAGCCGGTGAGCCAATCCCCACCAGGGCGACATCCAGATTATCCCAGTAGGCTGAGATGGTTTTAAAGTGCTGAGACTGCATGATCCCATTACGAATTAAGGGGTTATCTAGCAGAGCTGGAAAATCCGCGAGCTGCGATTCCCCTTTCAGCTTTGCCGCCGCGCTGTAGGTTAATGTGTTTACGTGATAGCGGCTTTCGAGTTTACCGGACGGGCCGCCAATAATCGGCACGCAAATTAACTGCCGCGATTGCCCCGCCTGCGGCAAGTTTTCAACCAGTGCGCTCACCGCGCGGCCCCAGGAAAAACCAACAATATCACCAGGTTCCAGCAAACGATCTAACAATTGCGCGCCGTGTAACCCCATTACCGCCAACTGAGCGTCTTCCTCTTCATCGCGCCCTGATACCACCACAGCTTCTTTCAGACCAAACTTTTGCTTCAGTTGCTGCTCCAGCCAGAGATTTTCGTTGTAGTCATAGTTGATGGCGATGGTGACAATTCCCTGTTCGCGGCCCCGTTTAAGTAAGCGGCTGATGGTAGTCCGATAAATACCCAGTTCGCGGGCGATTTGCGCCTGCGTCATGTCCTGTTCGTAATAGAGTTGGGCAATCTTCACAATCAAACGGATATCGTCACTGTTTTCCATCGCCGCCTCCTGATTTTGCACATTTGTGCAAATATGCTTTTTAACCGCTTGATCTGATATAACTCCATCATGGTGACCTTTAAAAGCGATTTTTCACTCTTTGTTTGGACTGAAATGGCGCTTTATCTTGCACATTTGTTTCTCTGCGTAGCAGTCATCAGCACAAGTGTGCAGAGATTCGTAATAGGTTGATTATCCTGGTTTTCGCCAGGCAAATTTGCATCGGGCTTCTGGTGACACTTTTGTGATAAAAGGCGCGGCAGATCACATTTAATTTCGACGTTGCCGCATAACCCTGTTTTTCCCCGCTAAGAGGTACGGTATATTCCGCGTTTTACAGGAGAATTTATGCTGCCCGACTCATCAGTCCGTTTAAATAAATACATCAGCGAAAGCGGAATTTGCTCACGCCGCGAAGCGGATCGCTACATCGAGCAAGGCAATGTGTTCCTTAATGGCAAGCGTGCCACCATTGGCGATCAGGTGAAACCCGGCGACGTTGTAAAAGTAAACGGTCAGTTGATTGAGCCACGGGAAGCCGAAGATTTGGTTCTTATCGCCCTGAACAAGCCCGTCGGTATTGTCAGCACCACCGAAGATGGCGAGCGCGATAACATTGTCGATTTCGTTAACCACAGCAAACGCGTGTTCCCGATTGGTCGCTTGGATAAAGACTCCCAGGGGCTGATTTTCCTCACCAACCACGGCGATCTGGTGAATAAGATCCTCCGTGCGGGTAACGATCATGAGAAAGAATATCTGGTGACGGTCGATAAACCGATTACCGAGGAGTTTATTCGCGGCATGAGTGCGGGAGTGCCAATCCTCGGGACGGTGACTAAAAAATGCAAAGTCAAAAAAGAAGCGCCGTTTGTCTTCCGCATTACCCTGGTGCAGGGGCTGAACCGTCAGATCCGTCGCATGTGCGAGCACTTTGGCTACGAAGTGAAAAAGCTGGAACGTACGCGCATTATGAACGTCAGCTTAAGCGGCATTCCGCTGGGAGAATGGCGCGATTTAACCGACGACGAGCTTATCGATCTCTTTAAGCTCATTGAAAATTCCTCTTCCGAGGCGAAGCCCAAAGCGAAGGCCAAACCGAAAACGGCAGGCATCAAACGCCCGGTAGTGAAGGTAGAAAAAACGGCGGAGAAAGGTGGCCGCCCGGCATCAAACGGCAAGCGTTTCGCCTCGCCGGGGCGGAAGAAAAAAGGTCGTTAATCAGCGTTTGCCGCGCGTCGACGTATTTGCCGACCAACTGAATGACGCTTCAGGATCCGGTTTATAAGCCTGCTTTTTCTTCAACTGGCGGGCTTTTTTCGCTTCAGCCTCACGCTCAACCATTAATTTATCGATGTACTCTTTCTTAATGCTGTTGGTTTCGGCGTTGGTCAGCACGCGACCATGTGCAATACGCGCGCGATCCAGCAGCGTCTTCAGTTCGCGCTGTTCACGCTCAGTCATCTCTTTTTGAGTAATACGGGGGAGTGCCATGATGGTGCCCTCTGTTAATCGGATAGTTCAGTGTACGGGAATTTATTTGCAAGCAGAACTGATAAGATTCATTTGCCTTCTCTTTATTTTTATCTGCTTAGATAATTGGCGATAAATACAGATAAAATGTAACGAAAATAAATGACCGCTAACTTATAAAATTTAATTAATTCTTTGTTATTCAATACGTTAAAGTTGTGATTTTACTTCTGGCCTGTTTCTCGCAATAACGCTATCTCATTGATAACATCTCTGTTTTCAGTGGTCTTGTACGGGGTAGTTAATATCAAAGGATGAGTCAAATGCCATTAAATGGAGTCAGTGCTGCGATGCGTGAACGGGTATCGCAGCAGTTAAAGGAAATTGAACGTCGCTATGGCGTGAAAGTGCTGTACGCCTGCGAATCGGGGAGTCGCGGCTGGGGATTTGCTTCGCCCGACAGCGATTACGATGTGCGGTTTTTGTATGTCCATCCGCTGGAATGGTATCTGCGGGTAGAGTCACCGCGCGATGTTATCGAACTGCCTATCGACGACGAACTTGATGTTTCCGGTTGGGAATGGCGCAAAGCGCTGGGATTGCTGAAAGGTGCGAACCCGACGCTAATTGAATGGCTGGATTCACCGGTGGTCTATCAACAAGATGAAGACACGATAACGGCGCTTAAGGCAATGGTCCCAATGTGGTTTTCTCCGTTGCGTGCGCGTTGGCATTATTATTCGATGGCGCGGAAAAATTTTCGCGGTTATTTACAAGGCGACGAAGTGCGGCTGAAAAAATACTTTTATGTGCTGCGTCCGCTGCTGGCCGTGCGTTGGGTTGAAGCGGGAAAAGGCGTACCGCCAATGCGTTTTTCCGAATTGCTGGCGGGAAGTGAGTTGGATGCGGCATTACGCGCAGAAATAGATGAATTGCTGGAACGTAAACAGCGTGCGGGTGAAGCGGAATATGGCCCACGCCGTCCATTGCTACATGCGTTTATCCATGCGGAACTGGCGCGTGGGGAAATTCCGCCGCTGTTACCGGATAGTAGGGATGGTGATGCCAGGGAGCTGGATAGGTTGTTGATGGCGACAGTGATGGGAGAATAAATTCGGCCCGGCAAGTATCATCCGGGCCGCACTGTTTTTACTCAAACAAATTACTATGCAGTTTCTGCACCACCTGTTCCGCGTCTTCGCCTGGCACCAGGAAGCACAGGTTATGACTGGAAGCGCCGTAGCAAATCATGCGAATGTTGAACGGTTCAAGTACGCCAAACACCTCTTTGCCAACACCACAGGCTTTTGACAGGTCGTTACCAATCAGAGCCACCAGCGCCAGGCCTTCTTCCACTTCTACCCGGCACAGAGCTGAAAGCTCCATCAGCAGCGATTGTGTCAGCAACGTATCGCCAGTTGACGTTGAACCGGTAGTGTCGAGGGTTAATGCCACGCTCACTTCTGACGTAGTAATTAAATCCACCGAAATATTATGCCGTGCGAGAATGCCGAAAACCTCCGCGAGGAAGCCGCGAGAATGCAGCATATTCAGGCTATGCAGGGTTAATAGCGTTTGTTTGCGACGCAGAGCCAGCGCACGAAACAACGGCGGATTCTCGGTTTTATTACACACCAAAGTACCGCCAGCACGCGGATCTTTGCTTGAACCGACAAACACCGGGATATCGCTGCGAACTGCAGGCAGTAAGGTTGCCGGATGAAGTACTTTGGCACCAAAGGTTGCCATTTCAGCTGCTTCTTCAAAGGCGATTTCATCAATTCGTTTGGCATCAGGCACGACGCGTGGGTCGGTAGTATAAATCCCCGGCACATCTGTCCAGATATCGACGCGGGCAGCGTTTAACGCTTCTGCCAATAGTGCCGCCGTGTAGTCACTACCGCCGCGACCAAGCGTTGTGGTGCGCCCTTTACTTTCACTGCCAATAAAGCCCTGGGTGATGACTAAACCTTCGCTGAGACGTGGGGTTAGTTGCAGCGCAGACAGTTCCGCCAGCGCAGCAATATCTGGCTCCGCGCGGCCAAAGTGATCGTTTGTGCGCATCACTTTACGCACATCGAACCACTGGGCCTGAACATTGCGTTCACGCAGAATCTCCACAAACAGTAGGGTAGACATCAGTTCGCCGTGGCTGACCAGTTCATCAGTTAGCGCTGGAGAGGTTGCCAGTGCAGCAGCTTCGGCCAGGACGGTAATGTTCTCCAGCAAACGTTCAATCTCTTCACGGATGACGTTCGGGTAACGCAGGCGCTCCAGAATGGCGAACTGAATATTGCGAATGGCATCGAGTTTTTCGAAACGCTCAACCGGTTCCAGACCTTCAGCCAGTGCAACCAACAGATTGGTAATGCCCGCAGAAGCAGAAAGCACAACTAAACGCACATTCACATCAGAAAGCACAATGTCGGCGCTGCGGTTCATGGCGTCGAAATCAGCCACGCTAGTACCACCAAATTTGGAGACAACAATATCGGGCATAACAACCTCGTGTCAGGGAATGAAAGAAGCGACCTTGGCACAAAGGCAAAACAGAAACCGGTGCAGGCGCAGACC
The DNA here is from genome assembly GCF_005781125.1 of Escherichia sp. E2748. Taxonomy (NCBI): domain Bacteria; kingdom Pseudomonadati; phylum Pseudomonadota; class Gammaproteobacteria; order Enterobacterales; family Enterobacteriaceae; genus Escherichia; species Escherichia sp. E2748. The sequence goes on from NZ_VATP01000020.1 coordinate 24,934, forward strand.
GTATTTATAAATAAAAGGTGTAGGGGAGTGTGTCAACGCCGGGATTATGCGGATTATTCATGCAGCGGGCGTGGTCAGAAATTGTGCTTATAACGTCTACACTTTTTATCCTCTTCAGTGGTTAGCTGAGCTAACGGCACTAAAACCATCACATTTTTCTGTGACTGGCGCTACAATCTTCCACAGTCACAATTCTCAATATCAGAAGAGTATTGCTAATGAAAAACATCAATCCAACGCAGACCGCGGCCTGGCAGGCACTACAGAAACACTTCGATGAAATGAAAGACGTTACGATCGCCGATCTTTTTGCTAAAGACGGCGATCGTTTTTCTAAGTTCTCCGCAACCTTCGACGATCAGATGCTGGTGGATTACTCCAAAAACCGCATCACCGAAGAAACGCTGGCGAAATTACAAGATCTGGCGAAAGAGTGCGATCTGGCGGGCGCGATTAAGTCGATGTTCTCTGGCGAGAAGATCAACCGCACCGAAAACCGTGCCGTACTGCACGTGGCGCTGCGTAACCGTAGCAATACCCCGATTCTGGTTGATGGCAAAGATGTTATGCCGGAAGTCAACGCGGTGCTGGAGAAGATGAAAACCTTCTCAGAAGCGATTATTTCTGGTGAGTGGAAGGGTTATACCGGCAAAGCAATCACTGACGTGGTGAACATTGGGATCGGCGGTTCTGACCTCGGCCCGTACATGGTGACCGAAGCACTGCGCCCTTACAAAAACCACCTGAACATGCACTTTGTTTCTAACGTTGATGGCACTCACATCGCGGAAGTGCTGAAAAAAGTAAACCCAGAAACCACGCTGTTCCTGGTAGCATCTAAAACCTTCACTACTCAGGAAACCATGACCAACGCCCATAGCGCGCGAGACTGGTTCCTGAAAGCGGCAGGTGATGAAAAACACGTTGCGAAACACTTTGCGGCGCTCTCCACCAATGCCAAAGCCGTTGGCGAGTTTGGTATTGATACCGCCAACATGTTCGAGTTCTGGGACTGGGTCGGCGGTCGTTACTCCCTGTGGTCAGCGATTGGTCTGTCGATTGTTCTCTCTATCGGCTTTGATAATTTTGTTGAACTGCTTTCTGGCGCACACGCGATGGACAAGCATTTCTCCACTACGCCTGCCGAGAAAAACCTGCCTGTACTGCTGGCGCTGATTGGCATCTGGTACAACAATTTCTTTGGCGCGGAAACTGAAGCGATTCTGCCGTACGACCAGTATATGCACCGTTTCGCGGCGTACTTCCAGCAGGGCAATATGGAGTCCAACGGTAAGTATGTTGACCGTAACGGTAACGTAGTGGATTACCAGACTGGCCCGATTATCTGGGGTGAACCAGGCACTAACGGTCAGCATGCGTTCTACCAGCTGATCCACCAGGGAACCAAAATGGTACCGTGCGATTTCATCGCTCCGGCCATCACCCATAACCCACTCTCTGATCATCACCAGAAACTGCTGTCTAACTTCTTCGCTCAGACCGAGGCTCTGGCGTTTGGTAAATCCCGTGAAGTGGTTGAGCAGGAATATCGCGATCAGGGTAAAGATCCGGCAACGCTTGACTACGTGGTGCCGTTCAAAGTGTTCGAAGGTAACCGCCCGACCAACTCCATCCTGCTGCGTGAAATCACTCCGTTCAGCCTGGGTGCGTTGATTGCGCTGTATGAGCACAAAATCTTTACTCAGGGCGTGATCCTGAACATCTTCACCTTCGACCAGTGGGGCGTTGAACTGGGTAAACAGCTGGCGAACCGTATTCTGCCAGAGCTGAAAGATGATAAAGAAATCAGCAGCCACGATAGCTCGACCAATGGTCTGATTAACCGCTATAAAGCGTGGCGCGGTTAATTTAAAAACCTTAATAACAATGCCGACTTAAAGTCGGCATTGTTTTATCAGATAAATCCCCTTGTCGGAGATTTAACGAAAATCATACCGTGAGGTTAATCCTAAAATAGATTTTTAATCTGTAATGATTTCGGAAAATACGCAGATTAATTACTTTTACTTTTATTTTAACATTATGATTTTTAATCTTATTTATATATAAGTTAAAGCTTATATTTGATATTCATTCCAATTGTCCTAAAACACCTTCACTAATTCCCCGCGCCGTAATTCGCATGCTTTAGTTGTGTATACTCGATCCCGCCCGAAATGTTTTTGGGTAAATCTCCATTCATTCAATGAAGGGAAATTGTTATGAAAAAAGTTCTGTATGGCATTTTTGCCATATCTGCGCTTGCGGCGACTTCTGCGTGGGCTGCACCTGTACAGGTGGGCGAAGCGGCAGGGTCGGCAGCAACGTCGGTTTCAGCGGGTAGTTCCTCCGCGACCAGCGTCAGCACCGTAAGCTCGGCGGTGGGTGTCGCGCTCGCGGCAAGCGGTGGCGGTGATGGTTCTAATACCGGGACCACCACAACCACGACCACCAGTACCCAGTAATAACGTATGTATCCCCAAAATAATTCAGTATGACGGGGATTAACCATAACCACACTCCGGTGTGGTTATTCTGCCCCTCTGGAGAAGAGTCGTGAAGCGACCTGCACTCATTCTTATCTGCTTGTTATTACAGGCCTGTTCAGCCACGACTAAAGAGCTGGGCAATTCACTGTGGGACAGTCTGTTCGGTACGCCAGGCGTACAGCTGACGGACGATGATATTCAAAATATGCCCTACGCCAGCCAGTACATGCGGCTAAATGGCGGTCCACAATTATTTGTCGTTTTGGCCTTCGCTGAAGACGGACAACAAAAATGGGTTACTCAGGATCAGGCCACTCTCGTTACACAACATGGGCGTCTGGTGAAAACTTTGCTTGGCGGCGACAACCTGATTGAAGTGAATAACCTTGCCACTGACCCGCTGATCAAACCCGCACAAATCGTTGATGGCGCAACCTGGACGCGCACGATGGGCTGGACCGAGTACCAGCAGGTACGCTACGCCACCGCACGCTCAGTCTTCAAATGGGATGGCACCGATACCGTCAAAGTCGGCAGCGATGAAACCCCGGTTCGCGTGCTGGACGAAGAAGTCTCCACCGACCAGGCGCGCTGGCATAACCGCTACTGGATCGACAGCGAAGGGCAAATTCGCCAGTCGGAACAGTATCTCGGCGCGGATTATTTCCCGGTGAAAACCACTCTCATCAAGGCGGCAAAACAATGATTAAAAAAACTATTGTCGCGTTGCTTTTGAGTGTGGGGGCGTCATCGGTCTTCGCGGCGGGAACCGTCAAGGTATTCAGCAATGGCAGCAGTGAGGCCAAAACGCTGACGGGTGCAGAGCATTTAATCGATCTGGTAGGCCAACCTCGACTGGCAAACAGCTGGTGGCCCGGTGCGGTGATTAGCGAAGAGCTGGCAACGGCGGCAGCATTGCGTCAGCAGCAGGCGTTGCTGACACGGCTGGCAGAACTGGCTGCAGATTCCAGCGCCGACGATGCCGCCGCCATTAACGCCTTACGCCAGCAAATTCAGGCGTTGAAAGTGGCGGGCAGGCAAAAAATCAAACTTGATCCCGATATCGTCCGCGTTGCTGAACGCGGTAACCCGCCGTTGCAGGGCAACTACACGCTGTGGGTCGGACCACCGCCGTCCACGGTCACATTGTTCGGGCTTATCAGCCGTCCTGGCAATCAGCCATTCACTCCCGGTCGCGACGTGGCGAGCTATCTCTCCGGGCAAAGTCTGCTTAGCGGGGCGGATCGCAGCTACGCGTGGGTGGTTTACCCGGACGGACGCACGCAAAAAGCGCCGGTGGCTTACTGGAACAAGCGTCACGTAGAGCCAATGCCCGGCAGCATTATTTATGTTGGCCTCGCGGATTCTGTCTGGAGTAAGACGCCCGACGCCCTTAACGCAGACATTCTTCAGACCCTGACGCAGCGGATACCCCAATAATGAAAAAAAGACATCTGCTTAGCTTACTGGCGCTGGGCATTAGCACGGCTTGCTACGGCGAAACGTATCCTGCGCCCATTGGCCCATCGCAATCGGATTTCGGTGGCGTAGGACTGTTACAAACGCCCACCGCCCGCATGGCGCGGGAAGGGGAGTTGAGCCTGAACTATCGCGATAACGATCAGTACCGTTATTACTCAGCTTCAGTGCAACTCTTCCCGTGGCTGGAAACAACGCTGCGCTACACCGACGTGCGCACCCGGCAGTACAGCAGCGTCGAAGCGTTCTCTGGTGATCAAACGTATAAAGATAAAGCCTTCGATCTCAAACTGCGTTTGTGGGAAGAGAGTTACTGGATGCCGCAAGTGGCGGTTGGCGCGCGGGATATCGGCGGTACGGGGCTGTTCGATGCAGAATATCTTGTCGCCAGCAAAGCCTGGGGGCCGTTCGATTTTACGCTCGGTCTGGGCTGGGGATATCTGGGCACCAGCGGTAACGTGAAAAATCCGCTCTGTTCAGCCAGTGATAAATATTGCTATCGCGATAACAGCTACAAACAGGCGGGATCTATCGACGGCAGCCAGATGTTCCACGGCCCGGCCTCACTGTTTGGCGGCGTGGAATACCAGACGCCCTGGCAACCGCTGCGCCTGAAACTGGAGTATGAAGGCAATAATTATCAGCAGGATTTTGCCGGGAAGCTGGAGCAAAAAAGTAAGTTTAACGTCGGTGCGATTTATCGCGTTACCGATTGGGCCGACGTTAACCTTAGCTATGAACGTGGCAACACCTTCATGTTTGGCGTCACGCTGCGCACCAACTTTAATGATTTACGTCCTTCGTACAACGATAACGCCCGCCCGCAATATCAACCGCAGCCACAGGATGCCATTTTGCAGCATTCGGTGGTGGCGAATCAGTTAACGCTGTTGAAATACAACGCCGGACTGGCCGATCCGCAGATCCAGGCGAAAGGCGATACACTGTATGTTACTGGCGAGCAGGTGAAGTATCGTGATTCGCGCGAAGGGATCATTCGTGCTAATCGGATCGTGATGAACGATCTGCCGGAGGGGATCAAGACGATCCGCGTTACGGAAAATCGCCTTAACATGCCGCAGGTGACGACGGAAACCGATGTCGCCAGCTTGAAAAATCATCTCGCCGGAGAGCCGCTGGGCCACGAAACGAAGCTGGCGCAAAAACGCGTCGAGCCAGTGGTTCCGAAGTCCACCGAGCAGGGCTGGTATATCGACAAATCGCGCTTTGATTTCCATATCGATCCGGTGCTGAACCAGTCGGTCGGTGGCCCGGAAAACTTTTACATGTATCAGCTGGGCGTGATGGGAACGGCGGATTTGTGGCTGACGGACCATCTGCTCACCACCGGTAGCCTGTTTGCTAACCTTGCCAACAATTACGACAAGTTTAACTACACCAATCCACCGCAGGACTCACACTTACCGCGTGTTCGTACCCATGTGCGCGAGTATGTGCAGAACGATGTCTATGTGAATAACCTGCAAGCCAACTACTTCCAGCATCTGGGCAACGGCTTCTACGGTCAGGTCTACGGCGGCTATCTCGAAACCATGTTTGGCGGTGTGGGGGCAGAGGTGTTGTATCGCCCCCTGGACAGCAACTGGGCGTTTGGTCTGGATGCCAACTACGTTAAACAGCGCGACTGGCGTAGCGCAAAAGATATGATGAAATTCACCGATTACAGTGTGAAAACCGGACATCTGACCGCGTACTGGACGCCATCTTTCGCCCAGGACGTGTTGGTGAAAGCGAGTGTCGGGCAGTATCTGGCAGGGGATAAAGGCGGCACGCTGGAGATCGCCAAACGCTTTGATAGCGGCGTGGTGGTGGGTGGCTATGCCACGATCACTAATGTTTCGAAAGAGGAGTACGGCGAAGGGGACTTCACCAAAGGTGTGTATGTCTCTGTACCGCTGGATCTCTTCTCGTCTGGCCCGACACGTAGCCGTGCGGCAATTGGCTGGACGCCGCTGACGCGCGACGGGGGTCAGCAACTTGGGCGTAAGTTCCAGTTGTATGATATGACCAGCGACCGTAGCGTGAATTTCCGCTAAGTCATGGGAAAGGTGCCAGTTTTCGCAATCACTGGCACCCTCATTCTTAATGGCCTGTTGAGCCATCAGGAACGCAGTTCACCCCCGGTTTGCGATCTGGTGTGTAAAGGCGAAAACATTCTGTCTTCCTGTCCGTCGATATGGGTTGCAGGTCTGGTTGCCTGAGCGACTGGGCCATCATTGGGCTGGAGACATTGCTTTGCGGTAGGTCGGCTTTATCAGCAGTACCGAGCGGACCGGCATAAGCAGGAAGAACAGAGACTGATAACAACAAAGCAGCAAAATAAGGCTTCATTTTTACCACCTTTATCAGGTTACGTTTCATTTGTTCCAGAGGAACATTGTCGATTTTTCGCGCATTACTGGTTGCTGAGAATCACCTGAATGGGTGATTTTTGCATTACCGGCTTTGGTGCGGTTTGCCTTGCCGGATGCGCCCCCCAAATCCAGGTTGAACAAAACATACACAAAAAATATAGATCTCCGTCACATTTTTACGTTATACAGGAAGCTCGCCACTGTGAAGGAGGTACTGCTATGACGTCACTCTCTCGTCCGCGCGTGGAGTTTATCTCCACCATTTTGCAGACCGTACTCAATCTGGGCCTGCTGTGTCTCGGCCTGATTTTGGTTGTCTTCCTCGGCAAAGAAACGGTGCATCTGGCTGATGTGCTGTTCGCGCCAGAACAAACCAGCAAATATGAGCTGGTGGAAGGACTGGTGGTTTACTTTCTCTATTTCGAATTTATCGCGCTGATTGTGAAGTACTTTCAGTCCGGTTTTCACTTCCCGCTGCGTTACTTTGTCTATATCGGGATCACCGCCATTGTGCGCTTGATCATCGTCGATCATAAATCGCCACTGGATGTGTTGATCTACTCGGCAGCGATCTTGTTGCTGGTGATCACCCTGTGGTTATGTAATTCGAAACGGCTGAAGCGGGAGTAAAAAAGAGGCGCTCCGAAGAGCGCCGAATAACAGTCACAAGTTAGGATAACGTAAGTTGAGGGTCTAGCGGCATAACATTGGCAGAACAACATCTTTAACCTTTCACACCACCTGCCGTCAGGCCGTTAACCAGCCAGCGTTGAGCCAGCAAGAAGACGATGGTGATGGGTAATGCAGACATCACGGCAGCGGCAGCAAAGTCGCCCCACAGGTAGTTTTGCGGGTTGAGGTATTGCTGCATACCCACGGCCAGGGTGTAACTGTTCACGTCACGCAGTAACAACGACGCGACCGGAACTTCGGTAATGGCAGCGATAAACGACAGGATGAACACCACCGCCAGAATCGGTACAGATAATGGCAACAGGACGAGGCGGAAGGCCTGCCACGGCGTCGCACCATCCAGCGCCGCTGCTTCTTCCAGCGAACTGTCGATGGTTTCGAAATAGCCTTTAATCGTCCAGACGTGCAGCGCAATCCCCCCCAGGTACGCGAAGATCACGCCGCCGTGAGTATTCAGGCCGATGAACGGAATGTACTCACCCAGACGATCAAACAACGCATACAACGCCACCAGTGAGAGTACTGCCGGGAACATCTGGAAAATCAGCATCCCTTTCAGCAGCGTCGCTTTGCCAGGGAAGCGCATACGGGCGAAGGCATAAGCGCAGGTGGTGGAGAGCGCCACAATACCAATCGCGGAAATACCGGCGACCTTTACCGAGTTCCACAGCCACAGCAGTACCGGGAATGGCGGTGGCGTAATGCGGCCATCCGCCTGTTCAACGCTAAAACCTAACGCCAGTTTCCAGTGATCCCACGAGATTTGCTCCGGGATCAGGCTACCGGTCGCGAAGTTCCCCTGGCGCAGCGAGATGGCGACGACCATCAGCAGCGGGAACATAATTGCCGCGATAAAAAGTAGTAGTAGCAGGTGAGTAATAAACAAACGTGCTTTTTGCGATTTCGGTTGGACCATTGCCATTTTGTTATCTCCCTTAATCAAACTTCATTCGCGTGGCTTTCAGGTTCACTATCGCCAGCGCACCCACCAGCAGGAAGATCAGCGTGGCAATCGCCGCCGCCAGACCGAAGTCCTGACCCCCGCCGCCTTCAAAAGCGATACGGTAGGTGTAGTTAACGAGCAGGTCGGTATAACCGGCTGGCGTGGTCGTGCCAAGACGATCCGGGCCGCCGTTGGTTAACAGTTGAATCAGCACGAAGTTATTAAAGTTAAAGGCAAAGCTGGCGATCATTAGCGGTGTGAGCGGCTTGATCAGCAGCGGTAGCGTAATTTTGAAGAAGTTCTGCAACGGACCTGCGCCATCCATCGCTGAGGCCTCATACAGATCGTCCGGAATCGCTTTCAGCAAGCCCATGCAGAGGATCATCATGTACGGATAACCCAGCCAGGTGTTGACGATAATCAGCATCGTTCTGGCGGTGGTTGGATCGCTGAACCAGGCGGGCTTCACACCAAACAGCGCGCTCAACATCATGTTGATTTCACCAAAGCTCTGGTTGAACAATCCTTTGAAAATCAAAATTGAAATAAACGATGGCACCGCGTAGGGCAGAATCAGCAGGACGCGATAGACAGCTTTGCCGCGCAACGCTTCCCACTGCACCAGACACGCCAGCACCATGCCGACCGCCACCGTTAAAAAGACGGTGATAAGTGAGAACACTACGGTCCAGACGAAAATTGCAAGGAACGGTTTTTGGATCCCTTCGTCGGTGAAGACGCGGGTAAAGTTTTTCCAGCCAGTAGTCACGGTATAACCCGGGCTGAGTTTTTCGTCACCCCAGTTGCCGTCAGCAGTGATGGACTGGTAAAAACCAATCTGGTCGTTTGGACGATATTTTACGCCACTCTGGTTATTGGTCAGCGTACCGTCATCGCCTAATGTGTACAGCGGCTGAGTGCCGGAGAACTGGCGCAGGGAGCTCATCATCACTTTGTTGCCATCCGGCAGAATGGCGGTAATGTTGCTCAGGGCTTGACGATTCTGGGTAATCACGCGCAGATTCGCACGCTCGCCTTCAGGCTGCGTGGCGCTTTCTTTCAGTTGCAGTTTTTGCTCGCCGCCAAATTTAAAGGCGTCGGAGAGATAATTTTTGCCGGTTTCGCCGTCGGTGAGCGCCAGTTGCCACTCGTCACCCGCGGGATAAAGACCAAAGTTATAGGTTTTCCCTGCCTGCCAGGCGCGGTCCAACAGAACTTCCTGAGCGCGTTCAAAGGTAAGCTGGTTGGTGCTGCTGTAGTTGGTGAAGGCGATGGCGATGGTGCAGACCAGAGGGAAGAGAACGAATAGCCCCATCCCGGCCATTCCCGGGTAGACATAGCGCCAGGCGTAGGCTTTACGATTGGCGAAAATATAGAGCCCCGCTGAGCTCAAAATTAGCGTGGTAATGGCGAACAGGTATTCCCCTTGTGCGTACATTAAAACAACAAGGTAACCCACCAGCAGGCCGAGCAGACCTAACACTGACCATTTCAGCGCGTCGCTTTGCCACCAATGTTTCTTTTTAATGACATCCATGGGGTTCTTCCTCATTCCAGGACAGATAAGGCGTTTACGCCGCATCCGGCAACAACTGCCTGATGCGACGCTGATGCGTCTTATCAGGCCTACATACGTTTTATTTTCGTAGGCCGGATAAGGCGTTCACGCCGCATCCGGCATTTCAGGCATTACTTAGTGATACGACCCTGTGCATCTTTCAGCGCGGCATCAACGGTCTGACGACCACTGGCTGCGTTGATTACTGCGGTACGCACGGCATACCAGAAGGCGGACATCTGCGGGATGTTCGGCATGATTTCACCGTTCTTGGCGTTATCCATGGTGGCGGCGATGCGTTGATCTTTCGCCAGCTGATCCTGGTAAGACTTCAGCGCCACGGCACCCAGCGGTTTGTCTTTATTCACCGCTTCCAGACCTTCGTCGGTCAGCAGGTAGTTTTCGAGGAACTCTTTCGCCAGCTCTTTGTTCGGACTGGCCGCGTTAATGCCTGCGCTCAGCACGCCAACGAACGGTTTGGACGGTTGTCCCTTGAAGGTTGGCAGCATCGTCACACCGTAGTTCACTTTGCTGGTGTCGATGTTAGACCATGCCCACGGACCATTAATGGTCATCGCAGTTTCACCTTTGTTAAAGGCTGCCTCTGCAATGGAGTAGTCAGTATCCGCATTCATGTGTTTGTTTTTTATCAGATCAACCAGGAAGGTCAGACCCGCTTTCGCGCCAGCGTTATCCACGCCAACGTCTTTCACGTTGTATTTGTCGTTTTCATACTTGAACGCATAACCACCGTCGGCAGCAATCAGCGGCCAGGTAAAGTACGGTTCTTGCAGGTTGAACATCAGCGCGCTCTTACCTTTCGCTTTCAGTTCTTTATCCAGCGCCGGGATCTCTTCCCAGGTTTTTGGCGGGTTCGGCAGCAGATCTTTGTTATAAATCAGCGATAACGCTTCAACGGCAACCGGGTAAGCAATGAGTTTGCCGTTAAAACGCACGGCATCCCAGGTGAATGGATAAATCTTGTCCTGGAGCGCTTTGTCCGGAGAGATTTCAGCTAACAGACCAGACTGGGCATAGCCGCCAAAGCGGTCGTGCGCCCAGAAGATGATGTCCGGACCATCGCCAGTTGCCGCAACCTGGGGGAATTTCTCTTCCAGCTTATCCGGATGCTCAACGGTGACTTTAATTCCGGTATCTTTCTCGAATTTCTTACCGACTTCAGCAAGGCCGTTGTAGCCTTTATCGCCGTTGATCCAGATTACCAGCTTACCTTCTTCGATTTTGGCGAGAGCCGAGGCGGAAAACATCATCGTCGTTAAAACAGATAATGCGAGGATGCGTGCACCTGTTTTTATTTTCATAATCTCTGGTCCTTGTTGGTGAAGTGCTTGTGAAAACGCCTAAACGGACTCTAGTTTCTTTATACGGCAACCTCTTTCCATCCTCCTTGCCCCTACGCCCCACCTTCGTTTTGTGTGATCCATGTCGCAGAAACGGCAGTATTGCGGGAGGGCGCACACAAAATCGCCATGTTTTTTGCAAGCAACATCACGAATTTCCTTACTTTCCTTCGGATTAGTACGCAGACACCACCTTCTCATCCTCCCGCCTCCTCCCCCATAAAAAAGCCTGGGGGTGGAGGATTTAAGCTATCTGTCGATCAAGCATAGTCACCGCATCATGAATGTTGCTGTCGATGACAGGTTGTAACGAAGGGAGAAGGGCATGGCGAGCGTACAGCTGCAAAATGTAACGAAGGCCTGGGGGGATGTGGTGGTATCGAAAGATATCAACCTCGAGATCCACGAAGGTGAGTTCGTGGTGTTTGTCGGGCCATCTGGCTGCGGTAAATCAACGTTACTGCGCATGATTGCCGGTCTTGAGACGATCACCAGCGGCGACCTGTTCATCGGTGAGAAACGAATGAACGATACCCCGCCAGCCGAACGCGGCGTCGGCATGGTGTTCCAGTCCTATGCGCTCTATCCCCATCTGTCAGTGGCAGAAAACATGTCCTTTGGCCTGAAACTGGCGGGCGCGAAGAAAGAGGTGATCAACCAGCGCGTTAACCAGGTGGCGGAAGTACTGCAACTGGCGCACTTGCTTGATCGCAAACCGAAGGCACTCTCCGGCGGGCAGCGTCAGCGAGTGGCGATTGGTCGAACGCTGGTGGCAGAGCCAAGCGTGTTTTTACTTGATGAACCGCTATCCAACCTTGACGCTGCGCTGCGTGTGCAGATGCGTATCGAAATCTCCCGCCTGCATAAACGTCTGGGCCGCACGATGATTTACGTCACCCACGATCAGGTCGAAGCGATGACGCTGGCCGATAAAATCGTGGTGCTGGATGCCGGGCGCGTGGCGCAGGTCGGGAAACCTCTCGAACTGTATCACTATCCGGCAGACCGCTTTGTCGCAGGTTTTATTGGTTCGCCGAAAATGAACTTCCTGCCGGTAAAAGTGACCGCCGTTGCAATCGATCAAGTCCAGGTTGAGCTGCCGATGCCAAACCTCCAGCAAGTCTGGCTTCCGGTTGAAAGCCACAACGTTCAGGTCGGAGCCAACATGTCACTGGGCATTCGCCCGGAACATCTACTGCCAAGTGATATCGCCGACGTCATCCTTGAAGGTGAAGTTCAGGTCGTCGAGCAACTCGGCAACGAAACCCAAATTCATATCCAGATCCCTTCCATTCGTCAAAACCTGGTGTACCGCCAGTCTGACGTGGTGTTGGTAGAAGAAGGTGCCACATTCGCTATCGGCCTGCCGCCAGAGCGTTGCCATCTGTTCCGTGAGGATGGCACTGCATGTCGTCGACTGCATCAGGAGCCGGGCGTTTAAGCACCCTACAAAAGACACAAAACCTGTGACAGGTGATGTGAAAAAAGAAAAGCAATGACTCAGGAGATAGAATGATGATTACTCTGCGCAAACTTCCTCTGGCGGTTGCCGTCGCAGCGGGCGTAATGTCTGCTCAGGCAATGGCTGTGGATTTCCACGGTTACGCTCGTTCCGGTATCGGCTGGACAGGGAGTGGCGGTGAACAACAGTGTTTCCAGACCACTGGTGCTCAAAGTAAATACCGTCTTGGCAACGAATGTGAAACTTATGCTGAATTAAAATTGGGTCAGGAAGTGTGGAAAGAGGGCGATAAGAGCTTCTATTTCGACACTAACGTGGCCTATTCCGTCGCGCAACAGAATGACTGGGAAGCCACTGATCCGGCCTTCCGTGAAGCGAACGTGCAGGGTAAAAACCTGATTGAATGGCTGCCTGGTTCCACCATCTGGGCGGGTAAGCGTTTCTATCAACGTCATGACGTTCATATGATCGACTTCTACTACTGGGATATTTCTGGTCCTGGTGCCGGTCTGGAAAACATCGATGTTGGCTTCGGTAAGCTCTCTCTGGCTGCAACCCGCTCTTCTGAAGCAGGTGGTTCTTCCTCGTTCGCCAGCAACAATATCTATGACTACACCAACGAAACTGCGAACGATGTCTTCGACGTGCGTTTAGCGCAGATGGAAATCAACCCAGGCGGTACGTTAGAACTGGGTGTCGACTACGGTCGCGCTAACCTGCGTGATAACTATCGTCTGGTTGATGGCGCATCGAAAGACGGTTGGTTATTCACTGCTGAACATACTCAGAGCATCCTGAAGGGCTTCAACAAGTTTGTTGTTCAGTACGCAACTGACTCGATGACCTCGCAGGGTAAAGGTCTGTCACAGGGCTCTGGCGTCGCGTTTGATAACGAACACTTTGCCTACAACATCAACAACAACGGTCACATGCTGCGTATTCTTGATCATGGTGCGATCTCGATGGGCGACAACTGGGACATGATGTACGTGGGTATGTATCAGGATATCAACTGGGATAACGATAACGGCACCAAGTGGTGGACCGTCGGTATTCGCCCGATGTACAAGTGGACGCCAATCATGAGCACTTTGATGGAGATCGGCTACGACAACGTCGAATCCCAGCGCACTGGCGACAAGAACAATCAGTACAAAATTACCCTCGCACAACAATGGCAGGCTGGCGACAGCATCTGGTCACGCCCGGCTATTCGTGTCTTCGCAACCTACGCCAAGTGGGATGAGAAATGGGGCTATGACTACAACGGTAGTTCCTCTTCCAACCCGAACTACGGTAAAGCCGTTCCGGCGAGCTTCGAAGGTGGTAGCTTCGGTCGCGGTGATAGCGACGAGTGGACCTTCGGCGCCCAGATGGAAATCTGGTGGTAATAGCAATGTGTATGCCGGATAAGGTGCTTGCGCCGCATCCGGCAACCAACGCCTGATGCGACGCTGCCGCGTCTTATCAGGCCTACAACAGCTGCCGAATGTAGGCCGGATAAGGCGTTTACGCCGCATGCGGCAACCAACGCCTGATGCGACGCTGCCGCGTCTTATCAGGCCTACAACTGTTGCCGAATGTAGGCCGGATAAGGCGTTTACGCCGCATCCGGCATAAAAACACGTTGCCATTATCTATAAGGGGCGCAAGCCCCTCTGATTATCGGTTTAGCGCGCTATTGCCTGGCTACCGCTGAACTCCAGATTTTGAGGTGAAAACAATGAAAATGAATAAAAGTCTCATCGCCCTCTGTTTATCAGCAGGGTTGCTGGCGAGCGCGCCTGGAATTAGCCTCGCCGACGTCAACTACGTACCGCAAAACACCAGTGACGCGCCTGCCATTCCATCTGCTGCGCTGCAACAATTAACTTGGACACCCGTCGATCAATCCAAAACTCAGACTACCCAGTTAGCGACTGGCGGCCAACGGTTGAACGTTCCTGGTATCAGTGGCCCGGTTGCGGCATACAGCGTTCCGGCAAACATTGGCGAACTGACCCTTACGCTGACCAGCGAAGTGAACAAACAAACCAGTGTATTTGCGCCGAACGTGCTGATTCTTGATCAAAACATGACGCCATCTGCCTTCTTCCCCAGCAGTTATTTCACTTACCAGGAACCTGGCGTCATGAGCGCCGATCGTCTGGAAGGAGTGATGCGCCTGACACCAGCACTGGGGCAACAAAAACTGTATGTTCTGGTCTTTACCACGGAAAAAGATCTCCAGCAGACGACGCAACTGCTCGACCCGGCAAAAGCCTATGCCAAAGGTGTTGGTAACTCGGTGCCAGATATTCCAGATCCGGTTGCCCGTCATACCACTGATGGCCTGCTGAAACTGAAAGTGAAAACCAACTCCAGCTCCAGCGTGTTGGTGGGGCCGTTATTTGGTTCTTCCGCCCCAGCTCCGGTTACGGTAGGCAACACGGCGGCACCAACCGTGGCTGCACCCGCTCCGGCGCCAGCGAAGAAAAGCGAACCGATGCTCAACGACACGGAAAGTTATTTTAATACCGCGATCAAAAACGCTGTCGCGAAAGGTGATGTTGATAAGGCGTTAAAACTGCTTGATGAAGCTGAACGTCTGGGATCGACATCTGCCCGTTCCACCTTTATCAGCAGTGTAAAAGGCAAGGGGTAAGTACGCCCCACAGTGCTGATTTTGCAACAACTGGTGCGTCTTCGGGCGCACCTTTTTTTCTCCCTCCCAGTGATTGTTGCGTTTTTGTTGCGTATTAGATCACTTAATATGCTTTACATCTCCCGTTATCGCTTTTCTGCGATACAATGCCTTTACGTTATGTAACGGAGAGTTCGGCATGTCACACCCCGCGTTAACGCAACTGCGTGCGCTGCGCTATTTTGCAGAGATCCCTGCGCTGGAACCGCAACTGCTCGACTGGTTGTTGCTGGAAGATTCCATGACTAAACGTTTTGAACAGCAGGGAAAAACGGTGAGCGTAACGATGATCCGTGAAGGGTTTGTCGAGCAGAATGAAATCCCCGAAGAATTACCGCTGCTGCCGAAAGAGCCCCGTTACTGGTTACGAGAAATATTGTTATGTGCTGATGGTGAACCCTGGCTCGCCGGACGTACCGTCGTTCCTGTGTCAACGTTAAGTGGCCCCGAGCTGGCGTTACAAAAATTAGGTAAAACGCCGTTAGGCCGCTATCTGTTCACATCATCGACATTAACCCGGGACTTTATTGAGATAGGCCGTGATGCCGGATTGTGGGGGCGACGTTCCCGCCTGCGATTAAGCGGTAAGCCACTGCTGCTGACCGAGCTGTTTTTACCGGCGTCACCGTTGTACTAAGAGGAAAAAAATATGGAGTGGAGTCTGACGCAAAATAAGCTGCTGGCGTTTCACCGCTTAATGCGTACGGATAAGCCAATTGGCGCGTTACTGCTGCTCTGGCCAACGTTATGGGCGCTGTGGGTGGCGACCCCAGGTGTTCCCCAACTCTGGATCCTGGCGGTGTTTGTCGCAGGCGTCTGGCTGATGCGCGCCGCCGGTTGCGTGGTGAATGACTATGCTGACCGTAAGTTTGACGGCCATGTTAAGCGCACGGCAAACCGACCACTTCCCAGCGGTGCGGTTACGGAGAAAGAGGCGCGAACGCTATTTGTGGTGCTGGTGCTGCTTTCGTTCTTACTGGTATTGACACTGAACACGATGACCATTCTGTTGTCGATTGCCGGACTGGCGCTGGCGTGGGTTTACCCGTTTATGAAGCGGTATACCCATTTACCGCAAGTGGTGCTGGGTGCGGCGTTTGGTTGGTCGATTCCAATGGCTTTTGCCGCTGTGAGTGAATCGGTGCCGTTAAGCTGCTGGCTGATGTTCCTTGCCAATATTCTGTGGGCGGTGGCTTACGACACGCAATATGCGATGGTCGACCGTGACGATGACGTGAAGATTGGTATTAAATCCACCGCAATTCTGTTCGGCCAATACGATAAGTTGATTATCGGTATTTTGCAGATTGGCGTACTGGCGCTGATGGCAATCATCGGTGAGTTAAATGGCTTAGGCTGGGGATATTACTGGTCAATTCTGGTGGCTGGCGCTCTGTTTGTTTATCAACAAAAACTGATTGCCAACCGCGAGCGTGAAGCCTGCTTTAAAGCATTTATGAATAATAACTATGTTGGCCTGGTGCTGTTTTTAGGGCTGGCAATGAGTTACTGGCATTTCTGATGATGTAAAAAAGCCGGATGATCATCCGGCTTTCTTCTGGGCTGCCTGATGCGCTGCGCTTATCAGGCCTACACAATAAATCGCAATTTATTGAATTTGCAGATTATGGTCGGCCGGATAAGGCGTTTGCGCCGCATCCGGCAACTCTCACCGATTACCCTTCGCTTTGCGTCGCACTCTCAATCGTCAAACGTACATCTGACGTAATCAACTCCGCCAGCAACTGATAGACCTTCATCGTCTCTGCCGGTTCGGCGTCGCCGCTGTCGCTGATATACCCTTCATCACGCAGCGTCAGTACCAGAGAACTGAATACTGCTTTGTCGAAGAACTCTGGCGCGTTGATGCCGTGAAGCACGGAGAGACGTTGCGCCACGGTGCGGCTCTCTTTCTCCAGCGTACCGCGGTTGATCGACGGGTTGGCGCTCAGCAGCCAGAAAGTGATGGCATAACGTTGCAGCGTTTCGCGCGCGCCTGCGGCCAGCAACTGAAGCGTGCGGGAATGCGCTGGGTTGATATGCAATTCATCATTTTGCAGCGTAATCAGCCCCTGACGTTGCATTTCATTCGCCAGCGCATCAATAACGCCCGGCAACTCGTCGCGCTCCCAGCGCAGGAACAGCTCCGCTTTCAGCATCGGATACAGCACATTGACGTGCTCCATCAATACGTCGCGAGAGATGTGGCGATGCTGGGTGACAATTGCCGCCATCAGCGAAGGCAGCACCAACATATGCGCAATGTTGTTGCGATAGTAGGTCATCAGCACTGCTTGCTCGCGCGGCAGAATGATGATGTCGCCGATAGTATCCTTCTCAACTTCAAACTTGTTCATCTGCAGCGCGTGATCGATAAGCTCGCTGGCACTGGCTGAAGGAACGGTAGAGTCCGTGGAGTAAGGCACGTTGCGCATCAAATCCAGATAGCAGTTGAGTTGCTCGGTTAACTGCTCGCGGGTGAGTGAGCGCTGACGTGACGCCAGAAGTGCAGTACAGCACAGGTTCATGGCGTTAGCCGCGCCCGCGTTGTTAATGCGTACCATCAGATCGGCAGCAATGTTATTGACCGTCGGCGTTAACCAGGCCGGACGCACCGCTTCGATGGGATCGATAGATTCACGCCAGTCTGGCACGTGCTGGTTAAGGTAGGTCATCAACGGCATTGGTTCACCGAAGTTGACATAGCCTTGACCGAGATTACGCAGCTTGCTTAAACCGCGCAGCATCTGCAGCAGGCTCTCTTTCTCTTTCGTTGCCCCGCGCAGTTCTTTGGCGTAAGTACCCACTTCCATGACGTGCTCATAACCGATGTAGATCGGAATCAGCGTAATCGGACGTGTGCCGCCACGCAGCATCGCCTGAATGGTCATCGACAGCGTACCGGTTTTCGGGTCCAGCAAACGGCCTGTACGCGAACGACCGCCTTCCACAAAGTACTCGACGGAATAACCACGGCTGAACAGTTCGCCGAGATACTCACGGAAAACCGTGGAATAGAGTTTATTGCCTTTAAACGTGCGGCGAATAAAGAACGCACCCAGACGGCGGAAAATCGGCCCGGCAGGCCAGAAATTCAGGTTGATCCCGGCGGCGATATGCGGCGGCACCAGCCCCTGGTGATACAGCACGTAAGAAAGCAGCAGGTAGTCCATGTGGCTGCGGTGGCAAGGCACATACACCAGCTCATGACCGTCGTGGGCCAACTGGCGAACGCGCTCGGCGTTATGGACGTTGATGCCCTGATAAAGTCGGTTCCAGGTGAAGCCCAGAATACGGTCAGTCAGGCGGATCATCTCGTAAGAGAAGTTCGCAGCAATCTCTTCCATCAGTGCAATAGCATTCTGCTGCGCTTTTTCATGGGAGATTTTTTTGCTGCGCGCTTCGTCTTCTACCGCTTTGGCAATGGCGCGGGAGGCGAGCAGTTTGTTAAACAGATCCTGACGAGCTGGCAGGCGCGGCCCTACGGCAGCCAGACGCTGGCGGGCAAAGTGCATACGCGCCACGCGTGCCAGTTTTTGGGCGATGGTTTTATCCGTGCCGTGTTCATCCGCCATACGGCGCAGCGAAACTGACGGAGAGAAGCGCACAAAACTGTCGCGACCGAGCCATAGCACGGCGAAAAATTTCTGTACGCCGTTGAGCATGCGCAGTGGCGGGTTAACTTCACCTTTTTCGCGCCCCGGCGCACGACCAAACATCACCGATACCGGCACCATCTGCACATCCAGATTTGGGTTGCTGCGGTGCAGATCGAGATAGTCGTGGAACAGCTTAATAGACTCTTCTTTCGGTGTGTAATAGGTGAAAACACGCGGCCCGCCATGAATAAACACATAGCGCGGTAGTAACGTGCCGTCTATTTCCAGCGGCTCTAATGGGTCAGGCAGGTCGTGCGCCAGGCACTGGGCGCGCAACGTCAGCAAATCCGCTTTTGAGTTGTACGGTAAAACGTACATAATTGGACGAGAGGTATCGAGTCCCAGTTCCGGGGCAGGATCTGCCGGAATAGACTTGCTTTTTACCAGGATGCTTAATGGTAAATTCAGTAATTTGTAGTAAATTCGTGGCCAGCCGGACATAAACGATGTAAAGCCTCTGGTTAATAATGCAAATGCGCGGGAAGGATAGCAGAAAGTCATGGGAAATTCTGTGGTATCCGCTCATGTTTCGCGCGACGTTACGCTAACCGTAATCTTCGGATTCAACGGTACACTGATATTGACGCTCATAATGTAAAAAGGTTCTTTCGATGGCCAATAATACCACTGGATTCACCCGAATTATCAAAGCTGCTGGCTATTCCTGGAAAGGTTTACGTGCCGCATGGATCAACGAAGCGGCATTCCGTCAGGAAGGCGTGGCGGTATTGTTGGCAGTTGTTATTGCCTGTTGGCTGGATGTGGATGCAATAACCCGAGTATTGCTTATTAGTTCTGTCATGCTGGTGATGATTGTGGAAATTCTCAATAGTGCCATCGAAGCGGTGGTTGACCGTATTGGCTCTGAATACCATGAGCTTTCCGGGCGGGCGAAAGATATGGGCTCTGCCGCGGTGCTGATCGCTATTATCGTCGCCGTGATTACCTGGTGCATTCTGTTATGGTCGCATTTTGGATAACCCTTCCAGAATTCGATAAATCTCTGGTTTATTGTGTAGTTTATGGTTCCAAAATCACCTTTTGCTGTATATACTCACAGCATAACTGTATATACACCCAGGGGGCGGAATGAAAGCGTTAACGGCCAGGCAACAAGAGGTGTTTGATCTCATCCGTGATCACATCAGCCAGACAGGTATGCCGCCGACGCGTGCGGAAATCGCGCAGCGTTTGGGGTTCCGTTCCCCAAATGCGGCAGAAGAACATCTGAAGGCGCTGGCACGCAAAGGCGTTATTGAAATTGTTTCCGGCGCATCGCGCGGGATTCGTCTGTTGCAGGAAGAGGAAGAAGGGTTGCCGCTGGTGGGTCGTGTGGCTGCCGGTGAACCGCTTCTGGCGCAGCAGCATATTGAAGGTCATTATCAGGTCGATCCTTCCCTGTTCAAACCGAATGCCGATTTCCTGCTGCGCGTCAGTGGGATGTCGATGAAAGATATCGGCATTATGGACGGCGACTTGCTGGCAGTGCATAAAACCCAGGATGTGCGTAATGGTCAGGTCGTTGTCGCGCGTATAGATGACGAAGTTACCGTTAAGCGTCTGAAAAAACAGGGTAATAAAGTCGAACTTCTGCCAGAAAATAGCGAGTTTAAACCCATTGTCGTTGACCTTCGTCAGCAGAGCTTCAGCATTGAAGGGCTGGCGGTTGGTGTTATTCGCAACGGCGACTGGCTGTAATCTATCTCTGATACCGCGATGCCGCCTGGCATCGCGGTTTGTTTTTAATCTCTCTTCATCAGGCTTGTCTGCATGGCATTCCTCACTTCATCTGATAAGGCACTCTGGCATCTGGCTTTACCCATGATTTTCTCCAATATCACCGTTCCCTTGCTGGGACTGGTTGATACGGCGGTCATTGGTCATCTTGATAGTCCGGTTTATCTGGGCGGCGTGGCGGTTGGCGCAACGGCGACCAGTTTTCTCTTTATGCTGTTGCTGTTTTTGCGTATGAGCACTACCGGGCTTACTGCACAGGCTTATGGTGCCAAAAATCCTCAGGCATTGGCGCGTGCACTGGTGCAGCCGTTGCTGCTGGCACTGGGGGCCGGAGCGTTGATTGCCTTACTGCGTACGCCGATTATCGAGCTGGCGCTGCATATTGTTGGTGGTAGCGAAGCGGTTCTGGAACAGGCGCGGCGCTTTCTTGCAATCCGCTGGTTAAGCGCACCGGCGTCGCTGGCGAATCTGGTGCTGCTCGGCTGGTTGCTCGGCGTGCAATATGCCCGCGCGCCAGTGATTTTGTTAGTGGTTGGCAATATCCTCAACATTGTGCTGGATGTCTGGCTGGTGATGGGGCTGCATATGAACGTGCAGGGCGCGGCGCTGGCGACGGTTATTGCGGAATATGCAACATTGATGATTGGTCTGCTAATGGTGCGTAAAATCCTCAAACTACGTGGCATCTCCGGCGAAATGCTGAAAACTGCCTGGCGAGGAAACTTCCGTCGCTTGCTGGCGCTTAACCGCGACATTATGCTGCGCTCACTGCTGCTACAACTCTGTTTTGGCGCAATAACGGTTCTTGGGGCGCGGCTGGGGAGCGATATTATCGCCGTCAACGCAGTCCTGATGACGCTACTCACCTTTACCGCTTATGCGCTGGATGGTTTTGCCTACGCGGTTGAAGCCCACTCCGGTCAGGCGTATGGTGCGCGCGACGGTAGCCAGTTACTGGATGTCTGGCGCGCAGCATGCCGCCAGTCGGGGATCGTGGCATTGCTGTTTTCGGTGGTTTATTTGCTGGCGGGTGAACATATCATCGCGTTGCTAACGTCGTTAACTCAGATTCAGCAACTGGCCGATCGCTACCTAATCTGGCAGGTTATTTTACCGCTGGTAGGAGTCTGGTGTTATCTGCTGGATGGTATGTTTATTGGCGCAACGCGCGCTGCCGAAATGCGCAATAGTATGGCAGTCGCAGCAGCAGGGTTCGCTTTGACGCTACTGACGTTGCCGTGGTTGGGTAACCATGGTTTATGGCTGGCGTTAACCGTCTTTCTGGCGCTGCGCGGGCTTTCACTGGCGGTTATCTGGCGTCGTCACTGGCGTAATGGAACCTGGTTTTCAGCAACATGACGGTTAAAAGTTCTGAATAAATAATCCTAAGCCAAATTCCTGACTACACTTAATCCCACGTTCAGAAGAAAAGTGAGCGTACACTCATTCACCACCTAACGATGAGGATTTGAATATGAATAAAGACGAAGTCGGCGGTAACTGGAAACAGTTCAAAGGTAAAGTGAAAGAGCAATGGGGCAAACTGACCGATGATGACATGACGGTCATTGAAGGTAAGCGTGACCAGTTAGTGGGTAAAATCCAGGAACGTTACGGTTACCAGAAAGATCAGGCAGAAAAAGAGGTTGATAGCTGGGAAAAACGCCATGATTACCGCTGGTAATTAATCCCTCCTGCCCGACGTGTACAAGGATGTACGCCCTCTTAACGCGGTTTCTTTTTAACCTGCACAGAGTGATCATGCTGGCACTGTTCAGGATGACGACACGCTTCAACTTCCACACATGCCGCACAGAGACCATGTGCTTCAATCACATTATGCCGCAGGGCAAAACCCATTTTTGCCGCCAGCGTATGCATAATGTCTTCCACGCCTTCTGCACACTCTTCTTTCACTGCGCCGCAGCGATCGCAAATAAACATGGCTGAAGTATGCGTAGGCTGATCGAACAGATGACAGAGCACATAACTGTTGGTGGATTCCACCTTATGCACAAAACCTTGTTCAAGCAGAAAATCGAGCGCGCGATAAACCGTCGGCGGCTTGGCTTGCGGCTCGGCTTCGCGCAGCAAATCAAGTAGATCGTAGGCGCTGATAGCCCCTTCTTGCAGGCTCATCAGGCGCAGCACTTCGAGACGTTGCGGTGTCAGGCGCACATTACGCTGCGCGCAGAGTTTTTCAGCCTGCGCCAATAACTCCTGCGTTGTGGTCTTTTCCATTGTGCACCTCGAAAGTGGGGTTAAGAATGTCCTTACTTTACCATAATTCTCACTTAAACACCGACAACCGGGCATCGAAGCTGCCACATTGCCTGATCGCATATTCGTTATGCTATAGTAGCGCCCCCAATTCACCAGATGCTTAAAAAATCGCCATGTCAGCAGAATCACAAACCGCTTATCCCGCATACCGTTTCTCTATTGCTCCTATGCTCGATAGGATGTATCGTTTTTGAAAAACAATTGGTTATGTGTTTTGTGGGAGCCTATTGGGAACCTATCAAAAGATTTTTTGTCATAAACAGTGTGAGGTGCAAAACACTGTGATGGTAGCTTTGTTGACATCGCAACGTCTGCATGTATAATTCGCCACCAATTTGTAACCTGTGTATATGTACAGTTGTTTACTGGTTATAAACACAGTGAATTGCTCTTGCAATCTTCCAAAATTTTTTTGTTCGTGCTAGGTTGAGATAACAGTGATGATACTGTTTGCACATTCAGTGTAATGAGGAGGGTGGTTATGTACAGCCCGGTACAAATAGCCAATAAATTCATAACGTTGGGAAACCAACATCATAATCCTCTGACCCACATGCAACTGCAGAAGCTTACTTATATTGCCCATGGTTACTATTTAGCATTAACAGGTAAGCCTTTGCTCAACGAATGTGTCTCTGCGTGGAAGTACGGTCCGGTTATTCCCGGAATGTACGATGCTTTCAAAGATTATGGGAATAAGCCTGTTACGAATGTAGCAGTAGCTCCTTTTGGTGGCATTGTTACTATGGATCCGCAAGCAGAGAGCATTATAGGGGCTGTTTATAAATTTTACGGCTCGAAAAATGGAATTGAGTTATCAACTCTAACTCATATGCCAGGTACGCCTTGGTCACAAACTTATAATGGTATTGGCTCGTCAATCATCCCAGATGATGCGATCAAGACTTATTATCATGATTTATTGAATAACCGACAGCAATGTCAGGGCCTCTGAAAAAGTAATATTCAGGGATGACATGTCTCGCAATTCAGATATCTATAAACTTATCGGAGCGGCTGCAGGTGTTGAAAATGGTCGCTCTGAAGCATCCTTAAACTATACTGACAGTCAAGAACAGGTTTTTAAATCTGCATTTGAGCCGTCTAATCATGAGAGCGATGATGATTCTTCTTCAGAAAATAAAGCTATTCTGGAGGAAGAAGAGTTTGGTTCTAATACAGGTGCATTGCATGAGTTTATGCAGCAGCACAGAATGGACAGTCTTCAAGCTCAGCTTGATATGCTCAAATCACAAGTACGCGATAAGATAGCTGACGCAACTGGTAAAGAAATAGACAATGAACTTCGGACAAAAATGGCATCATTCACGGTTTGGTTTATGTCGTGGTGGTGCTTATTTGTAGCCGTAATGTTTGTATCGTTTCTTATTGCTCATGAAGGAAAGCCTCCAGTTGAAGCAATCGTTGCATTACTAGGTACAAGTACAATTAGCATTGTTGGTTTGGTTGGCTTCGTTGTTAGTGGATTGTTCAAATCAAGAAAAGATGGCGATAAAGAAAAATAACCCGTATATACACGGGTTATTCATGGTTTTAGTTTAGTTATATTTTTGTTTATCCGTTCTGACCTTTTCCCACTCAGCTCGTCCTTCTTCTCGTCTTTTGTCTATGTATTCCGCAAGATCCTGAATATTGATGCAACGTTTTGCTTTTTGTGATGTGCCGATGCGATATGTTGGAACAGGTAACTTACAAGCATTTGCTTTTGCTTCTGCTGTGGCTGGACTCATACCAAAGTACTTTTGGCTAACTGCTGAGAGTTCAATGTTTGGGGTATTGAATTCAGCCATCAGTAAAAACAAGGTGTTCATAATTTTCTCCATCAAAACCGGCTGCACCCGGGAAAATCATAATTCTGTGCTGGTGGCAGGAATTAATTTCTGCCAGATAGCGGAAACATATTTTGCCTGATGACGGGCATCAGCCAGGGCGTTGTGCCGTTCGCCATCGAAAGGCATGTCCATTTTTGGGTCGAATCCGATGGAACGCCCAAGCGTAACGATCGTGCGTACATCGTGATCATTCCAGTACGCCCATGGGCAGATTTGTCCAGCTCGCTCATAAGCTCCGCGTAAAATTACGTTGTCGAAGTTGGCTCCGTTACCCCAGACTTTTAAATATTTCGTATTGTCTGCGTGCCGATTAATGAAATGGCTCAGTTCAGAGAGTGCATCGCTGATCGACAAAGCATCATCAATACAGATTGCAGCTCGTGCTTCAGGGCTTTGTTTCAACCACCACAGGATGGTATCGCCGTCAGGTGTAGCCCCTTGCTCCATAGCACTGTCCAGGCTGACAACCGTATAGAATTCTTGTCCGATGTCTCCGGTTTCTGGGGTGAAGAACACCGCGCCAACGGAAACGATCGGTGCATCTTTATTTTTCCCCATCGTCTCAAGGTCGATCATTAAGTTGTTCATCACTCCACCTCCTGCTTCGGTTCTTGTATCGGCATCCATCTGATTACATCGCAATTACTTAGGTTGATGTCATCTCCAAGCCATCCTTGACCTTCAGACCAGCATTGCACGTAATACCCGCCTTCTGTGTCCACTACGCACCACTGCGCGTCGTTCGGCATTCGCTCACTACAGCTTATCCAACCAGCCGGAGTTACCGGAGAGTTGCCAGATAGCTCGTTCAACTTGTAAGTCTGGCTTACAGGTTCGGCTTCCAGCGAAGCTAACGCTATTTCATAAGCACGGCGCTCAATATTGTCTCGAACGTCCAGGCTCCCAATTCGCTCTTTGATTTCTTTAATCAGTTCTTTGTCGGTAAACGTGATCATTATGCTCCAGCCTCCGGTGCTTTCGGCATTACTGCCCAGTGAGTGATATTGACGTTTTCAAGGTCCCCGACCTGAAATGTCCACTGCCATTCTCCGGTTTCTTTTTGCCCCCAGGTGTACCAGAGAGAACGCCAGCCAATTAGCCAGCCTTCTCCGTTAGCATCGAATAACAAAACACTTTCATTTGCTGGTGGCAGTGCAGTTGACACTGGTATTACTTTGTTTTCCAGTGCCGCACATTTAGCTTCAAGCGCATCGAATTTACGCACCAGGTATTCAGCATCTGTTTCATTCACTTTCAGGTCTCGCGGTACACATCTCCCACGAAGAAACCCTTCCATTTCGAAAACATTCATGCGCATTTGCGTAACTCCGATAACTCGTTAAAACGTTCCATAAACATCCCGTAGGCATGGCCCGGTGCCAGTGGAATCACTTTGAACATATCTGTTGCCGGGATACCTTCCAGTACAGGCCAGAAAGAGCCATCATCAAGCCCGAGATCGCGGCGTTCGGTTGCCAGCATAATGAGATCGGCATATTTCACTGGCGTGCTCATAACCGGAGGTAACCCGTATTTCTCACGGATTACGGCGTCTATTTTTTCTTCCATCCGTTTATAGTCAGGAAGAAGGCGTTTCAGTGGTGCGGGGATGTCCTGGCAATACGCTTCTGTTGCATCATGCATTAACGCTTCAAAAGCAAATTCCTGCGGCACCAGCTGGCTGCAAAGCACCGCATGTTGGGCGACGCTGTAGAAGTGAGAAAGATGACCGGCAAAGCGGCAGATATTTGAAAGGGAAACCGCGATATCGTTAATAACGATGTCGTCTTTATTTATCTTGTCATAATAAAAATGCTTCCCGGAAAAAGTTTTAATAAATGACATTTCGTTCTCCACTTTATATGCGCTGCACCGCGCTGAATTTTGGTAAAAGGAAGCCCTCACCATCCGGCGATTATTGAGTAAATTATGTTTCCATAAATGCCCCCGCAGGGGCATTTGCAGTAATGAAATCAGGCGGTGAAAGTACCAATAAAGGTTTCTACTTTGCTGTCTTTGAATTTCTCAACAAGCAGATCACGAAATTCGTTAGCCATTTCTTCCTGCACCGCTTCCAGCTGAATAATGCGCAGAACCAGTACAGGACGATCGCCAGTGATAATGCTGAGGCGTAATTTAAACGGACGTTCTTTCAGGCCTTCAAACGGAACGCATTTAAATTCAAATGCCACTGGCATAATGTCTTTGGTTTTCGCTTCGACAGACTCCATCAGGGAGCGTTTGCCGCTGAAGTCATTATCTTCAAAATCAGCGGTCTGGTTTGCTTCAATCGTGATTTTACGGACCGCCGCAGCCGCTTTTGTTGCCTGAATAGCGTCACCATTAGCATCAAAGCCCACAAGATAGTCGGCCCAGTCTTCAATCCATTCTGCCAGTGACTTCTGGGAGTTACGCTCGCCGTTAACAGACAACAGAGCAGAGAACGGTGCTGTCTTTTTCAGTTTGAGAGTGGCGGTGTTATCTGCGTGACCTGGTTCATCAATAGTACCCAGGTTAAGCACACTGACGGCTCGCATATTATCGGCATCGATAAAGCAGCGGGTGCCTTCATCTGCAAGATCTTTAGAATAACGGGTAAAGTCATCGATGCTGGCAGTGGAAAGCGCACCACGGAAACGGAAGCGATTTAAATTAAATTTTTCCAGATCATGAATGCGGAAATTCTCAGGCAATGCCACAGCATCGGCACCAATCTTACTGATAATTTCATTAACACCCTGAGCAGAAATAAGGGCATGGATTTGATTAATTGCGGTTGCGTCTAAGTTCTGAGACATAATAAGTCCTCACTATATAAAGATATTCAGTGATGAGATAAATAATCAGTTTATTAAGAACGATATTAACGACCTGCTGCGCGGAGTTTTCCGTCAGGCTCACCGGCAAGAGTCAGTAATTGTCCTTGGTCTTCCTGCAGAATAGTCAGGCGACCACCGCGATTGACATACATCGGCGTTTCGGTGGTGTCTTCTTCGGAAATTTTCCCGCGGTTAGTCGGGCGAACATATGAGAGTTTGTGTTTGATTTTCACACGGTTCTCATCAAACGGTTCGATTTCCAGGTTGAGTGAGACCTTACCTTTGGTTTTCGTGTTCATCACACCGGAAGCGACTTCACTGAGAACTGCGCCGATTTTGGTTTCAAATACGCCGCCGTCCAGCTCCCCGATAAATGCCTGCACATCAGTACTGCGTTCGCTAGCCATTTTGCTGCTCCTCATCATATCGACCCTGCAAGGTCGGTTAGTTTCTCCACAAAACAGAGAAGAACACCTGCGGTGACAGCCGCCCGGATGGATTGGGTTATGAGCCCGTCGTCCGGTGATGCTCTTCTCTGTTTTGTAAAAAGAGCGGTACCAGCCGGAAGCAAGTGTACAAACTGGTACCGCCAAAGCAGTGGCTGTTGTGGCGGGATTGTCACTCAGGCGTATGGTCAGCCTGACAATCCGGTGTCCTCAACGGGGAAAGAGTAACCCCGCCATACTTACCGCCGCGCCATTTCGCGGATTACCACAACGCTGAGAGCACTTAGCCAGTTACGGCACCACACTTTGTCGCGGCTCCATAAATGCTCTTATCGTTGCACCCTGGTCTCTTCCCAGGCGTCAAACCGAATCGCCACGCTGGTTAGGCGTCTTATCAGCATCATCATTGACTTGCACATTCCGGCTACCTGGTTTGTTTGCCCGAGCAAGGAGTGGATTGTCCCCTTTAACGTCCCCAGACCGCTAACGACGCATGTGCCATACGCCGTGTTACAACCAAATTTTGTTTGAATCTTGCCTGTTGCATGTTTCTTTTGGATACATTATGTATCTCAAAGGTACATTGTCAAGTATAAAAAAACCTGCCGAAGCAGGTTCATAAATATTGATTAGGCCTTTATTTTGTATCTTCTTGGTTTTCCCGAGAAAATCACTGTACCAATTATAGAGCAATTACCGTTGATCTTAATGTAAGGTTCAGGCCAGTTTGGGTTTAATGCTTTGAGGTAACGCTGTGTTCCATCTTCTATCAACCGCTTGAAGGTGGTTTCGCCTGTATCGTGCATCAATGCAATAACGTCGTCACCGTGGCAGGCAGGGACTTCAGGATCAACAAAAATCATGTCTCCCGGGCGGTACTCATCAATCATTGAATCACCAATCACCCGCAAGATATAAGTCATTTCGCCACAGGGTACAGGGCAGGGATAAGTTTCTGCTGTGCTCAAATCAACCTCAGAATAGCCAACTTCTTTCCATGCTCCGGCCTGTACCCATGATATGACAGGGACTAACGTTATTTGTTTGTTAGTGATTGAAACATCAGGTTTTTTTGTGATGTTCGTTGTCTGGTGTTCTTGATCAAGCCATCCGACAGGCAGGTCGAAACATTTTTCGATGTGCCGTGCCATGCTGTCACCGATATTTTTAGTTGCACCATCTCCCATAAACCTGCTGGTCTGGGTTGGCTCGCGATCAATCATGGTGGCAAAGGAAGAATTCCCGCCAACACCATCTCTCAGTTTTCTGGCGTTAGACCGCCGGATGTCATGGACTGTTTTCATAATGAAATTAAAACCCTTGTACCGTTAAGGTACAAGTATCTTGAAGGTTCATTTTAATCATGTAATATGTACATCGGAGGTACATATTGTATGAAAGCGTATTGGGACTCTTTAACCAAAGAACAGCAGGGCGAGTTGGCCGGAAAAGTTGGCTCAACACCAGGCTACTTACGGCTGGTTTTCAATGGTTATAAAAAAGCCAGTTTTGTGCTGGCTAAAAAACTTGAGCAATGCACGTCAGGTGCAATTACGAAATCTGACTTAAGACCGGATATCTATCCGAAAGATTAACAGAACACCTTCAATTTTTAACCACAGAACGATGAGGCTAACCGTGGGTAAGCATCACTGGAAAGTAGAAAAACAGCCTGAGTGGTACGTGAAAGCTGTCAGAAAAACTATCGCGGCGTTGCCGGGGGGGTACGCTGAAGCTGCTGAGTGGCTGGATGTAACAGAGAACGCTTTATTCAACCGCCTTCGTGCAGATGGCGATCAGATTTTCCCGCTGGGATGGGCAATGATTTTACAGCGCGCGGCTGGCACTCACTACATTGCGGATGCTGTCGCACAGTCTGCTGGTGGGGTGTTTGTATCGCTTCCTGAAATTGAGGAAGTGGAGAACGCCGATATAAACCAGCGCCTGCTGGAAGTCATCGAACAGATCGGGAGTTACTCAAAGCAGATTCGTTCGGCAATCGAAGATGGGGTAGTGGAGCCACACGAGCAGACAGCAATTAATGATGAGTTGTATCTGTCAATTTCGAAGCTCCAGGAGCATGCAGCACTGGTCTACAAAATCTTTTGCGCTCCAGAAAAGAGTGACGCCCGCGAGTGTGCAGCTCCGGGCGTCGTGGCGTTTTGTGTCTGTGGAGAAACTAACGCATGAACAGTTTAACGGCAAATAACCGTTTGTCGCAACAGCAGGTGGTCAGCGTCGCTGAACACCTGTTGTTACGGCATGAATGCAGATTACCAAATCACCTGGCTGTAAGTAACCACAGAGAACTTTACCTGACTGTGGGGGGCGAGTTGTGCAGGAACTTAACCGCTGGTTTCGTGACGGAAGAGGGCTTTATGTCCATGTTATTCGTTGGGAGCCAGAAACACAGCGCGTTATCTATCTTCGCAAAGACTACCCGCATGAGTGTTTTAGTCCTTTGTGGAAATTCAGGCGTGATTTTGTTGAGTGTGAAGGACCACCAGCACATTGATTCTGCCATTCCGGGACGTTACACTGTTCAGGCACCTTATAAAGCGGGTGCCGGGATTGGCGTCCTGGAAATGTTATCGGCGATATATGACGCGCCAGCGTCTTTTTTATCGTCTGCGTCTGCGCACACCCAAATTATGGTGGGCTGGACGGGGGCACCGAAAGGTGCGCCGGTTTCCGATAACGCCGGTTACGCCAACCCCGTTCAGTTCACCACCAGCGAAATTGGCGTTTCCGGTGGTGAAGGTAATTCACTGTTATCGGAGGCTGCCATCATGGCTACTGTCCCAGCCCTCTCTCGTCTGAATGATGAAGACTTACATAAACTCAGTTATGTAACAACTGCACTACGTGCTCTGCGCAAGGTAACTCTTTCGGATCCGCAGGCGCATCAGGTTCTGGTAGAAACCCTTCTTAACTTGCAGGCTGAACGTATTCGTCTGGCGGATAAGGCTAATTTTCATATTCACCGTCTCCTGAATATCAGCGGAGGGCATCGTCATGCTTAATCCGTTGATCCTCAATATTTGCCGTTTGCTTCAGCGTAAAAAAACATCAATTCCTACAGTTGGGCAGTGGTACACCACGCCTGCAGGGCATGTTCTACGTGTTAGCCTGGTTGACCGTGAATGTCAGAAGGTGATTTGTGAACCGCTGGGCCGTAATTACCGAGTCAGTATGCCGCTTATAGCCTTTTGCTCCGGAAAAAACATGAAGCATCTCGGAGGTGCAGCATGAGTATGGAGCTGATGGTTAAAGCGATGAAAATTCGAGTGGGTAATCCATTGCGAAAACTGGTTCTGATCAAGCTGGCTGATAATGCCAGCGATCAGGGTGAGTGCTGGCCCAGCTACCAGCATATTGCTGACCAGTGCGAGATTAGCAAACGTTCTGTGATGAATCATATTGCGGCCCTTTGTGAGTCCGGGCTGGTAAAAAAAGTCACCCGGAAAGGTGAAAAAGGTAACTCAAGTAATATCTATCTCCTTCATCTGGATGGTGCAGGAGATTCACTAGGGGGTAGTGCAAATAATTCACTATCTGGTGCAGCAAATTCACCAGGTAGTGCAGGAGTTGCACCAGGGGGTAGTGCAGGAGATTCACCCAGAACCAGTCACTCTTTTGAACCAGTCAAAGAACCAGTCAATGAACCAATAGCTGTTGGTGAATCTGCTGATGAGTCTGTGCGGGTTCGTTCAAACCGACCGGAATACTCTCCGGAGTTTGAACAGGCATGGCTGGCATATCCCAAACGTGCTGGTGGCAATTCAAAATCTGCAGCCTTCAAAGCCTGGAAAGCCCGTTTGAATGAGGGGGTAAACCCCGAAACCATGCTGGAAGGTGTGAAACGCTACGCGGGCTGGATATCTGCGATGGGTAACAGCGGCACACAATTTGTTAAACAGGCTGTCACGTTCTTTGGTCCGGATCGTCATTTCGAAGAATCCTGGGAAGTTCCTGCGGTATCGGCAGCCAGATGCGAAGACCCGTACTTCAAAGCCAGTTACAACAATGTGGACTACAGCCAGATCCCGGCAGGATTCAGGGGGTGAGCATGAGCCTGATGAGTGAGATTCAAAAATTCATTGAAAGCAATCCTGGATGTACGACCGGTGATATTGCGAATGCGTTTGCATACTTTCCACGTCCCCGTGTACTGAATACGACCCGTAAGTTACGCCAGTGCAGACGTGTCGCTTATCGCAGTGAAGGCAAAACACACAGGCATTTTTCTCGCAAGGCTGTGTTGCCACCTGAGCCGGTGCTGAAGCATATGAGTGTGGCCAGTAAAAGCTACGTCGGCACTAATGATCAGCGGGTGATTTTGCGCCTGATTCAGCAGGCAGAAGATCTGGAGTCCAGAGGTTTATTCCGTCGTGCTGCAACGGTGTGGATGGAGGCATTCCGTGAAAGCCACTCCCAGTCAGAACGAAACAATTTTCTGGCGCGCCGTGAGCGGTGCTTACGGAAAAGCAGCAAGCGCGCTGTATCGGGTGATGAGTGGTATCTGTCAGGGAATTACGTGGGGGCTTAATGAGTAATAAATATTGCCAGGCGCTGGTGGAGCTGCGAAACAAACCAGCCCATGAACTGAAGGAAGTGGGCGATCAGTGGCGCACGCCGGACAACATTTTCTGGGGAATTAACACCCTGTTTGGCCCGTTTGTTCTGGATCTGTTCACTGACGGTGATAACGCCAAATGTGCCGCGTATTACACGGCGGAAGACAACGCGCTGGCGCATGACTGGTCAGAACGTCTTGCGGAGCTTAAAGGTGCTGCCTTTGGTAATCCCCCATACAGCCGCGCCAGTCAGCATGAGGGGCAATACATCACCGGCATGCGTTACATCATGAAACATGCCAGTGCCATGCGTGATAAGGGCGGGCGCTATGTTTTCCTGATCAAAGCTGCCACCAGCGAAGTGTGGTGGCCGGAAGACGCAGACCATATTGCTTTTATTCGCGGGCGTATTGGTTTTGAACTGCCTGCCTGGTTTATCCCGAAGGATGAGAAGCAGGTGCCGACAGGCGCTTTCTTCGCTGGTGCTATTGCTGTTTTCGACAAGACCTGGAAGGGAGCGGCAATCAGCTACATCGGGCGCGATGAACTTGAGGCATGTGGTGAGGCCTTTCTGGCGCAGGTTCGCCAGCAGGCTGAAAAACTGGTCAGGGAGATGGCGGCATGACGACGTTAACTCAATGCCAGCAGCAGGTGCTGGATATGCTGATTTCTTACCAGAAAGAGCGTGGCTTTCC